>SVKE01000005.1 GCA_015068615.1 Oscillospiraceae bacterium | reverse complement strand
AAATTTTCAAAAACCCTTATTTTATCGGGGTTTACGAGCAGTTCTGATGGTCAGAACGGCACAATATTTCGAATGATTTCGAGTCAGCCCCGTTATGACCACTTCGATACCTGTCCTAATATATGCTTGGTGCCTGACGCACCGCCACATTATTGTACATGATTTATGTCTTTTTGTCAAGCCCCTATTTTTGCGAAAAATGATGGTGCTCCCCCTGCTTAACAGCAAATGAAAGCACCATTATTTATTATGCTTTATCCCTTTACGTCGAACTACTCGGTTATGATAATAACCGTTCTTGTTGCCTCATCCCAATCAACAAAAGCGCCAAAGGCCTCAGAAACGGCCCTTGCCGGAACAAGAGTTCGGCCTCCGGTTAGCTGTGCCGGAACATCAAGCGCAATCGCCTCTGCTTGCATCAACCTTATTCAATATCTGCCGCATAATCCCTTTCTTAATCCACCATTCATATTGTCTTTTCTCCGTACATAAAATGGAAATAATCAGCCATTGTAAAGGAGCGAAACCATATGCAGGAATACCTGGTTCGTCATCATGATAAATGGTGGCATTTTTTTATAAAACCTTTTTACGGTCTTTGCTACCGCAGAAAAGAGGGGGTACACTTTTTGCACTTTGAGGTGTTGCTTCCTGACATTTGTGAAGATTTTTGCGCGCTTTCCTCCGGCGGACAAATCCATGTTGTCTGTCAGGATAAAGCCGGCAGTATTTTATACCTGAGCTACGACGGAGAAACCTGGCGCAAAAGCGTCCTCTTAGAAAGCAAGACCGCAAGCCCCTACCCAAAGCACTTCACCCTACTCCCCATGGGCAACCATCTCAATCTTTTTTACATCATTGCGCACAAGGAAAAATACATGCTGATTCATCAGCTTCTTACCGCCGAGGACAGACCTCCTGCTGTGATTGACCATATAACCCCCACTTCGCCGCCCTTTCTCGCCGCGGCCCACACCGGCACGGAGCTAACCCTTTTATATGAAAATGAGAGCGGTATCACCGGCTCCCGACTCTACCGATGGTCCCGCAAGGAATTTAGCCGGTTTGTTCCGGTACACCCATCTGCAGACTGCCTTGTGCGCGGGCTTTGGGTTGAGCCGAATGACCAAATATATTACGCCGCCCTAAAATCGCTGTCCGGCGTGACGAACCTTGTCTTTTTTGAAAAATCGCCGGAAGGCGAATTTACAGAGCCGGTGACGGTATATCTTGATTGCCCTGCCGATGCCATCCCTATTTTCTGCAAAAACGGAGAAAAGCTGTATCTTGTTTGGCGCGAAAACGGCAGTATTATGTCCTCTTATTCCTCCGACGGTGGTAAAAGGTGGTCAAAACCGCTCCGCTATATGAAGGATGCCGCTTTAGAGCCGGTCCTGTTTACCCTGAGTGAAAACGGCAGCAACCGGCAGGCTTATGGTCACAGCAGCGGCCGCGACCTTGTCCTTTATGCAATGCCTGAGCTCTCGGATGAGCCTTCGCCACCGGTTCGTCCCCGACTTGCCGGCTATGAAGCGGAGGAGTTTGCCAGACGCATGGGCGCCCTGCAGGAGGAGCCCCCGATGCCCCCGGCCTCTGATGCGGCACTGGCCTTTTTAAAAGCAGAGCTTTCCGCCCTAAAGGACCAGCTTTTTTCCCTGCGACTAGAGCTGACTGCCCTAAAGGAACGCTGCGAGAGTCTGGTGCAAAAACAGCTCCCCGCTCAAGAGGAGGCTTCGGCACAAGGCAGGGAGCAAGTTACTTTTTGACATGAAATTGTCACTTTATGCCGTGGTTTTTGTTTTTTTCTGTTGCAATAAATATCCACCCGTTATGGGTGGATATTTATTTATCTGCAAATTTATGAATTTATGAAAAATTTGTAAAATAACCATATCGGGCTTGACGTTGTTCCCTTTATATGTTAAAATAGTTTTGGTTACTAGATTTGGTAGTTTATAGCTTTAATAAATATAAGAACCGTCCGCTTATTGCGGACAGATCGGAGTTTTCAATGAGTTATGTAATTCTAACGGATTCCTCGGCAAATCTGACAGATGAATTAATTGAACAATGCGGCGTGGCTATCATATCCTTTACATTTCATGTAGGGGATAAGGAGTTAAAAAGCTATGTAAAAGGACAGGCAACGGATTTAAAGCAATTCTATTCCATGATGCGCAACAAGGAGCACATCACCACCAGCCTGGTTTCGCCCGAGGCCTTTACCGAATTTTTTGAGCCCTTTTTGAAGGAGGGACAGGATATTTTATACCTTGGCTTTTCCTCCGGCTTAAGCGGCACCTACCAGTCCTCTACCATCGCGGCAGACAGCTTAAAGGAGAAGTATCCCGAGCGAAAAATTATCACCGTCGACTCTCTCTGCGCCTGCCTCGGCCAAGGCCTTTTGGTGTATCATGCCACAGAGCTTAAGGCAGAAGGAAAATCCATTGAGGAGGTGGCGCAGTGGCTGACGGATAATCGTCTGCGCATGTGCCATTGGTTCACCTGCGATGATTTATTCTTTTTAAAGCGGGGCGGCCGCATTTCCAGTACCTCCGCGGTTTTTGGCTCTCTTTTGCAGGTAAAGCCCGTTATGCATATGGATGATGACGGCAAGCTTGCCGTTGTAGAAAAGGCTCGCGGCAGAAAGCAATCTCTGCAGGCTCTTGTGAAGCACATGGAAGAGACCGTGGAAAACCCGGAGGAGCAAATGATTTACATTGCTCATGGTGACTGCGAGGAGGATGCAGAATATGTCCGCCGCCTGATTTTAGAGAAATTTTCTGTTAAGGGCACGCTGATGAACTGCATCGACCCCGTCGTCGGTGCTCATTCCGGCCCCGGCACACTGGCTATTTTCTATTTGGGGAAAAACAGGTATTAATTCGCCGCCTTGCACATAGAAAGTTTCATGAAAAAGGGCTGTAGCATTTTGCTACAGCCCCTCTGTTTTTCTATTATCCTTCCAGCACGCGGATAAAGTCTCCGCGGCCGTTTAGCTTTTTCTTAAACTCACCCTCCGGCATGGCTTCTGTCACAAAGTACCAGGTGCCGGCCTCATCACCCAATGGCTCTGCTCCTGGGAAGTCCTTCATAACCTCGGCCGCGTTTGCCTTAACAAAGAAGCGAGCCACCACCGTATCCGGGTCTACCATGAAGTTCTCCTTTACTTCCTTCCAGGTAATCAGCTTATTGGTATGAATGTGCTTAGCAGCATCAATCACATCTGCCACAACGGCGCTGGCCGTGGGCAGCTTGCCCGCACCCTGACCATAAAACATTACATCGCCGATGGAATCGCCCTTAACCAAAATGGCATTAAACACACCATTTACATCTGCCAGCTGATGTCCCTTGGGAATCAGCATGGGCGAAACTCTGGCATATACCTTCTCGTCCTCGGTGATTTTCGCATGGCCAATCAGCTTAATCACTGCCTGAAATTTTTCGGCAAAGGCAACATCCCGACGGGTGATTTTGGTGATGCCCTCTGTTTCTATCGTGCTCCAGTTGACATATTTACCGGAGGCAAGTGATGCCAAAATTGCAATTTTGCGGCAGGCATCGTATCCTTCGACATCTGCCTCGGGATTTCTTTCTGCATAGCCTAAGCGCTGGGCCTCTGCAAGAGCCTCTTCAAAATCGGCTCCATCTGTAATCATTTTTGTTAAAATAAAGTTGGTGGTTCCGTTTAAAATGCCATAAATTTCTTCTAGCTCATTGGCCGCCAAGCATTGGCTCAGAGGACGAATAATGGGAATGCCGCCGCCAACGGAGGCCTCAAACAGATAGTTTACGTTCTGTTCCTTGGCGATTTGCATCAGCTCTGTGCCATGCTCTGCCACCAATGCCTTATTGGAGGTGACAACATTTTTGCCGGCGAGCAATGCCGCCTTTGAATATTCATAGGCCGGGGTCAGACCGCCCATTACCTCTACAACAATCGCCACCTCGGGGTCGTTTACAATATCCTCAAAGCTTTTGGTAAAAAGCTGCGGCTGCTCATGGTCGGGAAAGTCACGCAAATCTAAAATATGCTTAACCGTAATTGTTTTGCCTCCGGTTTTTTTTGCAATGCTCTTTTCATTTTTTCTAATCACTTCGTAGACGCCGGAGCCGACAACTCCATAGCCCATTATGGCCACCTTAATCATGGTTTACCTCCCGTTTTTTGCAATCCACCTTTTTACATATCTCTAATATTATATATGATTGTCCGCGTAAGGTCAAGAGTTTTATGGATATTTTCCTATAAATTACCAATACTTCCTGTCAAGGCTCCGGTATTGGATAGCCTCTGCCAGGTGCGCGGTTTTAATCTCCGTGCTTCCCTCTAAATCCGCAATGGTCCGAGCTACCTTTAAAATCCGGTTGTGCGCCCGCGCAGAAAGCTTGAGCCTGGTAAAGGCATTTTTCAAAAGCTCGTTTTCCTCTTTACCCAAGCGGCAAAATTCCGCCGTCTGAGACGGTGACATCTGGGAATTAGAGAAAATGCCTGTTCCTGCGAAGCGTTCTGCCTGCCGCATGCGTGCTTCGTTGACGCGCTTGCGGATGGACTCTGAGGATTCCCCTTGCCGTCCGGATTCAAGGTCCTGATAAGAAACAGAGGGCACCTCAATATGTAAATCAATTCTGTCTAAAAGCGGGCCGCTGACCTTGGATAAATATGTATGAATTTGCGCCTCGCTACAGCTGCACTCGCGCACAGGGTCTCCGTAATAACCGCATTTACAGGGGTTCATGGCCGCGACAAGCATGGTGTTGCAGGGGTAGGTCAGGGTGGCGTTGACGCGGGAAATGGTCACTCTGCCATCCTCCAAGGGCTGGCGCAGCACCTCCAGAGCACTTTTATTAAACTCCGGCAGCTCATCTAAAAACAGCACACCGTTATGCGAAAGGCTTGCCTCGCCGGGGCGTGGGATTCGCCCGCCACCGGAGAGTCCGACGGCTGATATGGTATGGTGCGGACTGCGGAAGGGACGGGTCGTGATAAGTGCCGTATCCGAGGGCAATACCCCCGCGATGCTGTGGATTTTTGTAATCTCCAGCGCTTCCTCCATTGTCGGGCTTGGTAAAATGCCGGGCAGGCGCTGCGCCAGCATGGTTTTACCTGAGCCGGGAGAGCCGATTAGTAAAACATTATGACCGCCGGCAGCGGCCACCTCCAGAGCTCGCTTAACGCTTTCCTGTCCCTTTACCTCAGAAAAATCGGCACAAGTGACAGCCTGCTGCCGAAAGATTTCTTCGACATCCACCGTCACCCGGGACAGTCTTTCAATTTGCAAAAAATGTGCCACTATTTCTGCCAGAGTGCCGGCGGGATAGACCTCTATGTTTTCAACCACGGCCGCCTCCTGTGCATTTTCCTTGGGCAAAATGACTTTTTTAATGCCGGCCTTTGCTGCGCAGAGCACCATGGGCAAGGCACCCGTCACCGGTCGCAGAGCGCCGTCCAGCGACAGCTCTCCCAAAAACATATATTCATCTGCCTCATCTCCCGGTAGCTGCCCCGAGCCGCGAAGCAGACCCAGACAAATGGGAAGGTCATAAAACGGACCCTCCTTTTTGATGTGTGCCGGTGCCAGATTCACCGTTATACGGCGCTGAGGAAAATCCAAATCGGAATTCTTCATGGCCGCCCGAACCCGTTCCTTGGATTCCTTAACCGCCGTATCAGGCAGTCCCACTACCTCAAAGGCGGGCATGCCGTTTGAAATATCGGTCTCTACCTCTACCACATAGCCCTCTATGCCTAACAGGCCGCAGCTTTTTATTTTTGCAATCATATGAACCCTCCCTGCCGAGCTACAGCTCCAGCAGCTCCTTATCGCTCTTTGTCAGATTTAAATGTCCGTTCTGTTGCACACAAACAAGGTCCTCAATTCGCACGCCGCCCAGTCCTTCCACATAAATGCCCGGCTCCACGGTGACAAGCATACCGGTGGAAAGCTCCTTTTCCGAGCGTGGTGAGAGCGTCGGTGCCTCATGAATCATCAGGCCTGTGCCGTGACCCAGACTGTGACCAAAGTTTTCACCATAGCCCGCCTCTTCAATAATGCTGCGTGCGGCGGCATCGGCCTCTTTGCCTGTGATGCCGGCTCGGATGGCAGAAAGTCCTGCTTTTTGTGCCCGAAGCACCGTTTCGTAAATGTTTCGTTGCTCCTCCGTCGCCCTGCCCAGCACCACCGTGCGGGTCATATCGCTGGCATAGCCTTCAAAAAAGCAACCGAAGTCAAGGGTAACAAAGTCTCCCTTTTCCATTATTTTTTCTCCTGCAACCCCGTGCGGCATAGCAGAACGCACACCGGAGGCACAGATAATTTCAAAAGAGGCACCCTGTGCGCCGTTTTTTCGCATCTCCCATTCCAGCGCAAGAGCCACGTCCTTTTCCCGTGTACCCGGTTTTAGCATCGGCAGAACCTTTGTAAAGGCCTCATCTGCAAGCTCTGCGGCGCGACACGTCATACTAAACTCATGTGCATCCTTAACAGCGCGCTGCGCCAGAACCTCTTCATCCACAGGAAGCCACACGGCTCCGGGTAACGCCTCGCAAAGCCGAAGATAGGCTCCGGCGGTGACAAACTCTGCCTCATAGCCAATGCTTGTTGCTTTTTTCTCCGCTAAAAACTGTGACACCTTTTGCTCTGCCACATTTTTTATTTCAAAATCGGGTGCCTCCTGCTTTGCCTGGACGATATAGCGCGAATCCGTAAACAAAAGACGTTCATTTTTACCAAGGAGCACAGTGCCCTCGCCACCGGTAAAGCCGCTGTAATAAAACAGATTTTCCGGTGAACAAATCAATATATAATCAGCCTTTACCTTCCTTTGTAATGCTTGTATTCTTCTAAAATGCATGTGCTTTTCCTCTTCCTGATTTTCTTTTTTATCATACCATTTTTTTCATATGTTTTCAACCCTTCTCATATGATGTAAAAAAGGCTTTTTACGCTTTTTGCCTATAACTCCTGCATGTTAGAAAAAATGGAAGGGTGTGATGAATACTGATGAGACGGTTTTTTACCAAAAACCTAATTTTAATTTTATCCTTGATTTTACTCTCTCTTTTGTTTATCTTATGGGGAAGAATAATTATTAAAGAAATACAAAAGAACACACATACACATCAATTAACCACCACAGAGGCGCGCGTTCGCTGTCTTGCTCTTTATGGCTGGGAGGTTGATCCTGCCGGAGAAACAGAACGATTTACCACCATTCCCGATCCCTTAGACGCTGTGTATATAGAATATAACCGGCTGCAGACCGTCTGCGGCTTTGATCTTTCTAGGTATTGCGGAAAGCGGGTTGCCTGCTATGGTTACCCCGTGCTGAATTTTCCTTACCCTACCGAAGAGCCGGTTTTTGTAAATCTTTTGGTGTATGAGGGCAGACTTATCGGCGGCGATTGCATGAGCCGCGCGTTAGATGGCTTTATGCTGCCGCTTGATCGCGCCTATTTGCCTTAATTTTTTTTACTTACCGATACATTCCGTTTTTATTGTTTTTTCGTACCGTGAAAACCTCGCCCATCATACGCAGAGTATCTCTTACTATATGAATTTTTGAGCCCTCGTTCACATGAAAAAGTGTGACCGGCAATCGTCCGATTTTATATCCCAGCTTTTTAGCAATAAAAATCATTTCCACATCAAAGCCCCAGCCGGTTAAGGTGACGCGCCTGAAAATTTCTCTTGCTACTTCCTTTTTAAAGGCCTTAAAACCGCATTGGGTATCCTTTTCCTTCAGCCGGAGCGTTAGATTGACAAAAAGTCCAAACCCTTCTGACATAACTTTTCTATACCAGGGATATTTTTTTCCCTCCCTGTTTTGCACACGGCTACCTAACACTAAATCACAATCGCCGGCAAGCATCTTTCTTGCTAAAGGGATGTTTTCCGGTGGATAAGGAAGGTCTGCATCCGTAAAAACAACCACCTCTCCCGAGGCTTTTTCTATGCCATGCTTGACAGCTCCACCCTTACCTCTATTTTGCTCATAGGAGCAAATCACAAGATGTGGGCTCTCTATTGTTTGTAAAACCTCCAGAGTTTTGTCGCGGCTGCCGTCATTAACAGCAAGAATTTCAAAGGCCTCTCCGCTTTTTAGGAGTGCCTCCTCTATTTTATAAATGGTGGCCTCTATTCTTTTTTCTTCATTATATGCCGGAATAATCACAGAGATCATGTTCATTTCCTCCCGGATATGACAACATATCCACCGAATTTTTTCTTTTCATAATTAGCATCGTCATATTGCACGGCTTCCCCTTCCGAAGCAATGCAAATTTCTGTTTTTTCAAGCTCTTCCGGCAGGCCCGTTACATACCTGCCAAAGCTGTTGACCGGTCTTACGGAAGTGTTTTTATAAGCATAATCCACCGTGTCAATAAAATGCTGCGGGTCTTCTTTTTCATAAAATAAAGCAAAAATGTAAGGTGCATTCACGTATTCTGTCATATAAATCGTATCATCTGTTTGCTCTGCCGCATAGGTTAATGCCTCACCAAAGCCTTCAAAAAATGCCGACCCTATCTTTTTTTGATAGCTTGTAAAATAGACCGTGGTAAATATACAAAAGGAAGCTAAATAAACGGTGATAACAGAGAAAAACACTCCTTTTCCCCGTCCTACCGTCATATAAATTCCCTCTGCAGCAAGATAGATAATTAGCGGAAAAACAATATTTGCCCTGTTTATATTGACCTCACTGAGTAAAACCAAAACAAAAATTGCCGGCAACATCGTAATAAGTAAAAATCGTCCCTTGTTTTTTTTATCTGTACAGAGGCTGTAAAGACCTAAAAACACAAAAGGCAGAGAGAACATATAAAGCACCCCAAAGCCGGGAATGCTGTTCCATATTAATCCATCATTTCCTGTTATTAAAATTTTTAAAAACGTACCAAGATTTCGCAGCATTTGTCTGACAAGATCACCACCCAATACCGTGACCGTGGTATGGTATCTTCCTTCTGCCAGACGCGGAAAGGATAAAAATCCCCAATCCATCGGCTTAAGCTGAAAAATATTGATGCACATAAAAAGAAAGATAGGAATTGCTGTTACAATAAAAACTGCCGCCGAAACAAGTAACATTTTAAGCTCTATTTTCCTTTGCCTGTATAAACAGATCGCCGCAATGCCTAAAAATACCGGTACAAACATGTATGAGGTTCCATATGCATATAAGGATAAGCCAAAAATGAAAAGCGAAAGAGGATAAAAAATTCTTTTTTCCTCTCCTTTTAGCAAAAAATACAGGCCAATTAAAAATACATTGGGAAATAAATTGCATTCAAGTCCCCAACGGCTCATCATAATATGCCAAGGGTTAATCACCAGCATAAACAAGGCCACAAGTGAAAAAAGCGGCCCCCGCAATTTTTTTGCCGTGCCGTAAAAAGCAAAAAGAGCCAAAGAACCGAAAATGGCATTGACAATCCTTACAGAAAAAGTATTAAGTCCAAAAAGGGCTATAAAGGGCTTTATTAAAAAAAGATACAAGCTACTGTGCCCACTGCCCCAAGCAACGGAATACACCGGATTATGGTCCCCATTTCTATCCATACCAAAGGTCAAATCCGCAAAGGCATCGTATCCAATAGAAGCCTCATCCTGATTGAGACCAGCCGGAAATTTCCATATAAACAAAAACCGAATGAGCACACCTAAAATACACAAGCCTGCCATAATATGTTTTTCATATGTAAACCATGTCGGGCTGATATTCTTTTTTTTTGTATATATACAAAAAACACAACATGCAACCGCAAGTAAAAATAATAAAATAGCAACCAATGTATCACCGCCTTATACTCCATAGTATTTTACCAAAAAACGGAATAAACATCAATAGAAGAAACACAAATGTAAAAATAACTTAAAAATATCTTCCTTTTTTTATTAAATTATGTTACAATAAGGAAAGAAAAATGAAGAAAAAGAGAAATATTTATCAACACCCCTGTTAAAAATGAAAAATGCCTAAATTCCTCGCTTTTTCTTTTCCTTTTTTAGGAAAAAGAGGAGAAAAGCCTGTATTTTACTGCTCTTTTTCTTCTCAACAGTTAACTGTTTATTTTTTGTTAATTCCTGTAGGAAAAGCTGTGAATAAATATTTATCTGTAAATATTTGTAAATTTCTCTTTTTGCTCCTGTGGATTGTGTTTTTTTTCTACAGATTATCAACAAGCTTATCCATAGGTGAAAATCCTTATATGATAAAGCTTATAAGGGTTTTCAACAGAATCAACAGTCTATACTACTATAACGATTATATTTTTATATTTCTTATTAAAGAACGGAGTGAAAAAAATGAAATTTTCCTGTCGCAGAACAGATTTGCTGGATGCAGTCAATATTGCAGAAAGAGCCGTTGCCAGCAAAAGTACTATGAACATTTTAGAAGGTCTTTTTATTGAAGCTAAGGAAAATGAAATTCGGTTTTTGGGAAATAACCTAGAGCTCTGCATTGATTGCAGCATTCCCGGAACGGTAGACGTAAAGGGAAGCTGTGTTGTTAAAGCAAACCTTTTTTCAGACGCTGTGAAAAAGCTGCCTGCACATGTCGATGAAGCAAAAATTGAAGTGAATGAAAGTAATGTAATCCTGCTTTCCTGCGGCAACGCAAAATTTAATTTTTCCATTGCCGGTGCAGACGATTTTCCCCGCCCACAGGAAATTGATGCAATTGATGATATTTGTGTAAAAGAATATTTATTGAAAAATATGATCCGTCAAACCGTATATGCCGTATCGCAAAATGATACAAAGCCTTATTTAACCGGTATTTTGTTTGACGTGAAACAAAACGAGCTGAGTGTTGTTGGATGTGACGGATATAGACTTGCTATTCGCCGGGAGGAGCTCATTCATGAAAATCCTCTCAAGTTTATCATGCAGGGAAAAACAGCAAGAGAGTTATTATCCCTTTTAGGAGAAACAGATTACGAGGTAAAAATTAAGGTCAGTGATAAGCAAGCACAGCTGACCTTGAAAAATTGTACTGTTACAACTCGTTTGATTGATGGTGATTATTTAAATTATGAAGGTGTGGCAAAGCACGAAAACACCTTATTTATTGTAACGGATACAAAAGATATAGCAGATTCCATTGACCGTGCCTCTTTAATTGCCAGTGAGGCGGTAAAAGCGCATGTTCTCCTAAAAATAGAAGACGGACAGGTGCATATAAACTGTGAAACGGTGCTGGGTCAGGTAAAGGATAAATTTGAAGTGGAAATGCAGGGTGATCCGATTGAAATTGCATTTAATCCGCGTTACCTTTTAGAAGCTTTTAAAAATGCAGACTGTAAGGAAATTAAGCTGAGTTTTTCCACTGCTCTTAATCCTGTTGTGATTCAGCCCGCTGAAGGAAACAGCTTTTATTATATCGTTCTGCCGGTGAGAGTGCATTGATCAGGATAAAAGAGACCATCGTTGTAGAAGGAAAGTATGATAAAATAAGACTTTCTTATTTGGTAGATGCAAATATCATTTGTACCGATGGCTTTATGATTTTTAAAAATGAAGAAATGCTTCGTCTGCTCTCACGGCTTGCTGATGAAACAGGCGTCATAATCTTAACTGATTCAGACAGCGCCGGCTTTAAAATAAGAAATTATATCAAAAGCTGTCTAATTGGAAAAAATGTAAAGCATGCTTTTATTCCTTCCTTAGAGGGTAAGGAAAAAAGAAAGGAAAAGCCCGGAAAGGAAGGACTTTTAGGCGTAGAGGGTATGCGTGATGAAGCTCTTATAAGAGCACTTACACTTGCCGGATATGAGACAGACGAAGGAAAGAAAGAAAAAATTACAAAAACAGATTTATTTCGGCTTGGATTATCAGGCGGAAAGGAAAGCAGAGAAAAAAGGAAAAATTTGGCAATTTTATTAGGCCTGCCGGAACGCATTTCTGCAAAAATGCTTTTAGATGTTCTCAATGTATTATATGACAGAGAAAAGTTTTTTGAATTATTTTAGATTTTCCTCCATATATTGTAATGATTTATTACAATATATGGAGGAATTTTTATATGAAGGCAGCACTTATATATAAGAAAGAAAACAAACCAAATTTGTATCAGAAAATATTTTTAAAAAATTATTTTGAAAGCATGAAGAAGGAAAAAAAGTGTGTGAATATTTCTTTTTTTATGTATGGACTTCCTGTGAATAAAAAAATGAGTGGCCGAATGATAGAAAGGTGGATTACCTATTTAAAAAGTGAAAATATCACACACGTTTTGCTTGCAGACGATGTTGAGCAAGAAAAAATTTTATTAGAAAAAATAAAAGAAAATTTTCAAATGATTTTGGGAAATAGTATTATAAATCATAAATTTTTCGATATACTAAGAAAATGTGCTGCTAAGAAAAACCTGGAGATGAACCAAAGCACGGTGGTACTTGTGACGGATCGTCCAAAAGTGGCAGAAGCATTGATTATGAAATTATATAGGCATGTCAAAAGAATTAGAGTAGAAACAAAAAAGCAGGAATCCTTTTTGCCATTAATCAATTATTTCATGAATGAATATGGTTTGTATATTTCCGTGGAAAAAGAAGAAAGAAAAAAGGACGAGCTAGTTGTGATGGTGGATGAAAATAAAGAAAAAGAAGGATGCGACCTTGATATTTCTTTATCTGCTTTTTATCATAACAGGGTATATTTTAAAATTAATAAAAAGGAAAGCTCAATTCTTTCATATGTAAAGCTGCATCAAGCGGCTCTGGAATTTTTAATGATAGAAAAATATGGCAGTTTTTTAGAAAGTGCGGCCAGAAGATTTACCGGGGAATTTAATGTACGAATTATTAAAATTGAAAATATTGATTGACAAACAGAATAATTTTGTTTATAATACTGTATTAAAGATTAATGTTAGTAATAGGGGGTGACAGCATGTCAGAAAAAGTAATTTTTTTGACGTATGAAGGTCTTAAAGAAAGAGAAAAGGAACTGGAGTATTTAAAAACAGAGAAAAGAAAAGAAATATCCGAAAAAATTAAGGTTGCTCTCGGATTTGGAGATTTATCCGAAAATGCAGAATATGATGAAGCGAAAAATGAGCAGGCAGAAGTGGAAGCAAAAATAGTAAAGCTTGAAAAAATGTTGAAAAATGCGAAAATAATAGATGAAGAGGAAATATCCACGGAAACTGTCTCTATTGGAATAAAGGTAAAAGTACTAGATGTTGATATGGATGAAGAAGAAGTATATAGTATTGTAGGGTCTGAAGAAGCAGACCCGATGCAAAATAAAATTTCAGACGAGTCTCCTATAGGTAAAGCATTAATTGGTGCGAAAGTGGGAGAAAAGGTGATGGTAGCAGCGCCAAACGGAGAGTATGAGCTTGAAATTTTAGAAATAAGTAAATAAAGAAAATGTTTCACGTGAAACAAGACTTTTGTGATGGGATTTACAAAAGTCTTGTTTTTTTTGTTTCATGTGAAACAAAAAGATTGAAAAAAGGATTATATAGTGGTATAATAAACACAGTATTAGTTTGAAATCCTAACGGATTTCATTCCGATGTGTTTATTGCACCGGTGTGTTATAAAAGAATAAGAAAAAAGTGCATGTATAAAAATGCAAAAGGAAGTTACGCGTTTTTGAGAGGTAGAAAGGAATGAGAAAACCATGGCAAAGGTAATTGCCGTTGTAAACCAAAAAGGTGGCGTAGGAAAGACAACCACTGCAATTAATTTAGCCGCCTGTATTGGAACTTTAAAAAAAAGAACGCTATTAATTGATTTTGATCCTCAGGGAAATTCAACGAGCGGAACCGGCTTCGATAAGGAGACATTAGAGAACTCTATTTATGATGTTATTATTAATGATTTACCTTTAAAAGAAGCAATTTTAGAAACAAAAATAAAGAATTTTTATGTTTGTCCGGCAGATATTAATCTTGCCGGAGCAGAGGTTGAGCTGGTGTCGATGACAAACAGAACGGAAAGACTCAAGCGGGCCGTGGATAGTGTTCGAGAAAAATTTGAATATATTGTTCTGGATTGTCCTCCTTCCCTTGGTCTTCTCACATTAAATGCGTTTGCCGCAGCGGACAGCTTGCTGGTTCCCATTCAATGTGAATATTTCGCTTTGGAGGGACTCAGTATGCTTACAAAAAGCGTCAACAGTATGAAAAATGAAATTAATCCAAAGCTAACCTTTGAAGGCGTTCTCTTGACAATGTACGATTCCCGAACAAACCTTTCCAACCAGGTGGCAGAAGAGGTAAATAAATATTTTCCGGACAGCATTTTGCGTACCGTAATTCCAAGAAACGTGCGACTTTCGGAGGCACCCGGTTATGGTGAGCCGATTATCAGTTATGACAAGCACTCAAAGGGAGCAAAAAGTTATATGAAGCTTGCAAAGGAAATACTTAAAAATAATGAAAGAAAGGGGTAGAAAGAAATATGAAAACCGGTTTAGGAAAAGGGCTTGGAGCGTTACTGAACACGGACGAGGTCATTAGCACAAAATTAGAATCGCAAACCGAGCTTAAAATATCTCGAATAGAACCAAACAAAAGCCAGCCCAGAACGGATTTTGATGCTGAAAAATTAGAAATGCTGGCTGAATCTATCAAAAAATATGGAATATTGCAGCCGATTGTTGTAAAAAAACAAGATAATGGCTTTTATAAAATTATTGCCGGTGAAAGACGCTGGCGCGCAGCAAAGCTCGCCGGCCTGACAAAGGTACCAGTCACTATTAAGGATTATGATGACAGAGAAACTATGGAGATTGCGCTCATTGAAAATCTGCAGCGCGAGGATTTAAATCCTTTTGAAGAGGCACGTGGTTATAGAGAGTTGATGGATTTATTCTCTATGACACAGGAGCAGGTAGCACAAAAAATGGGGAAGAGCCGTTCTGCCATTGCAAACAGCATTCGACTGTTGTCACTTGGGGATGAAATTAAAAAGCTTGTGCTAAATAAGGAGTTGACTGTTGGTCATGTTCGTGCGTTGCTGGCAACAGATAATGAAGAAATTCAGCTCATCGCGGCACGTAAGGTTGTTGATGAAGGCTTGACGGTAAGACAAACAGAGGCATTTATAAAAACCATACAACAAGAAAAAAAGCCAAAGCAAAAAAATCCTGTGGATGAGGAAATGAAACGCTACCTTTTAACTCTGGAAAAAAGACTCTCTGATTCCCTGGGGACCAAGGTAAGAATCCAAAATAAAAAGGATCGGGGAAAAATAGAGATAGAATATTATAACAATGATGATTTTGAAAGAATAATGAAAATAATTGGATAATTGTAAAAAAATGGAAGCTTAAAAAAGCGCCTATTTTCGTTTTTTAAAAAAATTATATATTCTAATATAGATAAGAGTTAAAACCTTAAAAGAGACACAATATATAAGCAAAAAAAGAGGTTTACATAAGAAAATAAAAAAAGAAACAGGTAGGAGAACTATATGAATATTTTTGGTTTTGAGATACCACAAGAGTTAATTTTGTTTTATAGTGTTATTTTTTGCCTGGTCGGTTTTTTGTTTGCTTTTATTGCTCTGATTATTTCCATCAGGGTGAGCAGACGGTCAAAAAAAATTCTCCGTGATGGTGCCGGTCATGATATTACAGAAGCCATTGTGAATTATTATAAAAAATGTACGGAGATTATGGATCATTATAACCAGGCAGAAGAACGCTTAAAGCGTCTTGAACGAGAAACGAAGGCCTGCGTAAAAAAAGTGGGCGCCATTCGCTACAACGCCTTTGGCGGTAACAATTCAAATTTGAGCTTTGCTGCTGCGATTTTAGATGGCCAGGACACAGGCTTTGTTTTAAACGGCGTCTATTCCCGCCAGCAAACCACCACATATTTAAAACCGATTCACAAGGGACAGTCTCTTTTTGAGCTGTCCGATGAGGAGATAGAGGCCATTAAAACAGCACAGCTGAATTATAAACGAAGCATAAACGAATAGACAAACGGAAAGGAAGTTGCAACATGTTGGATATCAAACTAATCAGACAGGAACCAGAAAAGGTAAAAGCGGCTCTGGCACGACGTAAGGAAGAGGATAAAATTGATGAGCTTTTAGAGCTTGACCGCCGCCGCCGCGATGCGTTATATGAGGTAGAGCAGCTAAAGAGCAAGCAGAACAGCGTCAGCAAGGAAATTCCCCGCATTAAAAAGGAAGGCGGAGACACAGCAGCCATTTTTGCGGAAATGAAGGAGCTGTCTGAGCAGATAAAAAAGCTGGATGCAGAGGTTAGAGAGCTGGATGAAGCTATTGAGACACGGATGCTCCGCATTCCTAACCTGCCGAATGATACGGTGCCGGATGGAGAGACCGATGAGGATAATATTGAAATCAGAAAATTCGCCGAGCCTACTGCCTTTGATTTTGAGCCTAAAGCCCATTGGGATTTAGGCGAAAATCTGGGTATTTTGGATTTTTCCAGCGCAGCGAAAATCACCGGCGCCCGCTTTACGGTCTACAGAGGCCTTGGCGCACGGCTTGAGCGCGCCGTTATTAATTATTTTTTAAACATGCATACGGAAAAGCACGGCTATACCGAAATTTTCCCGCCCTACATGGTGCACCGTAATTCTATGGTGGGAACGGGCCAGCTGCCAAAGTTTGAAGAGGATGCCTTTAAGGTTATGGGCACAGATTATTTTCTGATTCCCACAGCAGAGGTTCCGGTGACGAACCTGTACCGGGATCAAATACTCTCGGCAGAAGACCTCCCCATCCGCCATGTGGCATATTCTGCCTGCTTCCGTGCCGAGGCCGGCTCTGCCGGAAGGGACACAAGAGGTCTGATTCGCCAGCATCAGTTTAACAAGGTAGAGCTGGTGAAGTTTGTTGAGCCGGAGAAGTCCTATGAGGAACTGGAAAAGCTGGTGGCCGATGCCGAGGCTGTTTTAAAAGGTCTGGGCCTGCCATACCGCGTGGTTAAAATCTGTGTGGGCGATCTGGGCTTTACCGCGGCCATGAAATACGATTTAGAGGTTTGGATGCCCAGCTACGGCAGATATGTGGAGATTTCTTCCTGTAGTAATTTTGAAGATTTTCAGGCAAGACGTGCCGGTATCAAATATAAAAAGAGCGCGGCAGAAAAGCCACAGTTTGTGCACACCTTAAACGGCTCCGGTGTGGCTGTAGGCCGTACGGTTGCTGCCATTTTGGAAAATTATCAAAATGCAGACGGCACCGTTTCTGTGCCGGAGGCACTGCGACCCTTCATGGGAACGGAATTGATAAAATAAAAAAAATAGGGGCTGTAGCAAAATGCCCAGACCGTGCAAAGCATAAAAAGCCTGTAATAATATATTGTAATTGGAAAGAGATTACAAGAATACAATTATAAGTGGTAATAAATCGTTTTAAAACGATTTATTAGATTAAAATGCTTTGCACTTCGAACAAACTTCGCCTCTCGGCGTACCCACGTACGCCTTCGGGACTCAGTTTGTCCAATCTGCGCTATTTTGCGTCCATCCCCAAAGGGGCTGTAGCATTTTGCTACAGCCCCTTTAAGGTGGACGAAAACTGTTTCTGCCCTTAAAAGATTTCTATTTTTTAAAGTAGCTCAGAAAGCCCCGGATCTATGGATATGTCCGAGGTCTGCAGGCGTTCATCTCTAACGCCCGAGCCAAAAAAATGCAACATCAAAAACAGTCAATCGTTATCAATTTTAAATACTCATCTTCCTTTATATCTATGGTTTTACCCGCGATATTCCGTAGCGGGCCTTCCTCATCTATAAAGTTAAAGTGCAGACTGCAGGCACAAAGAGCCTGATAGGAAAAGCGGGCATCCTTGGGAGCGCCATATTTTGTATCCCCCACAAGGGGATGACCCGCATGGGCCAGCTGCACACGGATTTGGTGCTTGCGTCCGGTCAGTAGGGTTAATTTAAGCAGAGACAGTCCTCCACCGGTCTTGAGCACCTCATATTCCGTGACGGCGCACTTTGCACCCAATGTTTTTTGTGAAACAATGTGCACGCGGTTTTCTGCGGGATCTGCCAGCAGGTAATCCGTCAGCCGCCCTGTTTTATGGCTAAAGCTTCCGTTTGCCAGCGCCAGATAGGATTTGACAATATCTCCGTTTTTTATTTTTTCATTCAAGGCACGCAGACAGGCCGCGTTTTTGGCGGCCAGCACCAGGCCGCGGGTGTTTCTGTCCAGCCGGTTGGAGAGCGCGGGGCGGAAGCTTTGCTCCCTTTCTGGGTGATATGCTCCATTTTGATACAGATAGTATTGAATGCCGGCTAACAGGGAGGCATCGCCACCGTGAGAGGGCTGCCCCGCCGGCTTATCACATATCAGCAGGTTTTCATCCTCATACACAATCACAGGAGAAGGCGCTGCGGCCGGCAGCTCGGCCGGTTGCTCCGTAAAAAACTCATCGTTTATATACAAATAAAGCTCATCACCAGCAGCCAGAATATCCTGTGCACTAAGAGCCTTTTTGTTTCGCTTAATGCGTTTTTTGCGCAGCTGCTTATACAAAAGACTTTTTGGCATGGCCGGCAAGAATTTTGTTAAAAACTTATCTACGCGCTGTCCTGCATCATTTTCGTTAATCGTAATCACTTTCATAGCATCACATCAAAGGGGCCAGCAGACGCAGCACGCTCTGCATGACCTTTTTTACAAAGCCGACCCGGCAGGCCTTTTCGCTGACCTGCTCACAGCCGTCTAAGGTGTTTAAAAAATCCTCTTTTATATCCAGCACTGCCTTTGTTTGCAGTAAAAGGCTACCGCATTCAAAATGCAGATAAAGGCTCCGGAAATCAAGATTAATGCTGCCCACGACAGCTACCATATCGTCAGCCACCATGACCTTAGAATGGATAAAGCCGGGGGTATATTCATAAATTTTAACCCCGCCCCGAATCAAATCCCGGTAATAAGAGCGAGTGGTCATATGCACATACCACTTATCCGGCGAATGCGGTGTGATAATCCGCACATCCACTCCGCTTTTGGCAGCCAAAATCAACGCGGCGGTCACGCTGTCATCAAGAATCAGATAGGGTGTTTCAATATATAAATACTGCCGCGCACCGGTAATCATATTCATATATACCTGCTCGCCAACGTATTCATCATCTATGGGATTGTCGCAGTAAGGGATAACAAAGCCATCCTCGGCGGGAGCATCCTTGGGTGCCGTCAGAAAGGGAGAGGCCTCCTCCTGCTTGCCGGTAAGGGCCTGCCACATGATTAAAAACATCAATGTAAAGCTGTTGACAGCCTCGCCGCCCAGGAGCAGGGAGGCATCCTTCCAATGGCCGAGCAAGGAGGCTTTGTTAATATATTCGTCTCCTATGTTAATGCCTCCTGTGAAGGCCCATTCTCCGTCTATTACGGCAATTTTTCGATGGTCGCGGTTGTTTTGCAGGGTAGAAAGAGCGGGGCGGAATTTGTTAAAAATGCGGCATTTAATGCCATACGCCTCCATTTGCTTTTGAAAATCAATGGGGAGCTTCATAAAACAGCCCAAATCATCGTAAATCAGACGCACGTCCACACCCGCAGCGGCCTTATCTTTTAGAATTTCTAAAATAGCGGACCACATCTCTCCTTCGGAGATAATAAAATATTCCAGAAAAATAAAGCGCTTTGCACCCCGTAAAGCCTCCAGCATTCGGGCAAATTTCTCCTCGCCGGGGGATAAAAACTCCACGTGCCGGTTGGGGTAGGCGCAAAGACGGCAGGTTTTAATTAAATAATGTGCCAGCGTCTTATATGCAGGAGCAGCATCCTGCAGGGCGCGGTCGGTTTTTTCATCCTGTTTAAAAAGGGGAAGTGTCCGCTTTTCAGCCTCGGAAAAGAACCGCCGAAAACCCGGAGAAAGGGTTTGTAGCCGGATAAAAATATAAAGAAGGCCGCCAAAGAGCGGAAAAAGCAGAATGGTAACGGACCAAATCAGCTTGTAAGAGGGTTTTTGCGATGTGGAAATAATGTGCAGCACGACAACGATGCTGACAACATATAAAAAGTAGTGAATCCATTTATAGGTGCGGCTGGAGCTATATACGGTAAAAACCATCAGACAGACCTGTAAAAGGAGCAGAAGAATCACAAAAACGCGCTGTCGAAAAACAATTCTAAACCACTTTTTATGCACAAAAAAACCTCCCTTTAAGGTGTCGTCAGGCTTACAGAAATTCGCAGAACACGGCGTTTGAAACGTCAATACCGCGCTCTGTAAGTCGCAGCGTCTCACCGTCATCCTCCAAAAGTCCAAGAGCGCAAAGCTTTTGAACGGTCGCGCCGTAGCAGTCCTCAAGGGGCATGCCAAAGCATTTGAAAAAATCCCGGCGGGTAACGCCGCACCTTGTCTGGCGCAGCCCCAAAAAGAAAAATTCGGCCCTGGCATCCTCCGGCGTAACCGGAACTCCCGCAGGGCGCAGGCCTTGCTCTGTCCGCCTGTAATAAGCCGGCAGAGAGGCAGGATTTTCATAGCGGCACCCACGGAAGAAGGAGTGTGCGGCTACCCCCAGGCCGATATATGGCTCACGCTGCCAATATTTTGTGTTGTGACGGGACATAAAGCCCTCGCGGGCAAAATTGGATATTTCATAGCGATGGTATCCGCGCTTTTCTAGGTATGCAGTAAGAAAATGATATAATTCTCTGTCTGCTTCTTCATCGGGCAAAAGCAGCTCGCCGCGGCTTACGGCTTTTTCCAAGGGGGTTCCTTCGCTTAGCGTCAGGCTATAGCAGGAAAGATGCTGGGGATGAAGAGCAAGGGCGGTATCGAGCGAATACGTAAGACTCTCCCTGGTTTGCGCCGGGGTGGAAAACATGAAATCCAGACTCAGATTTAAAATACCCGCCTTGCGAACATTCTCTGCGGCTTCCTCTGCCTCTTTTGCCGAGTGAATTCGTCCCAAAAGCGACAGTTCCTCATCCACAAAGGACTGCACACCCAGGCTGATTCGGTTTACACCGGCTTCTTTTAATTGTAAAAAGGCCTCCCGGTCACAGGTGCCGGGATTGGCCTCAACGGTAATTTCTGCATCGGGGCAGAGAGAAAAGCAATCTCGCACGCCGTGAAGCACCCGGGCAAGGAGCTGTGGCGACAGGGCCGTGGGCGTACCACCGCCAAGGTATACTGTATCCGCTTTTTCTCCGCGATATTCCTCCATTTCCAAAAGCAACGCCGAAACATAGCGCTCTCCCTCTGTGAGTCGGTTCTCGTAGGAAACAAAATCGCAGTAATTGCATTTTTTAATACAAAAGGGAAAATGAATGTAAATACCGGTCATTTTTTTACCTTTCTTTCGGGAATTTGGAGCGGGACAGGCTTCAAAAAAGCCATGCACCTATCTATTCGTCCAGCTTCAGCACGGACATAAAGGCCTCCTGCGGCACCTCTACGCTGCCCACCTGACGCATCCGCTTTTTGCCCTCCTTCTGTTTTTCCAAGAGCTTTTTCTTTCGGGTGATGTCACCGCCGTAGCACTTGGCCAGCACATCCTTGCGCATGGCCTTGACGGTTTCGCGGGCAATAATTTTATTGCCGATGGCCGCCTGAATGGGAATTTCAAATAGCTGACGGGGGATGGCCGCCTTCAGCTTTTCTGCAATCTTCCGGCCCCGGGCATAGGATTTGGAGGAATGCACAATAAAGGAAAGGGCATCTACCATGTCGCCGTTTAAGAGAATATCCAGCTTCACCAGCTCGGATTTTGCATAGCCGGTCATTTCATAGTCAAATGACGCATAGCCGCGGGTGCGGGACTTTAATGCATCAAAAAAGTCGTAGATAATTTCGTTTAAGGGCAGGTCGTAATGCAGCTGTGCCCTGTCTGTATCAATGTAGGTCATGTTGTGATAAACGCCCCGGCGATCCTGACAAAGCTCCATCACGCTGCCCACAAACTCGGTGGGAGTCATGATGTCGGCCTTTACCATGGGCTCCTCCATATAGAGAATCTCGCTGCCGGAGGGCATGTTAGTCGGGTTTGAAATCCAAAGCTCCTCGCCGTTGGTTTTCTTCACTTTATATACAACGCTGGGTGCGGTGGTGACCAAATCCAGATTGTATTCACGCTCTAAACGCTCCTGCATAATTTCCATGTGCAAAAGACCCAAAAAGCCGCAGCGAAAGCCAAAGCCCAGCGCTACGGAGGTCTCCGGCTCATAGGAAAGAGAAGCGTCGTTTAATTGCAGCTTGGCAAGAGCATCTCGCAAATCGTCATAACGGGCACCGTCTGCCGGATAAATACCGCAGAACACCATGGGGTTGACCTGCTTATAACCGGCAAGAGGTTCCTTTGTGGGGCGGTTTTTCAGGGTTATGGTATCACCCACGCGGGTATCGGATACATTTTTAATCGAGGCGGTCAGGTAACCAACCTCACCGGCAGAAAGAGAATCGCATTTTAAAAAGCCGTTTGGATGTAAGTACCCCAGCTCCACTACTTCAAATTCCTTCTCTGTTGCCATCAAACGGATAATGTCGCCGGTTTTGAGCGTGCCGTCCATCACACGGAAGTAAATGATAACTCCTTTGTAGGGGTCATAAAAGCTATCAAAAATCAAGGCGGAAAGAGGCGCCGACGGGTCACCCGCAGGCGGTGGCACATCCTTAACAATCTGCTCCAGCACAGCCTCAATGCCAATGCCGTTTTTTGCGGAGATTTTCGGCGCGTGCTCGGCGGGGATGCCAATGATGTTCTCAATCTCGCCGATGACAACCTCCGGTTGTGCCGCCGGTAGGTCAATTTTATTTACAACAGGCAGAATTTCCAAATCGTGATCCAGCGCAAGATACGTATTGGCAAGAGTCTGTGCCTCGATGCCCTGGGCGGCATCCACCACCAAAAGAGCACCCTCGCAGGCCGCCAGGCTCCGAGATACCTCGTAGTTAAAGTCCACATGACCGGGGGTATCAATAAGGTTTAATACATATTCCTCCCCGTCGGTGGCGCGGTATAAAAGACGAACAGCGCGAGCCTTGATGGTAATGCCGCGCTCGCGCTCTAAATCCATATTATCAAGCACCTGCGCCTCCATTTCGCGCTCGGTTAAAAGGCCTGTTTTTTCAAGCAAACGGTCGGCCAGAGTGGATTTGCCGTGGTCGATATGTGCAATAATGGAAAAATTTCTTATGTTTTTCTGATTGACCATATATCCTCCATTGGATAAGACTACGTCTTGTATTTTGCGTTGTAGATAAATTATAGTTTACATGTCCTTAATCATTTTACACATAAGCTTTGTAAAGTGTTCAATTCCGGCTTTGCTAAAGCCAATATGCGTAATTTCCTTTTCAATTCCGGCAGCCATATTAACGCAGAAGGAAAGGCCGAAAATCTGCATGCCGGCATGGGCGGCAGCCAGCACCTCCGGCACGGTGGACATACCAACCACATCGGCGCCCAGCGTACGCAGCATGCGAATTTCTGCCGGTGTTTCATAGCTGGGGCCGGGCATGTATGCATAGACGCCTTCTTTTAAAGGAATATGCATCGTTTCCGCTATCTCCCGCGCCAAATCCCGCAGCTTCTTCGTGTATGCATTGCTCATATCGTTAAAACGGGGACCGAAGCTGTCTAAGTTCGAGCCGCGCAGAGGGGAGTCGTTAAAAAATTTAATGTGATCCTCAATCATCATTAAATCTCCCACACGATAGTCGGTGTTAATGGCACCTACCGCATTGGTGAGAATCAGGGTTTTAATGCCTAAAAGGCAGAACACCCGCACGGGAAAGGCCGCCTGCTCCATGGTGTAGCCCTCATAGTAATGAAAGCGGCCCTGCATAATTAAAACAGGCTTTCCGGCGAGCTCCCCTGCCACCAGCTGCCCTTTGTGGTAGGGGGCTGTGCTGACAGGAAAATGCGGAATGTCAGCATAGGGGATTACCACAGAGCCGGTAAGCTCTGCGGCAAAGTCTCCTAGACCGGTGCCTAAAACCAGCGCAATTTCGGGCCGGATTTGTAGTTTACTGCGGATATAATCTGCGGCTTCGTTAAGCTTTTGCAGCATGAAGCACCCTCCTGCTATTATGAGAAATATTTAACGCCGGAAATAAACAGCTTTTGCTCCTGATTGCCAATAATGTTCTTTGCCACTTCCCCACCCTTGCGCTCGGAATGTGCCATTTTACCCAGAATACGGCCATCGGGGCTGGTAATGCCTTCAATAGCGCACACGGAGCCGTTGGGGTTAAAGGGTGTTGTCTGTACCGGCGCACCGGACAGATCTACATACTGGGTGGCAATCTGGCCGTTCTCAGCTAGCCGCTTCACCCATGCCTCACTTGCCACAAAGCGACCTTCGCCGTGGGAAACGGGAATGGCGTGAATATCGCCGATTTTGGATTCGGCTAGCCACGGCGACAGGCAGGAGGCCACGCGGGTATAGACCATCTGGGACACATGGCGTCCAATTTCGTTGTAGGTCAACGTGGGAGAATCTGCCTCCAGATCACAGATTTTTCCATAGGGTAAAAGTCCCAGCTTTATCAAGGCCTGGAAGCCGTTACAAATACCCAGCATCAGGCCGTCACGCTGCTCTAAGAGCTCGGTTACGGCATCCCGGATGGCGGGATTGCGGAACACGGTGGCAATAAATTTACCAGAGCCCTCCGGCTCATCACCGGCAGAAAAGCCGCCGGGAATCATAATAATCTGGCTGCTCTTAATACGCTTAACCATTTCGGCAACCGATTCGGTAATGTCCTTCGGGGTCAGATTTTTCAATACAAAAATATCGCTTTGCGCACCGGCATCGTTAAAGGCCTTGGCAGAGTCATACTCACAGTTTGTTCCGGGGAACACCGGAATAAACACCTTTGGCCGTGCAATTTTTGATTTTGCCACAATCACAGAAGAAGTCTTGCCCGTAAAAGCAGGAACCTCCTTTGCTTCTGCCTTGGTGGCCGTGGGGAATACGCCCTCTAAGGGTGCCTGCCAAACAGAAAGCAGCTCGTCAATGGAAAGGCTAACGTCACCGGCCTTGATAACAGGCTCCTTCACGGTGCGGCCCAGCTTAATCCCATGGATGGCTTCATCTGCCGCGGTTTCTAAGATGATGGCACCCAGCTCGGGTACAAAGAGGCGACTCATTGCATCGGCAGAAAGCTCTATGCCGATTTTGTTACCAAAGGCCATTTTGGAAAGGCTGGCCGCAATACCGCCCTCGCGAACGGTATAGGAGGCCCGCACCTTGCCGGAGGCAATCAGCTCGTGCACATAATCGTATTTTTGCTTCATATCGTCAAAATCAGGGAGTCCGTCTGCGCTGCGATCCGGGATAATCAGCCACAGAGCGCTGCCGGCTTCCTTCAGCGCGCCGGAAACAACAGCCTTTGCGCTGACGGGTGCCACGGCAAAGGAAACCAGCGTGGGAGGCACGTCTAAATCGTTAAACGAGCCGGACATGGAGTCTTTACCACCGATGGCGGCAATGCCCAGAGCCGTCTGCGCCCTATATGCGCCCAGAAGAGCCGCAAAGGGCAAGCCCCAGCGGCTTGGCTCGCTGCCGGGACGAGCAAAATATTCCTGGAAGGTGAGATATACGTCCTTGCGGTCACCGCCGGCAGCCACGATTTTAGCCAAAGATTCTGTTACGGCATACACAGCGCCATCAAAGGGGCTTTCGCGGAACAGGCGGGGCTGATAGCCGAAGGACATCAGGGTTGCCGTATCTGTTTCGCCGGGAACGGGCACCTTGGCTGCCATGCAATCCTCCGGAGTTAGCTGATGCAGACCGCCGAAGGGCATGAGTATGGTGCCGTGCCCAATGGAGGCGTCAAACCGCTCAACCAGACCCTTTTGAGAACAAACATTTAAATCAGAGAGCATGGAAAGCCATGCAGCCTTTATATCCTGTGGAGTTTCTGCGGTAAAATAGGACGGAGCCTCGGGCGCACTGATTGAAACAGTTGTGCGCTTGGCGGCGCCGTTGGTATTTAAAAATGCACGGGAAATATTGCAAATCAGCTCGCCGCGCCATTGCATTTTAAGCCGTGGCTCCTCGGTGACAACAGCAACGCGGGTGGCCTCCAGATTTTCCTCGTGAGCCAGCTCCATAAAGCGTGCCTCGTCGGCAGGGGCTACCACCACGGCCATGCGCTCCTGCGACTCGCTGATGGCGAGCTCTGTGCCGTCTAGGCCTTCGTACTTTTTGGGTACCTTATCAAGGTCAATAAACAGACCGTCTGCCAGCTCGCCCACGGCAACGGAAACACCGCCGGCGCCAAAGTCGTTACAGCGCTTAATCAGCCGGGCGGCCTCCTCCTTGCGGAACAGGCGCTGCAGCTTGCGCTCTACGGGCGCGTTACCCTTTTGCACCTCGGCACCGCAGGACTCTAAGGAGTGATCGTCATGTGCCTTGGAAGAGCCTGTGGCACCGCCGCAGCCATCGCGGCCGGTACGACCGCCCAAAAGAATGATGACATCCTCCGGCTCAGGGCGTAAACGAACAACATTTTTCTTCGGAGCTGCAGCAATCACAGCGCCAATCTCCATACGCTTTGCGACATAGCCCTCGTCATAAATCTCGGTGACCTGACCGGTCGCAAGGCCAATCTGGTTGCCATAGGAGCTGTAGCCGGCAGCAGCGCCGGTGCTGATTTTGCGTTGCATCAGCTTGCCGGGCAGGGTCTCTGCCATGGTCTTGCGCGGATCGCCCGAACCGGTGACACGCATTGCCTGATAGACATAGGATCGGCCGGACAGGGGATCGCGAATTGCGCCGCCCAAGCAGGTCGCAGCACCGCCGAAGGGCTCAATTTCCGTAGGATGATTGTGTGTTTCATTTTTAAACATAATAAGCCAGGGCTCTTTTTTGCCATCGACGTCCACTTCCACTTCAATGCTGCAGGCATTGATTTCCTCAGACTGATCCAGTCTTTCAAGATAGCCCTCCTGCTTCAGCTTTTTGGCAGCAATGGTGCCTAGGTCCATCAGGCACAAGGTCTTATCCCTGCCCTGATAGAGCACCTTGCGGGCATCCTGATAATCCTCCAGAGCCTCCAGCATGCGCGCCGGTGCGCCGGAGGCATCAATATCGGTAATTTCCGTCAAAAACGTGGTATGACGGCAATGGTCAGACCAGTAGGTATCAATCATACGCAGCTCTGTCAGTGTGGGGTCTCTGTGCTCTGTGTCGCGGAAGTAGTTGCGGCAGAACACCAGGTCGTCCACATCCATGGCAAAGCCGTATTGCCGGAGTAATGTAACCAGTCCGGCCTCATCCATCTGCGAAAAGCCGGCCACAATGGGGACGTTTTCCGGCATCTCGGCGTGCACCTCAAGACTTTCGGGCTTTTCTGCCGAAACCTCATGAGCCTCCACCGGGTTAATATAGTATTTCTTAACAGCCGAGACCTCTGCGTCAGACAGGGCGCCCTCTAAAATAATCAGCCGGGCGGCCTGCACAGCCGGGCGGGCCTGCTGTGTCAGCAGCTGCACGCATTCGGCGGCAGAATCTGCACGCTGGTCATACTGACCGGGCAGCAACGCGGTGATAAAGTAACTTGCACCATCCGGCAGAGGGAAGCTTTCGTCATACACCTCATCCACCGGCGGCTCACTGAAAATGGTGGTTCGGGCGGCTGCAAAGGCATTATCGGAAACGCCCTGTACATCGTAGCGCTGCACAATGCGCACGCCGGACAGCGCGGTAAGATTCAGGTTTTCCTTTAGATCCCGAAACAGCTGCCGGGCCTCTACATCAAAGCCCTTTTTCTTCTCAACAAAAATTCTTCTGACCGTATTCATGTTACACTCCAATCTAAAACTCATTAAAGGATGTCAAAACAGCAAAGCCGTTTTCGTCCAGCTTAAGCCTACAAATGCTGCCGGTATTGGCCTGAAAACGCCAGGCGCCGGCAAGCTCCATACCCAAAAGGTGCGCCAGAATGTTGCGGATGCAGCCCAAATGCGTCACCACAAGCACCCTTCCCTCCGGGTGATTTTTGGTAATGGCATCAATCGCCCGCGTGTTGCGCTCGTAAACCTCTCTTGCGCTCTCTCCTTCGGGAATCACATAATCGGCAAGATCCTGCTCCCAAGCAGCGTACTCCGCCTCGTAGCGACTGCGGATTTCCTCCACAGGGAGATTTTCCCATATGCCAAAGTTGCGCTCGCGTAGATCCGGCAGGAGCTCAAGGGAAAGTCCGTGTTTTTGATTGATGATCTCCGCTGTTTCGCGGGCGCGATTTAAGGGGCTTGTATAGATTGCATCCGGCCTCTCTAAGGCAAAAACCCGAGCCAGCGTCTGGGCCTGCCTTCTCCCTCTTTCGTTTAAGGAAAGGTCGGTCGCGCCCAGGGCCGTGGGACGCAAATTCCCTTCGGTTTCACCATGTCTGATTAACACAAGCTCTAACACATAGCTCCCCTCCTTACATATATATAATGTATCATATCATATTTTGAACAAATCTGCAAGTGAAGAGGCAGAAGTTCTTTACTTTTTATTGCTGATAATAAAATCAGCAAGGTGTATTGAGATTTAACACAATATATGGCAGAAAAGAGGTATTATTTGGACCAATCAAAATTTTTACAGTCCTCTCTATCCCAGCAGCACGTCACTGGCCAACATGAGACAAAAGCCCACCAAAAGCGCGTAGGTTGCGCCGCGCTGGCTGCCGTGCGCATGTGTTTCGGGAATCATTTCATCGCTGATGACATACAGCATGGTGCCTCCGGCAAAGCTGAGCGCAAAGGGCAGGATGGCGGATGCGAGGCTGACCGCAAAAAATCCGAGCAGCGTGCCGATGACCTCAACCAGTCCGGTCAGCATAGCACAGAGGAAGGTTCTTTTCGGCGTTACGCCGGCCGCCAGCATCGGCGCAATAATCACCATGCCCTCCGGAATGTTCTGCAGCGCAATACCACCGGCAATCATCAATGCCTGCGAGGTGTCTCCGGAGCCGAAGCCGACGCCGGCGGCGATGCCCTCGGGAAAGTTGTGTATCGCAATCGCCGTCACGAACAAAAGCACCTTGCTTAGGCTTGCGTTGTTATGTGCCTCCGTCTCTGTTCCTACCAGCTTGTGCAGATGCGGCACCAGCTTATCAAGCAAATTCAAACACAGCGCGCCGGCAAAGATGCCGGCAATGGTCATAATCAGGCCGTATCTTCCGCCGTATTCTAAGGAAGGGATAATCAGCCCCAGCACGGCGGCCGCCAGCATGACACCTGCTGCAAAGGAAAGCACAATATCGGAAAACCTGTGCGACATTTTTTTAAAGACAAAGCCAATCAGCGCACCGATGACGGTGGCCGCACCGACGCCCAAGGCTGTTAGTAACACCAATTTCATGATACACACCTCTTCTGTTAGTATCGTTTCCGTCTATTCATACAATCTATACATATGCTCTTACAAGAGTGTATCAAAAAACGCCACAGAAGTCAAGCGATTTAGCCGTGTGGAGTTCTTGCATTCCTTTTATAACCTTTTCTTGATTTTATGAATTTCTTGTACTATAATAAACACATATGGCCTATTAAATTTAGAATTGAGATAAAGAGAGGTAACGGTTATGGATTTTTTACAGCTGGCAGCCGAGCGCTACTCGGTCAGAAAATTTAAAAATGAGCACTTAAAGCAGGCGGTCATCGACAAAATTCTCGCTGCGGGACACCTTGCACCCACGGGCTGTAACTATCAGCCTCAGAGAATTCTTGTGCTGAACACGGACGACTCTATCCGGGCTCTTGCCGGGTGCACCAAAAGCCATTTCGGCGCGCCGACGGCCATGCTGGTTTGCTATAACAAAAACGAAACATGGCACAGGCCATATGACGGCGCACTGAGTGCGCCTGTGGACGCCTGCATTGTGACAACGCACATGATGCTTGCAGCACACGCCCTTGGTGTCGGCTCTACCTGGGTGATGCATTTCGACCCGGCAGCCATGCGTGAGACGTTTCACATTCCGGCAGAGATTGAGCCGGTTGCGCTGCTTGTCATGGGCTATCCCGCAGACGATGCAGAGCCTCACCGCCTGCATAAGGAATTCCGGCCTTTAGATGAGGTTGTGCGCTACGACACATTTTAAACCGAGCGGGAGGCCGCGTTGACTTTAGAGAAATATTTATGATAGACGATAGATACACAAAAGATGTCAAGGGGCGAACAATATGTATACAAAATGTAAAGTGGGTCTGCTGGCCCTTTTTACCCTTCTTTTTCTTCTAACGGGCTGCAGCGCACCCGAGGAGGAGGTCGCACCGGCCTTTGCCGAGCAGCCGGCAGAGCCGGAAACCATATCCATCCTGGCGCTGGGAGATAACCTTTTGCATATGCCCGTTGTCAACAGCGGCAAGCAGGCAGACGGCACGTATGACTATGCGCATCTGTTTGCCGGTCTGCAGCCGGCCATCCGCGAGGCAGACCTTGCGGTCATCGGGCAGGAAACCATCTTTGGCGGAAGGGAACAGGGCTATTCCGGCTATCCGCTCTTTAACTCCCCTACGGATATGGGAAAAAGTCTGGCGATGGCGGGCTTTGATGTGGTGCTGCATGCATCCAATCACGTGCTGGATATGGGTGCGGCCGGCGTGGAGCATACCCTCCATTTCTGGAAAAGCTATCCGGGGATGCGTGTTTTGGGCATTAATGAAAACGAGGAAGAAAAGCAAACGGTGGAAATTGAGGAGGTTAAGGGCGCAACGCTGGCCCTTCTTAATTACACCTATGGCACAAACGGCATTTCCGTGCCTGCCAATAAGGAATATCTGGTTAATTATATCGACAGAGAAAAAATAGAGCAGGATGCTCTTTTTGCAGAAGCCAATGCCGATTTCACCATTGCTTTTATGCATTGGGGAACGGAATATTCCATTATGCCCGATGCAGAGCAAAAAAGCCTGGCACAGGCCATGTGTGACTGGGGCGTGGATTTAATTATTGGCTCCCATCCCCATGTGATTGAGCCCGTGGAGTGGCGGAGCAGCGAAAATGGCAACAAAATGCTGGTGTATTATTCGCTGGGTAACTTTGTATCACGTCAAAAGGAGGCCCGGAATCTTCTGGGCGGCATGGCGGAGGTGAGCCTCAGCTACGACGGGGAAAGCGTTTCCATAGCAGACTACGCCTTTGTCCCCATTGTTACGCATTATAACATGGATTCTGCCGGCTTTGCGGTGTATCCGCTCTCCGACTATTCGGACGATCTGGCTGCGGTGCATGGTGTTTCGCAGTATGATGGCGCGGTCAGCATTGCCCGCTTCAAGAGCATGGTGGAGGAGACCTTTGCAGGCTATGATATGAGCCAGGTCGAGCTGGCAACGCCCTAGGGAAAGGAAAATAGACGCAAAAAGCGGGGCCGTGTATTCCTCGTGGTTTGTGCACATGTTTACTAATTTTGCCATCAATACCATAGGGTTTATTCTCCTTGGTATGAAACAGGTAGGGGGGCTGCAAAGCAGAGCCCCCCTACCTGTTTTTATATGTTCTTTATAGAGATTTTAATTTCTGGTTGGACAATCGGTTCGTTCTAAAAGATAATCCAAAGAGACATCAAAATAATCGGCAAGTTTAATCAATGTGGCATAATCTGCTTCATGACTGCCGGTTTCATATCGACTGATGCTGTTCTGGTTCATGTTTAAATCCAGTGCAAGCTTCAGCTGGGATATCCCACGTTGTTTGCGGAGCTCTTTCAGTCGCATAAAATCACCTCTTTCACCTCTTGCGTTTATTATCCCATAGTGGTATAATAAAAATATCCCGTTTCGGGATGTTTTGTAATGACCCTTATAGGCGATATAAACTGTAGAGGGAGAGAGTGAGAAAAATATGAAAAAAATAATTGCCATAGTGCTGACGGTTGCTGTTTTATTTTTGTGCAATTCGGTTGGAGAGCGAGTAAAAAATCCTAGAGAAAATCCACTTACAGAGAATCTTATTTATGAAAATTTGCCACAGACAGATGAATTTGCAGTTGAGGAGCTTTTAGAAGAAAATGAGGACATGTTTGAGAACAATTCATCAAAAACAACAGAGGCAACAGTTTATCGTACAAAAACAGGGACAAAATATCACCGATATGGATGCAGATATTTATATAAAAGCTGTATTGAAATTGACATAGGCGAGGCACATTCCAGAGGGCTGGAGGCGTGTAGTCGGTGTGAACCATAATCGTATAAAATGTAGAGGAGAAATTATTTTACACAGGTTTGTCAGAAGGGTAAAAAATTTACATTCATCCTTTTTCTTACGTATTGCGCTTTGGCAGATTGTGTGGTACAATAAAAAAGCCTTTAAAAAAACAAAATATAGAAAAAAGGATGAGATAAAATGACCTTTCAAAGAGCAGATATCCTGTTGCCGAATTTTGCATCGGTCGGTGAAAAAATGAAGAAATGGAGCATTGTCGCCTGTGACCAGTACACCTCCGAGCCGGCGTATTGGAATGCGGTTTCCGAGCTTGTGGGAGAGGATGAATCCACATTGCACCTCACGGTGCCGGAAATTTACTTAAACGATCCGGACATTGAGGCACGAATCAAAAAAACCAACAGCACCATGGCCCGGTACATGGCCGAGGAGGTTTTTACCGAGCATAAGAATACATATGTTTTTGTGCAAAGAACGCTGCAATCGGGCGTGAAGCGGCTGGGTATTGTAGGCGTGGTGGATCTTGAAGACTATGACTACAGCAAGGGCTCCAAAACGAAGGTGCGGGCTACCGAGGGCACGGTCGTTTCCCGCATTCCGCCCCGACTCAAGGTGCGTCAGGAGGCTTTGATAGAGCTGCCGCACATCATGCTTTTGATTGATGATACAGACAGGGATATTATTGAACCAAATGCTGCCATGACAGAGGGCTTTACCAAGCTCTATGACTTTGACCTGATGCAGGATTCCGGTCATATCACCGGCTATAAAATGTCGGAGGAGGCCTGCAACCGCCTGGATGAAAAATTGGCAGCGCTGGATGATCTTGCCGGCTTTAATCAAAAATACGGCGTGCAGGAAACCGCACCTTTGATTTATGCAATGGGTGACGGCAACCACTCCCTGGCTACCGCAAAATCGTACTACGAAAATTTAAAGAAGGAAATCGGCGCTGAGAAGGCTCGTGCCTCCGCGGCGCGATACGCCCTCTGTGAGCTGGTAAACCTCCATGATGCATCCTTGGAATTTGAGGCCATTCACCGGGTGGTATTCGGCGCAAATGGCGCAGAGTTTTTGCGGGCGCTTGAGGAAAGCTACGAGCTGAGCTATGAGGAAAATGCCGAGGGTCAAAGCTTTGTGTTTGTCTATAACGGAGAGGCGAAAAAGGTTACGGTAACAAATCCGAAGGAATACCTTACCGTTGCCACCGTGCAGAGTTTTCTGGATGCCTATGTGGCCCGCTTGGGCGGCGAGATTGACTACATTCATGGTGAGGATGTTGTGTATAGGCTATGTGAGGATTCTAAGAACTTCGGCATCGTTCTTCCGGCCATGGATAAATCTGACCTATATAAATCAGTCATTTTAGACGGCGCTCTTCCCCGAAAGACCTTCTCCATGGGAGAGGCCTGCGATAAGAGGTTTTATACAGAAGCAAGAAAAATCAGATAAGATAAAAGGGGGCTGTAGCAAAATGCTACAGCCCCTTTTTTTATAGTTCTTTTAATCTGCCTTTACTGCGTGCCGAAGAGCCTGTCGCCGGCATCGCCGAGGCCGGGCACGATGTAACAATTTTCGTTTAATTTCTCATCAACATTAGCGCAGTAAATTTCAATATCAGGATGCGCCTCAGATAGTGCCTGAATGCCCTCGGGTGCTGCAATCAGGCATAAAAACTTAATCTGATGACCGCCGTAAGCCTTAATCTGGCCAATGGCATCAATGGCAGAACCGCCGGTTGCCAGCATGGGGTCGACAACGACAATTAAGCGCTTGTCAATATCAGCCGGCAGCTTGCAGTAATATTCCTGCGGCTGCATGGTGACCTCGTCACGATACATGCCGATGTGTCCAACCTTGGCAGAAGGCACCAGATTTAGCATGCCGTTTACCATTCCCAGACCGGCACGCAAAATGGGAACCACAGCCATTTTCTTGCCGCGAATCATTTTCTGCGTTGTTTTTTTAATGGGCGTTTCAATCTCCACATCCTCTAAGGGCAGGTCCCGAAGCGCCTCATAGCACATCAGCATGGTAATTTCCTCTACGAGCTCACGAAATTCCTTATTCGTGGTGGAGGTTTGACGCAAAACGGTCGTTTTATGCTGAATGAGCGGATGATCAAATAAGGTTACGTTTTTCATAACATGCTCCTATTCTTCTTTTGCCTTTGAAACCACCAGATTTGTGATAATGCCGAGAATCAGCGCACAAGCGACGGAAGTGATGGTAACCTTGCCGAAGGTTAGTGTCAGGCCGCCGATACCGGAAATTAAAATAACGGAAACGACAAACAGGTTTTTGTTCTGATTCAGGTCAACCTTTTGCACCATCTTGAGGCCGGAAACAGCAATGAAGCCGTAAAGCGCCATACAAACGCCACCCATAACGCAGGAGGGAATGGTGTTAACAAAAGCGATAAAGGGCGAAAGGAAGGCGATTAAAACGGCTAAAATAGCTGCTGTGATAATCGTTACGACCGATGCATTTTTTGTAATGGCCACGCAGCCGACGGATTCACCGTAGGTTGTATTGGGGCAGCCGCCGAAGAATGCACCGACCAAGGAGCCGATACCGTCACCCAACAGGGTTCTGTGCAGGCCGGGATCCTCCAGAAGGTCTTTCTCTATAATAGAAGAAATGTTTTTATGATCGGCAATGTGCTCGGCAAAAACAACAAAGGCAACCGGAATATATGCAACCGCAATGGTGCTGATGTAAGAGCCGCTGAGCTCGCCTAAGCCCTTATAAGCCGTCAGGAAGGTAAAGTCGGGAACGGCTAAGAAGGTGTTCAGGCTCACGCCGTTTTCAACGAGGGCTAAAAATGGTTCAACATTTAACACCTTGATGGCATCAATGCCGGCTGCATAACCGATGGCGGTAAAGATAGCGGCAGCGGCATAGCCGCCTAAAATACCTATAATAAAAGGAATCAGCTTTAAGGTTTTCTTGCCGTATACAGAGCAGATAATGGTAATAAGCAACGTAATAACGCCGCATAAAACAGCAATCAAAGGAGATGTTTCAACGCCGGCAATGCTACCCTTTGACATATCGCCAACAGCGTTTCCGGCAAGACTCATACCGATAATGGCAACGGTAGGGCCGATGACAACAGCAGGCATGATTTTATTAATCCAGTTAACGCCTGCAAACTTAACGATCAAAGCAATGACAACATACACCAGTGCAGCAAAAAAGGCACCAATGATGAGGCCTAAAAATCCCAGTGACATAGAAACGCCGCCGGCAAAGGCAGCCATCATGGAACCGATAAATGCAAAGGAAGAGCCTAAGAAAACAGGGGATTTTTTCATGGTAAAGGCAATGTACACAAGCGTACCCAGGCCGGCGCCTAAGAGAGCAGCCGCAGAGCTCATAGTCGTGCCGCAGGAGCCGTTAATGATGACAGGCACCACAAGGGTTGCAGTCATAATGGACAGAAGCTGCTGAATGGCAAGCACGATCAGCTGCCCAAACTTTGGTTTGTCGTTTACGCCGTAAACTAATTTCATACAATAATCCTCTCCTTAATAAAAAAATTTTTGATAAATTGTGACAAAAACCTCTACATAAAATATTACTATTTATCTTTCCTTCTGTCAATAGAATTTTAAAAAATATATGTAAAAAGGTCGACGGGCTGCGCCAGGTGGCACAGCCCGTCTTTGGAGGTTGTGTGATATATTAAATTGGTTGGCTGGCTGCTTAAATTGCTGCTAAATCAGCTTGTTTTATCTGATGATGACAATTTCGGTCACAGCATCTTCGTAAATTCTGATGAATACGCGGCTGGGATCTGATTCGTCATACTGTGTGATTTCATTTGCATCAACAACCTTGATGGCGTTATTGGTTTTAGCGGTGTCTACCTCGTACACCGTTGCGCCCTCTAAGCTGTAGTTTGCAACAGCACCATCTGCGACCTGTACGTTGATGGAGGAGGCAAATTTCTTTGTTACCTTACCATATACGATGGTCATGTCCTCATCAATGGTCGTGGTAAATTCGGTTGCTTTATCCTCGGCCTCAAAGAGCACGCGGATGCCGCTGATTTCGTTTCTGGTATTGAGCTTGAGCTGAATGATGTCGCCGCGCTTTAAGGCCTTCGGCTCGTCATCTCCGTTCACCAGCAGACCGTCGGTTGCGGTAACAAAGGAGAGTCTTTCACCATTCTGGTATGCATACAGCTTCTGTACGCGCTCATTGTCCTCGTTTGTGATGGTGGTAATCTGGTCAACAACTGCAATCGGAGCTTCGATGTTGGCAGAAGCGGCAGAGCTTGTGACAATCACAACCTTGGCCGTTAAATCCTCGGCTACGTCAAAGAGCAGCACATCATAGGCTTCGTTGTCATCGAAGAAGTCGATTGTTTCAATCGCAAAATCCTCGGGATCGGTTTTGCCCTCCGGAATGTTGAAGATCAGTGTCTGGGCATTTACGTTGTAGGCGCCCAGCTTTTTGGAGGCTTTTTTATAGGTCAGTTCACCTTCTGCATTCAGCGTGAACTTGTTTTTATTAATAGCACCGGAATCGGTTGCATCTGTGGCGGTGTTCAGCTGGGTCAGCTCACCCTTTGCATTCACCTCGTAGGTGATCAGCTGAGGCATAAAGCTGCCTTCGCTCTTTAAAGCTGTCAGAACTTCCTCGCCGGTTTTGCCGTTGGCGCCGTTGAATTTAATCTTTTCACCGGATTCTAAGATGGTGGTTTCGCCTTCTTTAGTGTAAACCTTCAGCTTCAGATTTTTGTCAAAGCCGGTGGCAATCTCACCTGCTACGGCATACGCATAGTTAGAAGAAAGCGTGCTGGAGGTGTCAACAGCTGCGATTTTGCCCTCAATATCCAGATAGAAGGTACCCTCGTCGTTCAGCTTGATTTCCCCGGTGTAGTTTTTAGCCACTTCATATTCCTTGCCGTCAATGAAGAACTTTGTATCCTCAATCTCTTCCACCTTGCCGGTCACTCTGTTAGAGGAGATCTCAACAGAGATAATGGAGCCATCCTTACTTTTTGCAACGCTCAGCACATCCCATTCATTCAGGTCAGACAGCTTAATTAAGTGGCCGGCCTTTGTCAGGGTGAATTTCACGTCCTTGTCGTCGGGATCTAGGACTAAGGAAGGGTTGCCATATTTATCTGTTACCTTGTGGCTTGTTTCAATCACGGATTCCACAACAAGGTTTGTGAAGGAAGTGACGAACACCAGATCGTGAATGTCATCGTTATCAATATCTAAGAAGGTAACACGTCCGGAATCCGGGCGCAGGAGAGCGGCATCAAAATCAACGGGCTTGCCGTTAAAAATCATCTGTGCCTTCTGACCTATCGTCAGCTCCTTGGTGTTTTTATCGGTTTCCTTATCGAGCCAGTAATGCACAATCGTATTCTTGCCTTCCTCGGCAACAACATTTTCTATATCGTCTGTGGCAACGGTTGTGGCATTGTTCTTGTTCTTTTCGGCTCTTGCCAGAATCAGCTCCTCATCGCCGTTATCGTGCTCACGCACATAGTAGGTGACGTTAAAGCCTAACAGGTTTCTGACCGTCGGCAGCGCTTCCTCAGAAACGGAGAACACCTTGTCGCCGATTCTTACCTCGTTGTCCTTTAAAGAGCTGGAGCCGCTGATGCTGCTGATGCCCAGAGCGGTGATTTGGCCGCTATCCTTCGTAACATCCAACACATCGGCAAGCAGGGTTTTGTCAACAATTTCGTAGCGCTCGTCGTTACCAAAGCCGACCTGTTCCATCATTTTAACGGTCAGCGTATTGAAGGTCATCTGTGCGACCATGCCGCGGACAACCTTATCATTTGCAGAGGCAGCTGCGTTTTTGGAAATGCCGTTCTGAGAGCCTACCACCATATAACCGGTGGGAAAGCCACCCTTAGAAAGAGCAGAGGGCTCGTGGCCAATGATGCGGACCAGAATGGTCATGGCTTCTGCGTAGGTGATGGAATCGTCAGGACGGAAGTTACGCTCATCGTCGCCGATGACAACGCCCTGCTCGGTTGCTACATTAATATATCCGTTTGCCCAGTGGTTCTCTACAACGTCGGGGTATTTCGTCTGATGGTTAGAAGCACTTGCCACGTCACCCAGGCCCATAGCCTCTACGGCAACCTTAGCAAATTCGGAACGCTTGATACTGTCGGTGGGACGGAACATACCGTCATCATCACCAATCATAATATCAAGAGCGCTCAGGGTTTCGATGGCTTCTTCATAGGGAGAGTCAACAACATCGCTCGGAAGAGCTGCAAAGCTCGAAAAAGCCATACCCACCGTCATGATTCCCGCCAGAATTGCTGCGGGCAGTTTTTTTGAGATTGTCATGAAGATTTTCCTCCTTGTTTTTATAAAAATATAATTCCTTCTGTCGCGCTTGCTGCGGCGCCGGCTGTCATATCACCTGTTCCTCCCTGTCAAGGAAGCATTACACCGTGTAGTGACAGTGATATGTGGGTGTAACGCTCTGCATCCTGCTGCCTGTTTCCCTTGGTGGAAACCAATGCAGCCAAACAGCAGGTTGACATAATGCTGTGTTATTGCAAAACAAAACAGCTGTAAGCAAATGAGCTGCTTTGTGCTATGTCGAAGGTCAGTGCAAAAAAATCTGTCAGACGTCGGTGCCCGTTTTACGAGTGTAATGGTTAATGTTACGTCGTTCGTGTCATCGTGCTGACATTCATATAAACGGCAAAACCTCAAAGAAAGTTCCGAAAAAACAAAAATTATACCTGTAACATTTTGGAAATCAAATTGAATTATGTAAATATATTATGTAGACTTTTTCGCGCAGACTTGCGGGAAAAAATAAAATGATGCTTAAAATCATTTGCCTTTCTTGACTTTGCATCCTTTTTTTATTACAATAAAAAGCATAGATTTAACTGGGAGGATTCGTCCATGTCTGTTCGTGTTAATAACATTAAGCTTTCGCCGGATGCAGATGAGGCTGAGGTAAAGGAACAGGCTCTTTTGCGCCTGCACAAGCGGGAGAGCGATGTGCTTGCGTTTCGCATTGCCCGGCAATCCGTGGATGCCCGCCGCAAGCAGGTGCAGCTTGTCTATGCAGCAGAATTGACGCTTAAGGATGAATCAGCCTTGCCGGATGTGCCGGATATTGTCCGGCTGATTCCGGAGCCGGAGCTACCGACGCCCACAAGAAGCCTGAAAATGCGGCCTGTGGTGGTGGGCACAGGTCCCTGTGGCCTGTTCTGCGCCCTGACGCTGGCCCGTGCCGGAGCACCGCCTCTTATTTTAGAGCGGGGTGCAGAGGTGGATAAGCGCACCCGGCTTGTTGAGCGGTATTGGCAGGGCGGCGTCCTTGATCCTAATACCAATGTGCAGTTTGGAGAAGGCGGTGCCGGTACCTTTTCTGATGGTAAGCTGACCACAAGAATTCATGATAAAACAGCGCGCCAGGTACTGACAGATTTTCATGCCTTCGGTGCCGATGCAGACATTCTGGTAAAGGCCAAGCCCCACATCGGAACGGATGTGCTGCGCCGGGTGATTCAAAACATACGGCAGGAGCTACTGGCGCTTGGCTGTGAAATTCAGTTTGAAACGGCCCTGACGGGGCTGGATGTAAAAAACGGTGCTGTGGCGGGCATTTACACCTCGAAGGAGACATATATCCCCTGTGATACACTGGTGCTGGCCATCGGTCACAGCGCGCGTGATACGTATGAAATGCTTCTTGCAAGCGATGTGTCGATGGCGCAAAAGCCCTTTTCCGTGGGGGTGCGGATTGAGCATCTGCAGAAGGAGCTTGACCGGGCTATGTATGGCCATTACGCTGGGCATCCCAAGCTGGGACCGGCGGAATATCAGCTTTCCCTGCGACAGGGAAACGATGCCTGCTATAGCTTTTGTATGTGTCCCGGTGGCCTGGTGGTGGCAGCGGCTTCGGAGGCAGAAAGCCTGGTGACAAACGGCATGAGCCGCCGCGCCCGGAATGAACAGAACGCCAACGCAGCCCTGTGCGTCAACGTGGATGAGAGGCATTTTGCAAGCGACCATCCGCTGGCCGGTGTTATGCTGCAGCGCGAGCTGGAACGGCGCGCCTTTCAGCTGGCTGGAGGTGCGGCACCGGTGCAGACCGTGGGCAGCTTTTTACATGGCGGCAAAAACAGCCTTGGCAGAGTGCAGCCCAGCTACACGGGCAGGACAGCGCTTTGCGACATGACAAAGCTTTTTCCGGAACGGATTGTGCAGATGCTTAAAGCCGGCTTAGTGAGCTTTGGGCATAAAATAGAGGGCTTTACTGCCGGGGACGCGTTATTAACCGCTCCGGAGACCCGTACCAGCGCGCCGGTGCGCATTCTGCGCAATGAAGCGGGAGAAAGCGTCAGCCATGCCGGTCTGTATCCTGCCGGAGAGGGCGCGGGATATGCCGGAGGCATTATGAGTGCCGCGGTGGATGGCATTAAGGCAGCGCGGTCTATTTTATGCAACGGGAGGCAACAAAACGATGAATCATAAAACTGCAACCCTGATTCTGGTGCTGGTAACAGCGGCCTGGGGTTCATCTTTTATATTAATGAAAAATGTGGCCGCTGATGTATCGGCTCTGGCATTTTTAACCCTGCGCTTCGGCATCGCGGGCATCATTCTGGCGGCGGTTTTTTGCAAAAAGCTGCGGCTGTATACAAAAAAAACAATCCTCCATTCCTTTGTGCTGGGTGCGCTTTTATGTGGCTATATGGTGCTGCAGGTCTTTGGCCTGCGGTATACCTCGGCCTCCAATTCCGGCTTTATCACCAGCACAAGCGTGCTGATGGTGCCCTTTTTATCCAGCTGGTTTTTGCGAAAAAAGGCCAGCAAAAGTAATTTGATTGGTGTGGGGCTAGCGGTGGTCGGTCTTTTGTGCATCACCGGTGTTCTGCAGGATTTTACAGCCTTAAACCAAGGCGATTTTTACACGTTTTTGTGCGCTATTTGTGTGGCGGTGCACATCATTGCGGCAGATTGGTATGTGAAGGAGGATGACAGCCTGCTCTTAGGCATCGGACAAACGCTGGCGGCAGCGGTGCTTTCCCTTTTGGCGTGGTGCATCACCGACCCTGCCACCTTTGCCGGCGTGGATTACACGGGCACGCTGCTCACCTCCGTGGTGCTCACGGCTGTCTTTTGCACAGCCTTTGCCTTTACCGGCCAGGTGGTTATGCAAAAATATGTCGCGCCCTCCCGTGTGGCGGTTATTTTTACGCTGGAACCCGTCTTTGCCTATATGTATGCTCTGGTCATCCCCGGTCCGGAGGGCGTGACAGAGCCGCTGACCTTCCTTAAGATTATTGGCAGCGCTCTTATTGTGGGTGGTATGATTATTTCGGAAATCGGTCTGGCAGAAAGGCTGTTTAACAAAAGAGAAAAAAGCTTGGAGCAGTAACAAAAAAGGGGCTGTAGCAAAATGCTACAGCCCCTTTTGGGGATGGACGCAAAATAGCGCAGATTGGACAAACTGAGTCCCGAAGGCGTACATCGTCACAGCTTGCATTGGTTGTAACGTGGGCGTTTAACAACGCCCCCTCATTTCCAACGCAACTGTTCCTCCCCTCAAAAGACATCTGTCTTTTGAGGAAAAGGCAAAATCGTCCGTCTATGTGAAGTTTTCTTTTAAAAAAGAAAACGAACAAAAGGACGTGTTTTGACGCCCGAGAGGTGAAGTTTGTTCGAAGTGGAAAGCATTTTAATCTAAAAATCGTTTTTAACGATTTTTACCACTTATCACTGTATTCTTGTAATTTCTTTCCAATTACAATATGCTACTATAGGCTTTTTATGCTTTGCGCGGTCTGGGCATTTTGCTACAGCCCCTTTTTACTCTTATTATCCTATAAGGTAACCGTATATCCAAAGGTATCCTCAATTTTACCGCTTTGGATGCCGGTGATGGTGTCGTACAGCTTTTGGGAGAGGGCTCCAATCTCGCCGTTATTAATGACCATTTTCTTGCCCTCCCAGCAGAGCTCGCCGACAGGAGAGATGACAGCAGCGGTGCCGGTGCCGAATACCTCCTCCAGCTTGCCGTTTTGGTAAGCTTCATAAATTTCTTCAACAGAAATCTTTTTCTCCTCGGCAGGTACACCCCAGGATCTTAAAATCTCCAGGCAGGAATTGCGGGTGATGCCGGCTAAAATGCTACCATTTAGGGCGGGCGTTACAACCTTGCCGTCAATTTTGAAGAAGATGTTCATAGCGCCCACTTCCTCAATGTATTTTCTTTCCACGCCGTCCAGCCAAAGCACCTGCGTGTAACCCTTCTTTTCAGCCTCCTCCTGTGCCTTCAGGCTGGCGGCATAATTGCCAGCTGTTTTGGAAAAGCCCATACCGCCGCGTACAGCGCGGACATATTCATCCTCCACATAAATCTTAACGGGATTGAGGCCTTCTTTATAATATGCACCAACCGGAGAGAGAATAATGATGAATTTATATGTACTGGCCGGGTGCACGCCCAAGAAGGGATCCGTTGCAAAGATGAAGGGACGGATGTAAAGAGCTGTGCCCTTGCCGCCGGGAATCCAGTCCTTTTCCAGCTCCACAAGAGTTTTAATGGCTTCTACCGCAAAATCTACGTCCAGCTTGGGAATGCAAAGGCGGTCGTTTGACTCGTTGATGCGGTTCATGTTATTATAGGGACGGAATAACAGCACCTGACCGTTTTCGCCCTTATAGGCCTTCAGGCCTTCAAATACGGCCTGACCATAATGCAAAACGGCGCAGGACGGGTCCATTGGAATCGGGCCGTAGGGGACAATCTGCGGGTCGTGCCAACCCTTTCCGGCGGTGTAATCCATCACAAACATGTGATCGGTAAAATGCTTTCCAAAGCCAAGTGAATCCACGGGTGGCTTGGTCTTGGGAGCGGTGGTTTTTGTTATTTTAATCTCCATGGTAATCCTCCTAACTGTAGCTTTTTACATTATATCATAGATATTCCTTTTTTGTCAAATAGGCAGAGGAAATTATTTCGCAGCATTTCCCTTTCTCCTTTTAATCGGTGCAAAGATGCGGAAGGAAACCGTTACAAAGGCAAAGGCCACCGCCATGAGTGCAATGCCGATTATGGCATCGCCGCCGGCTTTTAAAGCCTGGGCATAATCTCCCAGAAATGCATGAGCCATGGTTTCATATAGGCCGGTGCCGGGCACCAGCGGAAAAATGCCCAGCACCATGAAGATGCTGGAGGGAATTCTGCAGAGCCGGGCAAAAATTTCACCTAAAAGGGCCAGCGTCAGACTGCTAAACAAAAAGCCCAGCGGTGCTGAGGGGCAAAGGAGATAGACAATGTATCCCACGGCGCCGCCTATACCGGCAAGCAACGAAACCCGAGGCTTTGTACGCAGAGACAGACCCAGCAGAAAAATGACGGCCATACAGACTATGTATTTATACAAAAGCTCCATTTATGCCACCCCCGCAAGCAGAATGAGTGAGGCGCCAAGCCCCAGTCCCAGCGCAATCATGAGGACCTCGGCTGCGCGTGAAACGCCGGAGATTAAATCGCCGTTAATGGCATCGCGAATAGCGTTGACCATTGCCACACCGGGGAATAGCGGCAGCATGGAGCCCAAAAGAACAGCCTGTTGGTTCAAATCAGGCAGAAGCAGAGAGGCGGGGATTAAAAGCAGCGTGGGCACAAGGCCGCCCAGCACACTGCTAAAGAACCCGTGCATGCTCACCTTGCGAAACAAAAGGGCCGCAATTTGCGCCAAAAGGCAGCTCAAAAAGGCCAGAATCAGCTCCGTCAAACCGCCGTTTATCAGCAGGGAAAAAACACCGGCGGCAGCTGCAGATGCAAGCATGCTGCGCGCGGGATTTTCCCGGGTGTTGTCAATGGTGCTGAGGCGGGCGAGTGCCTCTTCTGCCGAGAATTCGCCGTCCGACACCTTTCTGACAACGGTGTTAATCTGCTCCAGCTTCCCCAAATGGGTGGAGCGCCGC
>SVKE01000060.1 GCA_015068615.1 Oscillospiraceae bacterium | reverse complement strand
GGACAGGGACTCCACATAGCGGCGCTGACCCTCTGCATAAATTGTGTCAAAGGCCAAAGAGGACTTTCCCGAGCCGGAAAGACCGGTCAGCACAACCAGCTTGTCCCGCGGGATTGTAACATCAATATTTTTTAAATTGTGCACCTTGGCACCTTTAATATAAATCTGATCTGTTGCCATGGGGATAACTCCTTTTATCAAACATACGTTCTTATTATATACTGTTTTATAGAAAAAGTCAAAACTTTTCTTCATAACATCCCTTGCTATTTTCGTATATATTATATATAATAAAAGTAACCGAAATAAACGGACATACAAAGGTATATTTAATTAGATAAAATGGGGGTTCATCATGAAGAAAACGAAGGAAATTCTGGAAAAATTTCAGCTGGAGGGGGAGATTTCGGAGATTAAGCCCATGACCAGCGGACATATTAACACCACCTGCCGTGTGACCATGACAAACGGAAAAAAATATACGCTGCAGGCCATTAATACTTATGTTTTCCGCCGGCCGGAGCAGGTGATGGAGAACATTGTGGCGGTGACAGAACACATCCGCCGCAAGCTGGCAGAAAGCGGTGGCGACACGGAGCGAGGCTGCTTGCGGGTGATTATGACCCGGGACGGAAAGCCCATGTACCGGGACGCCGAGGGCGCCTGCTGGCGCATTTATGAATTTGTGGATGGCGCCAGAACCTACGATGTTATTGAGGACCCGATTCAGCTATATAACGCCGGCCGTGGCTTTGGCGCATTCCAACGTATGCTGGCCGATTTTCCTATGGATACCCTGCACGAGACAATTCCAGATTTTCATAATACAAAAAAACGATTTGAAAATTTATTTGAAGCAGCACGGAAAGATGTGGCAGGGCGGGCAGAGTCCGTTGCAGGAGACCTTGCCTTTTTCAGGGAAAGAATGGCTGTGGGGTCTCTGCTTTTGGATTTAACTGCAGAGGGCAAGATTCCCCTGCGTGTTACGCATAATGACACCAAAGTGAACAATATTCTGATTGATGAAAAGACCAATGAAGCACTTTGCGTGATTGATTTAGATACTGTTATGCCCGGCTGGGTGGCCATGGACTTTGGTGATACGATTCGATTTGCTGCAAATGTTGCAGAGGAGGATGAAAGGGATTTAACCAAGGTCTCCTTGGATATGACATTATTTGAGCAGTTTACAAAAGGCTTTTTAAGCCAGGTGGGCAGGGATTTAACAGAAGCAGAAATTACATATTTGCCTCATGGTGCCCGCATAATAACGCTGGAAATCGGCGCGCGGTTTCTGACGGATTATTTAGACGGCGATGTGTATTTTAAAACACATCGTGAGGGACATAATCTGGATCGTGCACGTTGCCAGATGAAGCTGGCTCTTTCCATAGAGGAGCAGTTTGATGAAATGTGCCAGATTGTGGAGCGCTACCGGCATGATGTATAATACAACGAGAAATCTCTGTAAAATGCTTTAGGGATTTATCTCACTTTAATCGCCACCAACTGTGCTATTTTGGGTGTGGCATTTGCGCAGAAAAATGCCCTAAAAAGTGAGTTCATATTATGGAGGAGCTAATGAAGAAGATTAAATGGATTGTGGCACTGTTTATAGTGGTCTTTTTGTTGTTTCTGGCCGTCGGCATATACATCTGGCAGGATGGGGGGTATCAGTCCGTTTCTGTTAAGGGCTATACCCTGCTAGCCCCGAAGTCGTGGGAGATTTCCCGGGAGGAAAATGCTGTCATCTTTTCTAAAGGCGATGTGGAAACCGGTCGGTTTTCCCTTTTGTATCAGGAAGCAGAGCCGGCAGACATTCCTGCCATGTTTGGGTTTTCGGCAGAGGGCCTTACAGCAAGAGAGTCCGATCAATATGCTGTGAAGGTGTATGAGCTGGGCTTTGAGGAGAATGGTCACGGCGTTGTGCAATATGTGTTCGGCGGCTTGCCAGCCGCACCGCCATATGCTGCTGTTTTAACCCTGATCGATGCAGATTCGGCTACGAAAAGGCGTATGATTGCCGGCTTTTCTCTGCCGGAGTTAGGGGAAAATCCGCCTCCAAAGCCATTGCCGGCGCCGGATGCGGCATTTTTGGAGGAGGCTGTCTACAGCGTTGCGACTGATGACGGACGCAGGGCATACCATGTGAGCAAGCTTACGCATCTGATGAATCGGGGGGAGAAAGAAAAAGCAACAGACGGTGTGCATCTGCTTTCTTATAAGGAGAGTGAGGAGAGTATTCTGCTGGAAACGTGGTATTATTTGCAGACAAATGGCGGGGTAAACAGGCTATATACCTATTATCCCACGGCAGACGGAAGTTATATATATGACAACGACCCGCAGCTTGTGAAGCGGATTACTAAGGAGGTCTCTGCCGAAGAGGACTACATCCGCTATTTTGCAGATGGTCTGCTGCTACTGGATACACCTTATAACCCGTATACCGAAAACAAGGAGACGCTCATGGAGGAGAAGGGTGCTCAAATCGGAGACAACACAGCAGTACGCAAGCTCATAGACAGCGCTCTGCCTGTAGGCATTTCTGTGGAATCTATCACCCTCGAAACCGAGACAGAACCATTTGGCCTGACAGCAACCTATACCATCACGGACAGAAACCGGCATGTAGCAGAGGGCGTGCTCGATGAAGCTCCCTTTTATCAGCATGCACTGGTGCTGTTTAGTTTGATTGACAACGTGGATACAATCTCGCTGCAGCTGACGTCAGAAGGCGACCTTTATAAGCTTTTCTACGAACGCAAGCAGGCAGAAGAGCAGTTTGATAATCGGGATTTGCGCAGCTTTTCAGAAACGGAAGAAAGCTTTGAAGGCTTTGTAGAAGAAGTGCCCGCCATAACGCCGCCACCCATGGCGGAGGAAGAGGGAAGCGGCAAAACGAACGGTGTTAAAAAGTTCTTTAGCTACACCTTTACTGTCCATAGCGGCATGAAGGTGACGCATCCAAACACCGGAGCGCTTGTGCAGGTAGACCCTTATGCAGAGCGCTACGGTGTGTCGAGATATTTAGATAAGCCGATTACGGTGGAGGCCTATGAACAGATAACAGACGGCGAAACAAGGGTCTGGGGTGTGGCCATTTGCGAGGGAGTGACCATTGGAACGTATCCCTTCGCATCAAGGGAAGAGGCAGAAAGCATGATTGCTCTGCTGCCATAAGAAGGGGAGGGTACAAAGAAACTGTCGAATATGAGGCATACTCGTAAAGAGAGTATAAAAATATCAAAAAACAACCTAAAGTAAGAGTCGCAGTAAAAGGGAGTCTTCATTTACAGCGGCTCTTATTTTTATTTGATAATTTCAGAGCAGCTTAAGGTGGGGTCAAAACCATCATTATCACCTGTTGAAATTGTGTATAAAAAAACATAGTTGTCAGGTAAATGCTTCGGGGTATATCCTGTGAGGTTCTTAAAAACTCTGTTAAAATTACGAATCGTACCAAATCCACAGCTTATAGAAATATTTGTCATATTTTTTTCCCCGTTTGTAATTTTATCTATTGCCAATGATACCTTAAGTATATTTATGTATTGAGTAAATTTCATGCCTACCAAATTTTGAAAATATTTTGAGAAGTACGATCTTGAAAAATTCATATAGCTTGCAGCGTCCTCAAAGCTAATGTCCGTATAGTTTTTGGCAATCCAGCTCAGTAGCTTGTTATATTGCTCCTTTTGGTATTTTGCCACATCCTTCCTGCCTGTGATTTCTGTTCTGAAAATTTCTGCAACAGCTCGATTCATTATACTGTCAACAATTATATCACTATATTCCTTTCTTTCCCTTAACTCATTTTCAATTTCATAAAAAGCACGCTTAATAAAAGAATCTGTTTTTATTATCGGGCATTTAAGGCGTTTGTCCTGAATGATTTGGTCGATAGCCGCGGAAGATGTTTTTATGATATATATAATACTGTTCGCGGAGCCACATATATAATGCGCCTCCTTACTCGTAATAAAGGCACACATACCTGCGGTAAGCGTATAGAGCTCACTATCTACATAAAGCTCAACACAGCCGCAGGAGACAAAAATAATTTCGTGCTCTATGTGCCAATGAAAAAGGTTATGTAAATTCTTGTATTTACAAAACGAAACTTGTCCCTTATCATCAGATATTTTTTTTTCAAATTTTGCAATCATATTATGCCTCCGAAATATAAATCCTTTTCCATATTACACCTGTATTTACACTTAATTATATCTTATAAATCAATAAATGTCTACTATTAATGAATAAATGTCTTGTATCTTTCTGTCATTTTTATATATAATGAGCAAGAAAGGAGTGGTTTGAATGAAAAAAATTTATTTTATAACAGGGAGTCAAGATTTATACGGCGATGATACATTAAGGCAGGCAGAACGAAACGGCAAAGAAATTGCATCATTTTTAAGTGAAAAGCTAAATGAGAAGGTATGCATTGAGGGCATGCCCATTGTGCGTAACAGGGATGAGGCGGAAAATTGCATCATAACGGCAAATTCTGACAAGGCTTGCATCGGTGTTATTTTATGGATGCATACATTTTCTCCTGCAAAAATGTGGATTAAGGCACTGCAGACTTTGAATAAGCCACTGCTACATTTACATACGCAGTTTAACGAAAAGCTTCCGTACGACAATATAGATATGGATTTTATGAATCTCAATCAATCTGCTCACGGAGACAGAGAATTTGGATTTATATGCACACGACTTGGAATTAAAAGAGAGGTTGTTGTCGGATATTATAAAAATAAAGCAGTCATCGACCAAATCAGCCGCTTCGTTGATGTTTCCCTGGCGATAGCATTTAGCAAAAGCTTGCGCGTAGGCATGTTTGGCAATAATATGCGTGATGTGGCTGTAACAGACGGCGACAGAGTGGAGAGCGAGATTCAATACGGTTGGAATGTAAATTACTATGGAATTGGAGACTTATGTGATTTAATTTCCGAAGTATCAGATGAAGAAATTGACCAAAAAATGAAGGAATACACGCAGAAATATGAGATGGATACAGATCATGTTGAAGCTGTAAGAGAGCAGGCAAAATATGAGGTGGCTCTCGAAAAATTCATGCAGAAGGAAAATATTTCGGCAATCACTGATACATTTGAGGATTTACACGGTTTACGACAACTGCCCGGGCTTGCGGCACAGAATTTAATGTCTAAGGGAATAGGCTTTGGACCTGAGGGTGATTACAAGACATCTGCTTTATCAGCCGTTCTTTTTGAAATGGCAAAATACAGAGACGGAGCAACCGGATTCACGGAAGATTATACATACGATTTAACAGATGGTGAAGAAATGGAGCTTGCTTCTCATATGCTTGAAGTTTCTCCTGTCTTTTCAAAGAATACACCCAAAATTCAAGTACACCCATTAGGAATCGGCGGAAAGTCAGATCCGGCGAGATTGGTGTTCGACGGCATATCCGGCGAAGGGGTTGCTGTTTGTATGGTTGATATGGGTAATCGTTTTCGGCTGATTTGTGCCGATATTACCTTAATTGACCAGCCAAAGCCCATGCCTAAATTACCTGTGGCGAGACTCATGTGGAAGCTAAAGCCTGATTTTAAAACAGGTGCGGCAGCTTGGATTTATGCGGGCGGTGCACATCATGCGGTGGTGTCTACAGCGCTTACATCCGAAGATATCCGTCTTTTTGCGAAGCTGACAAACACAGAGCTTGTCATGATTGATGAAAAAACAGATTTAAATATGTTTGAAAAGAATCTCGAACTGCTTGAAATTATATCGGGAAAGAGGTAATTGACACGATGAAAGAAAAAATTAGAGCAGGAAAAACCTTTTTGGGTATCGAGCTTGGATCAACAAGAATTAAGGCCTCTCTTATTGACGACACATATACCCCTATAGCAGGCGGTAGCTTCGACTGGGAAAATGCCCTTGAAGACGGATATTGGACATATTCTTTAGAAGCGATTCATAAAGGGGTGCAGGCCTGTTTTGCAAATCTTGCTGAAAATGTTTTAACGCAGTATAATATGCCATTAAAAACTGTTGGTGCAATAGGCGTTTCTGCAATGATGCACGGTTATCTTGCATTTGATAAAAATGATAATCTGCTCGTTCCGTTTCGTACGTGGCGCAACACAACAACGAAGGAGGCTGCAGATCAATTAACAGAAGCGTTTCGGTTTAACATTCCGCAAAGATGGAGTATAGCACATCTTTATCAGGCTATTTTAAACCAAGAGCCTCATGTGCCTCACATCGCCCGTATCACGACCCTAGCCGGATATATTCATTATCTGTTGAGTGGCAATTTTGAAGTCGGTATAGGTGATGCCTCG
>SVKE01000059.1 GCA_015068615.1 Oscillospiraceae bacterium | reverse complement strand
TGGCGCATATGGGGAGAGGGATTCTCTCGGCGCATCAATGGTCTTTAAGAGCACTTCATCAATAATCTGATACCGCGCGCTCTTTGTCTGTGCCAATGCCTGTGTGATAATCTGCGGGGTTAGGCCATCGATTTTAATGTCCATCTGAATGGCAGTAATACCCTTCTTTGTGCCGGCCACCTTAAAGTCCATATCGCCATAAAAGTCCTCAAGACCCTGAATGTCTACCATGGTGATAAACCGCTCACCCTCGGTCACAAGACCGACAGAGATACCGGCTACCGGCGCCTTGATGGGCACACCGGCATCCATCAGTGCCAGTGTGCTGGCACAGGTGCTGGCCTGAGAGGTACTGCCGTTAGAGCTTAACACCTCAGACACCAGACGGATGGCATAGGGGAACTCCTCTTCTGAAGGCAGAACCGGCTCTAAGGCACGCTCTGCCAAGGCACCGTGACCGATTTCGCGGCGACCCGGGCCTCTTGAAGGACGGGTTTCGCCCACGGAATAGGACGGGAAATTATAGTGATGCATATAGCGCTTCTGTTCGTCTAAGTCGATGCCGTCTAAGGCCTGTGCATCACCCATGGCACCCAACGTTGCAACCGTCAGCACCTGGGTCTGGCCGCGCTTGAACATACCGGAGCCGTGCGTTCTGGGCAGAATGCCGACCTCAGCAGAAAGGGGACGGATGTCTGTGATTCCACGGCCATCCACGCGCTTGCCTTCATCCAGAATCCAGCGGCGTACAATCTGCTTCTGCAGCTTTTCCATGGCCTCCACGATAGCCGCACCATGCTCTTCCTCATTATACTTATCAGCATAATGCGCATAAAGCTCGCTGTAAAGAACCTTCAGGTTCTGCTCTCTGATGTTTTTATCATCTGTATCTAAGGCAATCTTCAGCTTGTCCTCGGCAAATGCCTTGATATCAGCAAAGAGCGCCTCATCCACTACATGGGGCTCATAGGTGAACTTAGGCTTACCGATTTCAGCCTGAATACCGGCAATGAAATCACAAATCTTTTTAATTTCCTCATGTGCCAGCTGAATACCCTCAAAAACAATCTCCTCGGAAACCTCCTTGGCACCGGCCTCAATCATCACGACCTTTTCCTTGGTGCCGGCAACGGTCATAGAAAGCAGACTCTTTGCACGCTGCTCGCTGGTGGGGTTAATCACATGCTGACCATCCACATAGCCGACAACAACGCCGCCGATGGGGCCGGCAAAGGGGATATCGGAAATGCTGATGGCACAGGAGGTGCCAATCATGGCTGTGATTTCCGGAGAATTATCCTGCTCCACCGAAAGAACGGTGTTCACAACACCTACGTCATTGCGCAGATCCTTGGGGAAGAGCGGGCGGATGGGTCTGTCGATAACGCGGGAGGCTAAGATAGCCTTTTCCGTGGGACGACCCTCACGCTTAATGAATCCGCCGGGGATTTTACCAACGGCATAGAGCTTTTCTTCAAAGTCCACGCTCAGCGGGAAGAAATCAATGCCGTCTCTGGGCTTTGCAGAGGCCGTAGCGGTGGAGAGAATCACAGTATCGCCGTAGCGTACCATAACTGCACCACCGGCCAGCTCTGCATACTTGCCGGTTTCGATGACGAGCGGTCGGCCCGCCAGTTCCATTTGATAGCTTTTAAACATAATCTACCTCCAAAAAAAATTTTTTGCAGATAAGCTAAAAGCAAGAGATAAGAAACAAAACGTAAAACAAGGAAACAAGGCGATAAGAATGCTCTACGGCTTGTTTCTTACTTCTTACCTTTTAAGCTTATCCAAATTTTATCACATTATATATTATAACACACTATTCATATAAAATAAATAGAAATTAAATACTTAAATATATACAATTATTATATATAATTTTCCTTTTCTTTTGTGCAACTTTATCATTCCAAGCCATCCGCTTTCTATGCATCCTAAAAAGCGAAATTCGACACCACATGACAGAGGAAGAGTTTTCTGGGGTAAGAGAAAGAGTCTACCCTCAGGATTCATCGTTTTTCGCATTTTTCGCAAAAAACATATAACTTTTTTTGACACTTTTCGTACCTTTTTGTTTTTATTTATGACTGTTTCAGCCTTTTTTTGAAACAATTTTATGAACTTCCAAAAATATACAATTATTTCCAAAAAATAGCTTGCGTTTTGGGGTAAAAGGATGTTATAATAGCCGCGTTGAAACAAATATGTAAAAAAATGGTAATTGATTGCCAAAGGAGGAAGCTTAGATGGATAAAATTTCCGTAGTTATTATTGAGGACAATAAAACCCTTTGTCAAAGCTTAAAAAGTGACATCGACGAAACCACTGATTTAGAAACCGTCGGCATTGCTCATGATGGCTTAGACGGCCTCGAGTTAATTCAAAACCAGCTACCCGATGTGGTGATTCTGGATGTGGTAATGCCGAGAATGGACGGCCTTGAACTGCTGGAGCAACTGCAAAAAACAGAGCTTTTAAAGAAGCCGGCCTATATCGTCATCTCCGCCATCAGTCACGATAACATCACCCGAAAGGCACTGCAGCTGGGAGCTCAGTATTATCTGGTTAAGCCATTACAAAACAGCGACGTTCTGCTCAAGCGCATCCGGCAGGTGGTGCAAAATACCGCAGCAGTTCGCGAGAGCGGCGTATTTTCTTCCATGCAGGAGAGCTTTTCCTTGGTAGACTCACACGGCCTTAAAAACACAGAAAGCCTAAGCACGGATAATCTGGAGGCCATTATCACCGGCGTCATTCACGAAATCGGTGTTCCGGCACATATAAAAGGCTATAACTACCTGCGCGAGGCCATCTCCCTCTGCATTCAGGATAAAGAATTCATCAATTCCATTACCAAGCTGCTATATCCCACGGTGGCACGCAATTATCAAACCACCTCCTCCCGGGTGGAGCGTGCCATCCGCCACGCTATCGAAGTGGCTTGGAGCCGGGGACGTGAGGAGATTTTAAACAGCATTTTCGGTTATACCATTGATACCAACAAGGGAAAGCCCACAAACGGCGAATTCATCGCTATGATTTCCGATTCTATCCGGCTGAAGATGAAAAATCCTGTCAATTATTAAGCTCGGTTTTCCGCTGTTGTCAAAGTGCAACGGCTGAAAATAAAAAGGCGCTGTTTTATGCCCCCCAAAACAGCGCCTCTCTTTTTTATTCTATGTTATTTTTCGGACTGCACCGGCCCCGCGGTCAGAACCTCCTGGGGCAGAGTGTCATCCTGACTGATCCAGCGGCCCACATTGACAATCCGATATTCGTCCTCCGTATCCCGCACGATGATTTCCTTGATGCCGGCATTGATAATCAGCCGCTGACACATGGCACAGCTTGACGTGCCGGACATAATCTGACCGGTTTTTGCGTCCCGACAGGCAAGATACAGAGTTGCCCCAATCATATCCCTGCGCGATGCACTGATAATGCAGTTTGCCTCGGCATGCACCGAACGGCAGAGCTCATAACGCTCTCCGGATGGAATCTGTAGCTTTTCCCGCAGACAGACGCCTAAATCAATGCAGTTTTTACGACCGCGTGGTGCACCTGTATAGCCGGTGGAAATAATCTCATCATTTTTCACTAAAATCGCGCCGTAATTCCGGCGTAGACAGGTGCCGCGCTCGGATACGGTTTGCGCAATATCTAAATAATAATTGATTTTGTCTCTTCTCTGCATGTTTAAAGCCCCCTCATGCACGCTTTAATTCTCTAAAGCGTGAATTTTATCCAGACGGTTTTGATGACGTCCGCCCTCAAACTCCGCGTTCATAAAAGCATCCAAAATGCTCTTTGCAAGATCCGGGCCCACTACGCGCCCGCCCATGGCAATCACATTTGCATTGTTATGCTGCTTGGCTTTTGCCGCGGCATACTCCGTGTTTAAAAGTGCACAGCGAATGCCGTCGATTTTATTGGCCGCAATGGAAATGCCGATACCGGTGCCGCAAAGCAGAATGCCAAATTCGCTGCCCTCCTCCTTCACTTTCTCGCAAACCTTCTGTGCAATATCGGGATAGTCCACACTGCTGCTGTCATAAGTGCCGCAGTCGCACACCTCTTTGCCCATAGATGTGAGATATTCCTTTAAAACATTCTTGAGCTCAAAGGCACCATGGTCACTGCCTATGATAATCATATACATTGCCTCCTTATATTTTTACAAAGACTTTAAGTTTTTTTCCTTGTATTCTCTTTCTGCCTGCGATGCCCGCAGATACACCGGCGCCACCTGCTCATAAGTCAAAAGCTCACCGCGTTGCGACTTCCGGTAACCCCATTCAGCAGCCGCGCCGCCGCGAATGACGTGCAGCGCCGAAGATTCCGGCACCGCCACGCTGCCCAAAGCCTGCGTAAACGCCTGTCGATAAGTGAGCGCTCCGCTACCTACAGCCATGCAGCTTTTCCCCGCAAGCGCGCCAAGCAGCTCCTCTACCGTCATAACGGCAGGCTCTATCACCGCCTCATCCTCCGGCCCATAGGCCGCGCAAAACAGCTCATCAGCCCGCGCGTGAACGGCTGCCACACGCAGACCTCCAAAGCCACGCAAGTTTTCTACCAACAGGGCGAGGCTGGAGACGGCTGCCATAGGCTTATTCCAGCTTTGTGCGAAGCCCTTGGCTGTCGCCACGCCAATGCGCACACCTGTAAAGGAGCCCGGGCCGACGCCACAGGCATATACATCAATATCCGAAAAGGCAAGGCCGGTTTCGGCCAGCATATTTTCAATCATGGGAAGCAGCTTAACGGAATGGTTTTTTCCGTTGTTCAAGGTATGCTCGCACAGGAGCACACCGTCTGCAGAAAGAGCTGCCGCTGCCGCGTCGGAGGACGCATCCAAGCCCAAAATAATCACGCCGATACCTCCTCAATTAAAATGCGGCGGCCATTTTCACCCTCGCGGGTGATGGTGATATCAAGGCGCGCCTTAGGAAGCGCCTCTTCGGCCCGTTCCGGCCATTCAATCAGCGAAATACCGCTGCCGCCTACAAACTCGGAAAAACCGATTTCAAACAATTCATCCGCATCCTCGATCCGATACAAATCAAAGTGATACACAGAGCCTCTTGTCCCCTCATATTCATTCACAAGGGTAAAGGTGGGGCTGCTCACATGCTCGCTGACGCCCAGCGCGGCGCAAAGCCCCTTCGCGAATACGGTTTTGCCAACGCCCAGCTCACCCCGCAAACAGACCGTCTGCCCGGGGAGCAGGCTCAGCGCCAGCCGCTCTGCCACGGCACGGGTTTCAGCCTCGCCAGCAGTAAAATATTCATGCTTCATCATGTCGCCTCTTTTATTCTGCCGCAGCATCTGTTGCCGGCGCCTGCGTCGGTGCCTGCGTCGGCACCTTCGTCGGTGCTTGTGTCGGTGCCTGTGTCGGTGCCTGTGTCGGCGCCTGTGTGGGTGCCGCTGTGGGTGCCTTTGTCGGTGCCTTCGTCGCTTTTGCAGTCGGCGGTTCCGTCAGGCGACTGAGACCGGAGGAAGAGCTCTGGCCGCTGCCCGAAGCACCGCGATAGGTTTCAAGCTGTTTTTCCAGCTCCTTAATTTTTTCTTCCTTCTCAATCACCATCTTCTCCAGCTGCTCATAGGTAGGCTTTGGTGTAGGCTCTGCCGAGGAAATCGGCAGGTTCGGCGCCTGATTTGCCTTGAGCATCAGACTGGTGATAAAAAATGATAGGAAAAACAGGACAATCAAAAGCAAAACAATGCCAAACACCAGAGCGGCCCGTTTCCCCTTTGATGATCGTGTGGTGGTTTTTTTATACTGTCTGCTCATGCATTTGCCTCCAAAATCATGTTTTTATGCTGTAACAGTCATATCTAATCTCTTGTATTGTATCATAAAACATGTATAAAGTAAAGTGTTTTTTATCTATTCACATTGCAGCGCCTTTGATGGTACAACACAGCGGAACAACACATAGGTCACTCCCTACGATTCCGCCGTCAGGCTGCCCACGTTTTTGCGAGCGATGCATGAATCGACCGCAAAACGGAGCATTCACGAATGCCCTCTACATCAGACGCTATTCCCCTTGCCCGGAGAGAGGCAAGGAAGAGGTGTTTCCAGCCCCCTTTTTCGTAGGGGACGGCCTGTTTGTTTATAAAAATGTTTGTTTTATGTATTGACTTTTTTGAAGGCATATAGTAAAATAACAAGGTAAAATTTAATACATTCACACAGAGTGCTGGTTATGCTGTAAAGGCTCTTGTCAAGCAAGGCATAATCGGTGAAAAGGGAATGGGGTGAGAATCCCCTGCGATTAACTGTCGGTGTGTGCATCGAATGTTTTTATATCCGTTAGCGAAAGCTAGTCATTGGGAAACTGAGAAGGCAGGATATAAAAATGCGGACTTTGG
>SVKE01000004.1 GCA_015068615.1 Oscillospiraceae bacterium | reverse complement strand
AAAAAAGCAAAACAATCCCTCAGTCAGCTACGCTGACAGCTCCCGTCTTGCCTCCTTTGATGCGTAGCATTAAGGGAGGGGGACCGCCGAAGGTGGTGGAGGGATAAGGCGACCTTACTTTTTACGGCAAGAATCAATCCCTCAGTCAGCTACGCTGACAGCTCCCTTTACACAAGGGAGCCTCAAGGGAGCCTTTGAAAGGAAGTGCAAACATGAAAGTTGAGATGACAGAGAACGAATATATCGTTTTAAAAGAGTTCATTGATATAAATAAATTGGATATAGAAATACTTTCTGTGGTTGTAGATAAACAATTATTTAATCTTGGGTTTGTTGAGAAAATACCTTATGTCGTTGAACTAAAAGCAACGGAAGAAGTTATCGAAAATGCCTCTGAAATTGCAATGGATTATGAAATTAATGCATATAATACCCCAAATGGAGATTATCCATCAAATGATGATGAAAACTATAAGCTGTATGAAAAATACGGTTGGATATGGGACTTATTTAACAGTAATCATTGGAAATTGTGCGAATAACTTTTTCGTTTCTAACTAGACACGAACATGACACCAAAAAAGGTTTGCATCTAAACCTTATGCATCGCAATATGGATATGTCGAAATTTGACGAAATAGAAAAGCCGTCCCCTTGAGGGGAAGGTGGGTTGCGAAGCAACTCGGAGGGGTTGTAAATGAATAAAGTAAACAATCCCTCAGTCAGCTACGCTGACAGCTCCCGTCTTGCCTCCTTTGATGCGTAGCATTAAGGGAGGGGGACCACCGAAGGTGGTGGAGGGATAAGGAGACCTTACTTTTTACGGCAAGAATCAATCCCTCAGTCAGCTACGCTGACAGCTCCCTTTACACAAGGGAGCCTCTGATGCTGACATCTAAATTATACAGTCTTTATAAAATAAAGTCAGAAATTTTTAAAATTTGGAGGTACATTTATGTTTCAGGCAGAAAAGGTCAGACAGGCCTGCGTAGAATGGATTCGTGATTTTTTTGAACAAAACGGAAAGGACTGCAACGCGGTTGTCGGCATTTCCGGCGGTAAGGACAGTTCTGTTGTGGCGGCGCTTTGCGTTGAGGCGCTGGGACGCGACAGGGTTATCGGCGTGCTGATGCCCTGCGGCGAGCAGCCTGATATCGACTGTGCGCAGCTTTTGGTGAAGCATCTCGGCATAAAAAGCTATACCGTGAATGTAAAGGATGCCGTGGAGGGCGTGCTGAATCATTTGCCCAAGGAGCTTGTTGTTGCAACGCAAACGCGGACGAATCTGCCGCCCCGCATCAGAATGGCGACGCTTTATGCTGTGTCGCAAAGCTGTAACGGCCGCGTGGCAAACACCTGTAATCTGTCCGAGGACTGGGTGGGATATTCCACGCGTTACGGCGATGCGGCCGGCGATTTTTCACCGCTTTCTAACCTGACGGTTGCGGAAATTAAGCAAATAGGAAGACTGTGCGGGTTACCGGAGGTCCTGGTGGAAAAAACACCGATTGACGGACTTTGTGGCAAAACGGATGAGGATAATCTGGGCTTTACCTATGCGGTTTTAGACAGGTACATCCGCGAGGGCATCATCGAAGATGCCGAAACAAAGAAGAGAATTGACGCGCTCCATGAGCGCAATCTGTTTAAGCTGCAGCTGATGCCAAGCTTTAAGCCAGAAATCTGAACCAAAAGCGGCGGATGAAGGGGAAAACCCTTGCATTTTGGCGCATTGTGTGTTACTCTAATAAAAGAATTTATCATTAATTTGGAGGAATGAAACATGAGAGCAGTCATCACCGTGGTCGGGCACGATAAAATCGGCATCATTGCCGATGTCAGCCATGTGCTCGCAGCGCATAAGGTGAACATTCTGGATATTTCTCAAACCATTATGCAAGATTTTTTCACCATGATTATGCTGGTGGAAACCAAGGAGGCCACAGCCAGCTTTAAGGAGCTTTCCGGCATGCTGGATGCACTGGGTAAAGAGCGCGGTCTTTCCATACATATCCAGCACGAGGACTTATTTCAGTCCATGCACAGAATCTAAGATGGCTTTTTGCAGGAAGGATGGGAGCGTTTCATGTTAAACTCTCTTGAAATAATGGAAACCATTAAAATGATTTCCGAGGAGCATTTGGATATCCGTACTGTCACCATGGGCATTTCTCTTTTGTCCTGTACGGATAGTGATATACATAAGGTTTGTGACAAGGTCTATGACCGCATCACAACGCAGGCGGCGGGGCTTGTGAAGACGGCGGAGCAGATAGAGGCAGAATATGGCATTCCCATCATCAATAAGCGCATATCCGTCACGCCGGCGGCCCTCTTGCTGGGTGCGGCCAAAAGCCCGGAGGACGGCGTTCTGCTGGCACGGACGTTGGATAGAGCGGCTCTGGCGACAGGTGTGAATTTTATTGGTGGCTATTCTGCCTTGGTACACAAGGGCATGACGCACGGCGACAGCATGCTGATTGCCTCCATTCCCGAGGCGCTTTCTGTTACCGAACGGGTTTGCTCCAGTGTAAATGTAGGCACCACCCGGGCCGGCATCAATATGGATGCGGTGGCAGAGATGGGCAGAATCATTAAAGAAACAGCAAAAAAAACCGCGGATAAAGGCGGCTTTGGCTGTGCTAAGCTGGTGATTTTCTGTAATGCGGTGGAGGATAACCCCTTCATGGCTGGTGCCTTTTGCGGTGTTGGCGAACCGGAGGCTGTCATCAATGTAGGTGTTTCGGGCCCCGGTGTGGTTAAATGCGCACTGGAGCAGGTGAAGGGTGCGGATTTTGGCGTGGTGGCCGAAACCGTTAAGAAAACCGCCTTTAAAATCACCCGCATGGGCCAGCTGGTGGCGCAGGAGGCCTCCCGGAGGCTGGGCGTTCCCTTTGGCATTGTGGATTTATCACTTGCGCCGACCCCTGCAGTGGGCGACAGCGTGGCATATATATTAGAGGAAATGGGCTTGGAGAAATGCGGCACCCATGGCACGACGGCGGCGTTGGCTCTTTTAAATGACGCAGTGAAGAAGGGCGGCGTTATGGCCAGCTCCTATGTGGGTGGGCTGTCCGGCGCCTTCATCCCCGTCAGCGAGGATGCAGGCATGATTGCGGCGGCAGAGTGCGGCGCACTTTCCTTGGATAAGCTGGAAGCCATGACCTGTGTCTGCTCTGTCGGGCTTGATATGATTTGTGTCCCCGGCGAAACGCCGGCCGCGACTCTATCTGCCATTATTGCAGACGAGGCAGCCATTGGTATGGTGAACAATAAAACAACGGCTGTGCGCATCATCCCGGCACCGGGCACGGTGGTGGGCGATACGGTGGAATTCGGCGGCCTTCTGGGCACCGGCCCTGTGATGCCGGTGAATCCGCATAAAAGCGAGGCCTTCATTGCCCGCGGCGGACGGATTCCCGCTCCGATTCACAGCCTGCGAAATTAATATAAGGATAGGGAACGAGCATATGATTCAATTAAACCGCGAACAGTAACAGAAGTCTATATTTTGACGTAAAATTTTTTGTTTCTGTGCTGGCGCAATTATACAATAAAAAATATGCTTACTGATGGTTTTTGTCACAGCAAATAATGATATGAAGGTTGCATCATGAACAGGCACACCATATCCATCAATCGCACCCCGGGACTAGTGCAGCAAGCATTGCTTGACAAGCACTATCTGCGAAAACATGGGCAAAAAGCATACCATGGACAGGGTTGCTAAAACTTTAGAGAAAAGGAGAATCATTATGAAAAAAGTTTATCTTGTTTTTCCGGAAAAAATCGGCACCATTTCCCCCCGGCTTTACGGCGCTTTCATTGAGCATCTGGGAAGCGTGATCTATGACGGCATCTACTGTGGCGAAGACAGCGGAGCTGAGCATATCAATGGTTTCCGCAAGGATATTATTGACGCAGTCAAACAGGCCGGCATTTCCGTTCTGCGCTGGCCCGGCGGCTGTTTTGCCGAGTCCTATGACTGGAAAGACGGCATCGGCCCCAAAAAGGACAGACCTGTTCGGGTTGGCTGGTGGACAAAGTTTGACGGAATTTATGAAACTAACCAAGTAGGTACTGATGAATTTATGAATTTTACGCAGCTGTGCGGTGCGGAGCCCTATATTGCCGCCAACATCACCAGCACTACACCCTTGAACATCCGTGATTGGGTGGACTATTGTAATTCCCCTGCCGGAACCACCACCATGGCAAAGTTGCGGGAAGCCAACGGCCATAAAGAGCCATATAACGTCAAACTGTGGGGTGTGGGCAACGAAAACTTTGGCGGTGGCGGAAATATGACACCTCAGTACTATGCCTGGGAATTCCGTCGCTTTTCTGAACTGATGTGCAATGTAACACCGGACATTGAAATGATTGCCTGCGGCTGCGGTGCACAGCGGGATGACTATATTTGGCATCGGGAAGTGCTGGATAATTTTGCCACCACCCGGTCACCGCGCAAGACGGTAGCGGCCATGGCACTGCATTATTATACCAATTCTTCCGACTGTCTGGAACCGGAGAACTTTGATAAGAACGATTGGAATAAGCTCATTGGCATCGCTGCCGGCATGGAAGAAGCCATCACCCGTCTGTGGGGCATGGCCCTGGGTAATCAGCAGGAGCACATCGGTAAGCTCGCCATCGATGAGTGGGGTTGCTGGTATAATTCTGGTGATATGACCGCACCCCTGTGGCAGCAGCAGAGCTATCAGCTGGATGCGGCCGTGGCCGGTTTGACACTGAATATTTTCAATAATCACTGTGATAAGATTCTGCTGGCAACCATCGCACAAATGGTCAACGGTTTGCAGTCTTTGTTTATTGCCCATGGAGATCAGTGCTTCCGCACCCCCACCTACCATGTGTTTGAGATGTATAAGGCACACCAGAACGCGCAATGCATCCGCACGCTGGCAGAGGATAGCGATATTTCTGTATCCGCATCCATCAAGGATAACACGCTTACAGCAACCGTTGTCAACCTCTCCTGTGAATCGGGTGCTGTTGTCCGGTTGGATCCACTTGGGGGACGCTTTACCGGCGATGCAACGATTCGGATTTTGGGTAACGGTGACCTAAATGCCCACAACAGTTTTGAAACCCCGGATTATCTGGTTCCGATAGATACTGTTGCCGAAAATTTTGACGGAACACTTGAAATTCCGCGAGGAGCTGTTGCTACTGTTTCTGTTTCTGTTTTATAAAAGTTAAAAGCACAGAAACCATACATTTTCCCAATGTGATGCAAAGGGTTGTAGACTCATATTTCGTATCCACTAGAGCAAGTCAAAATAATAGCGAGCTTTTACAGATAGGATAAACGGCTATGAAAAGAATTGTGACAGGCATCCTCGCTCATGTGGATGCTGGAAAAACCACCCTGTCGGAGGGACTTTTATACTGCGCGGGAGAAATTCGCAAGCTGGGTCGGGTGGACGCGCAAAACACCTTTTTAGATACAGACGAAATGGAGCGCCTTCGCGGCATCACCATTTTTTCTAAGCAGGCGGTTATGACGCTGGGCGATACAGAGCTTACTCTGCTCGATACGCCGGGGCATATTGATTTCACCGCAGAGGCCGAGCGGACTCTGGCGGTGCTTGATTATGCAATTTTGGTCATCAGTGCCACGGACGGCATACAAGGACATACAAAAACCCTGTGGGAATTACTGGAAGCACGCGGTATTCCCACCTTTATTTTTATTAACAAAATGGATTTGGCCGGCGCAGATAAGGACCGGGTGATAGAAGAGCTACAGCGGGACTTTAACGAGAACATTGTAGACTTTACGGACGAGGATAGAAAGAGACTGCATGAAAACCTTGCCATGTGTGATGAGGCAGTGATGCATGCCTATTTAGAGCAGGGCGAAATTTCGGAAAAAGCCGTTATGGCCGCCATTCGTAAGCGGCATTTGTTTCCCTGCTTTTCCGGCTCAGCTTTAAAGATGGAGGGCGTGGAAAGGTTTCTTCGTGCCTTTGCCCGTCTGGCGCAGCAGAGTGAGTCGGTGGCAGAATTTGGTGCGCGGATTTTTAAAATCAGTCAGGATGAGCGGGGTCAGCGGCTTTCTTTTATGAAAATTACCGGAGGCAGCCTGCGTGTGAAGAGCCTGATTGCCGAGGAAACGGGCGTTGGCGAAAAGGTGAATGAAATCCGCATCTATTCAGGAGAGAAATACCGGAATGCGGAGGTGGCCGAGGCCGGCTGCATTTGTGCGGTGACGGGGCCGATGAAAACCTATGCGGGGCAAGGGCTTGGCTTTGAGAAAAACGCAGACAGGCTGACGGCAGAGCCGATTTTTAATTATCGCGTCATTCTGCCGCGGGGCGTTGATGCTATAGCCGCGCTGACAAAGCTTAAACAGCTGGAGCAGGAGGAGACCCAGCTGCATGTGGTCTGGAATGAGGCCCTGCAGGAAATTCAGCTGCGGCTCATGGGCGAAATACAGCTCGAGGTTTTAAAGCAGCTGATCTTCAAACGGTTTGATATGGAGGTGGCCTTTGCAGAGGGTCGCATTGTGTATAAGGAAACCATTGAAAACCGCGTGGAGGGTGTGGGACATTATGAGCCTCTCCGGCATTACGCGGAGGTGCATCTTTTGTTGGAGCCTCTGGAGCGGGGCGCGGGCATGCAATTTGAGACGGATTGCGGCGAGGACATTTTGGAAAAGAACTGGCAGCGGCTTGTGCTGACGCATTTAATGGAAAAAACCCATTTAGGCGTTCTGACAGGCTCGCCGATAACGGATATTAAAATCACTTTAAAATCCGGCAGGGCGCATCAAAAGCACACAGAGGGAGGCGATTTCCGACAAGCCACCTATCGTGCGGTGCGGCACGGCCTTCGCTGTGCCAAAAGCGTTTTGCTGGAGCCATATTATGAATTTTCTCTGGAGGTGCCGGAGGGTAGTGTGGGCCGTGCCATGACGGATTTAGATCGGATGGGGGCACAGTTTTCGCTGCCGCAGACTCGGAGTGGCGTAACGAAAATTTCGGGTCGTGTGGCAGCAGAGGCCATCCGGCATTATCAAAAGGAGCTGGTTGGCTACACCCACGGGCGGGGCAAGCTCACCTGTGCCTTTGGCGGCTACGGTCCCTGCAAAAATCCCGAGGCGGTGATAGAGCAGCTTGGCTACAGCTGTGATAATGATGTGGACAATACGGCAGATTCTGTGTTCTGCTCTCACGGGGCGGGCTTTACCGTCAAATGGAATGAGGTGACGGAGCACATGCACCTAGAAAGTGTTTTAAAGCCTAAAAAGCAGGCAGAAGAGCCAGGAGTACGCTCTCGCTCTGCGATTTCCGCCTCAAATGATGAGCTGCTTAAGATTTTTGAGCAGACGTACGGAAAAATTCGGGAGCGGCATCCCGGGCGGGTGTTGCATACCCAAAAGGATGCGCCCAACCCCCAAAAGCCGCACAGAGTCAGACAGGAGAAAGAGCAGGAGTATATGCTTATTGATGGCTATAACATCATTTTTGCCTGGAATTCTCTGCAGGAGCTGGCAAGAGAGAGTCTGGAGGCGGCCCGCAACCGGCTGATTGAGCGCATTGCTGCGTATAAAGTTTTTACACATTATGAAATTATCCTTGTATTTGATGCGTATAAGGTCAAGGGAAACCGCGGCGAGGCAGAGCGTGTGGATGGCATTACGATTGTCTATACAAAGGAGGCACAGACCGCTGACGCCTACATTGAGAAAACTGCCAAGGAATTAAGCCGCAACTACAGGGTAACAGTAGCCACCTCCGACGCGCTGGAGCAGCTGATTATCTTTGGCAGCGGGGCCTACAGAATGCCGGCAAGCTCTCTGGAGGCAGAGGTCCTGCAGGTGGAGGCCTCTCTGCAGGAAATGCTGGAGCAGTATAAAATTCAGGCGGAAAAAGGGGATTTTGTTAAGAGTATACGGACAATTCTAATGGAAAAGAAAACATCTGAGGCAGAATGAACCATAGGGAGGTACCAATGAACAAGCTGAAAAGCCGCAGCCTGATGCTGGTTTTTTCGATGATTATTTTTGGAACAATCGGTGTTTTTGTGCGCGGTATTCCTCTGCCCTCCGGCGAAATTGCGCTGTATCGGGCGGTGCTGGCGACACTCTTAATCGGCACTTATCTTTTGATAAGCCGGCAAAGGCCTGCATTCTCAAACATAAAAAAAGAGCTTCCGCTCTTGCTTGTCTCCGGGATTGCCATGGGCATTAACTGGATTTTTCTGTTTGAGGCCTATCGGTACACCACGGTTTCCGTGGCGACCCTGAGCTATTATTTTGCGCCGGTCATTGTCACGGCCGTCTGTCCGCTTTTGTTCCACGAAAAGCTGACAGCAAAGCAGCTTGTCTGTTTTTTTATGTCCACGCTGGGGCTTGTGCTGATTACGGGCATCGGAGATGCAGAAGGCGGCAGCTCAAATGCCGTCGGTATTCTGTTTGGCCTTTGTGCCGCGCTGTTTTATGCGACGGTGATTGTGTTGAATAAGTTTATAAAGGGTGTGGACGGCATTCACCGTACGTTCCTGCAATTTCTTGCTGCTGTTGTCACGCTGTTTCCTTATGTGGCTTTAACAGGCGGCATGCATCCGGGAGCGTTAAACGGACAAGGCTGGGCGCTGCTATTGACTGTCGGGCTGGTTCATACCGGGCTTGCCTACTGCCTGTATTTTTCGGCACTCAAGGCACTTCCCGGCCAGAAAGCGGCCATCCTCAGCTATATTGACCCTTTGGTTGCCGTGCTCGCGTCTGTATGCATTCTCGGCGAGACCATGCGTGTGTGGCAGGTCGTGGGCGGCCTCCTGATTCTCGGCTTTACTCTCTGGAATGAGGTGGGAAGCCGTGCTACCGGCCAAGCTCGGGCCAGGGGCAGAGCTTTTCGCCCTTGACGAGGAAGGCTCTTTTTGCCAGGCGTGCCATGGGCGTATCAGACAGGGAGTCAGAGTAAAAGGCATCAATTTCGACATCGGAAAACAGCGCATGAAAACGGAGAACCTTTTCCTCGCCGTGGCAGTTTTCACCGGCATAGCAACCTGTGACGGGATCGACCGGAGAGGCAATCAGATGCCGAATCCCCAGCCTTTTGCAGGCGGGCTCTAAGAAAAATTCCGGAGAAGCGGAAATAATCACGTCCTCCTCCTGTTGCTGCGCCAGATAAAAATTCTTAACGCGACGCAAATTCTTGTCCCAAAAAGCAGAGAGGGTGTTCTCCATATCGGGCACATCCTGAAAATAGCGGTAGAAGATTTCCTTCATTTCCGTTTTGCTGAGGGTATGCAGAACATAGTGACGAACAAAGGCTGCGGCCTGCTTTGGCAGGTGACGCAGTATTTTTATGTGGCGGAGGAGACAAAACCGGTAAAAGCACATGCTGCTGTCCCCTGTAAAAATGGTGTCATCAAAATCGTAACAGTTCATAAGGCCTCCGTAGAATATGCAAGCTCTTTTTTTATTATACAGAATGAAGGCCGGAATGTCAAATTTATTTACGATGAGTGCCCATTGTCTTTATGAATGCTCCGCAGGGGACAGCGGCTCCTGCGATTTTACTTTAATTCCTCCAATTTATTATTTTCAAACCAATTATAGCATACAATTTTGCGTAATTGTCACTTTGACGCAATTATGACGCAATTTATTTATAAAGAAATTCTCCTTATCATTTTCTTTCCTCTGTTTTCATATAGTAAAGCGGAGGTGTTTTCTTTGATTATTACAGCCATAAAGAAAAAGACCATTGTTCTAGCGTTATGCGCTGTCGTTGGTATATCAGCGGCAGCTTTTTCTCCCTTTCTGCTGCTCACCGGCGCAAAGGAGGGTGATACACCGGAAAAAAGGTTTATTAAATGGGTGGATTTTTCCGTTTCATACGAGGCGCTTTCATCGGCTCTTGACATTGACATTAAAAGTCACACGGAGGAAAACGGCGCCGCTTATAGCTGGGTGGAGCTACTTGCGTATCTGGCCTCAAAATACGGCGGTGACTTTTCGCACTTTAAAAAAAGTGACCTCGACCGCCTGATACAAACCGCAGAGTCAGAGGGAAAAACGATTGACGAGCTGGGTGCGAGTCTTAAAAACTATGACTATTTTAAGGAAGCCTACGGCGCTGTGCTGGATGGATTTGTCGGTAACCATTCCATTGAAATTCCCAATCCGGAAAACGGCGGCGAAAAAGTGATGGCGGAGCGATACGGCCTGAAGGTGTTTTCGCCCATTGCACGAGGCTACGGCTATAGCCATTTTGACGACTTTGGCGCCTCTCGCTCCTACGGCTTTCGCCGCAAGCATCTGGGACACGACATGATGGGTGGCGTCGGCACACCCATTGTTGCGGTGGAATCCGGCGTGGTGGAGGCCGTGGGCTGGAACCGTTACGGCGGCTGGCGCATCGGCATTCGCAGCTTTGATAAAAAACGCTATTATTACTATGCGCACCTGCGCAAGGATCACCCCTATAATGACATGTACGAGGGAAAAATTGTCACCGCCGGCGAGGTCATCGGCTATCTGGGCATGACCGGCTACAGCACAAAGGAAAACGTGAACAACATCAACACGCCCCATCTGCATTACGGCATGCAGCTGATTTTTGATGAGGCCACCCAGAAGGAGGGTAATAACGAAATCTGGATTGACATGTATGCCATTACAAAATTATTGGAAAAAAACCGTTCGGCCGTGTATCACGATTCGGAGGCAAAAGAATATTATAGAAAGTATGAGATGTTTGAAGAAAGCACGGAGGAATAGTTCCGTATGGATGCAGAAAAAACAGAAATCTTTGTCACCTTTGATGTGGTGGCTGTCTATTTAGAATTTAAAAAGCCCGCGGCAGCAGTGACCGCGGAGCTGTTTACGTTGCTGAAGGAAACCGGCGCCGGTGTGGATCTCATCAGCCTGACGCCTCTCAGGCGTTCTGTCAGTGCCCTTTCCTTTTCCGTTGATAACTGTGATTTTTCCAAGGTGTTAAAGGCTGCAGCACAGCTTAAGGATGAGAGTGGTCCGCTGCGGCTTGAGGTCAGCGGCGGTTATGCCAAAATCACGCTGCACGGAAATGGGCTTTCAAAAAAAGATGGTATGCTCGCGGGGTTTTCCCACGCATTACGAAGAGCCGCACCGGAAACCATTTTAATTTCCGCCTCCGACCTGACTCTTTCCGTTCTGGTACGCATGGCAGAGCTTGACAGGATGTTGACAGAAATGGAAGGGGACTTTCCGGGCGCCGAAATCACGTATCTGACGGGGGAGGACTAGAGCATTATACGCAAGGCCTCTGCCGATGATGCCCCATGTATTTTAAAAATACTCCTATTGTTGATTCTTCCAAAGCATCGCTGCACCAATAATGCCGGCATCATTGCCCAGCTTTGCCACCCTAAGCTGCGTTACGGGAACCTCCGTTGTATAAATGTGGTGTATGAGATAGTCGCGCAGGGGATTTAAGAGATAATCCCCCTCCTTACAGATGCCGCCGCCAATGACGAGGACCTCCGGTTGAAAGGCATTCACCACATTGGCAAGACCCATACCCAGATAGGTGATATAATTCTCCACAATCTTTTTGCCGGCCTCATCGCCCTGTCTGGCTGCATCAAAGGCAGTTTTTCCGTTAATTTTGGAGGGGTCGCCGTCAATCATCTGATGAATGCAGCTGTTAGGATATTTTTCTATCATCTCGGCTGTCTGTTTAATCAGCGCCGTGGCAGAGGCATATACCTCAAAGCAACCGTTTCTGCCGCATCCACAATGCGGTCCGTTGAAGTTCAGCACCGTGTGACCCAGCTCACTGGCGCAATGGTTAAAGCCGGCATAAATTTTCTTATTGATAATCACGCCGCCGCCAACACCGGTACCCAGCGTTACCACAACCGCATTGTCGACATCGCTGGCTGCACCGGCCAGACTTTCACCATAGGCTGCGGCATTGGCGTCGTTCTCCACATAGACGGGCACACCGGGGAAATACTTCTGCAGCTCGCTCTGTGCATCTACATGATGTATATTTGGAAATGTGTTGGCATACACAATCTCTTTTTTTTCCACGTCCGGCACTCCGGGCGAGCCCATGCCGATGACCTCAATATCTGCTACCTTCCGGCCTGTCTCGTCCAGCAGCCTTTGAATCAAGCCCGCTGCATCCTGCATAATCTCTGAAAATTCGCGTTTACGCCCCGTTGGCACAGAGCCCTTTGCCAGAATGCGATATTCCGCATCTACCAGGCCGACGGCAATGTTAGTGCCGCCTAAATCAATTCCTACATACATATGTATTTCCTCTTTCTATTATTCTTTTCTTTGTCTGACAACCTCATACATCATCACCGCTGCCGCCACGGAGGCATTCAGCGATTCAATTTCCCCCAGCATGGGAATTTTGAGTAAAAAGTCGCATTTTTCCTTTAAAAGCCGGGAGATACCCTTGCCCTCCGAGCCGATGACAAGTGCAATCGGACCGGTTAAGTCCCAGTCATAGAGGCTTTTTTCACCGGCCATATCTGCACCGGCCAGCCACACACCACGCTCCTTTAGCTCCTCTGCCGTTTGCACAAGGTTTGTCACCCGAACCACCGGGGTGTAATGCGCGGCACCGGCGGAGGTTTTCATCGCCACGGCATCAAGTCCTGCTGCGCGGTTTTTTGGAATAATCACGCCATCGGCACCGGCAGCGTTGGCGCTGCGGATGATGGCGCCCAGATTATGAGGGTCTGTAATTTCGTCGGCCATAATGATAAAGGGCGGTCGTCCCTTTGCAGCAGCTTTTTGGAACAAATCATCAAGATGCGCATAGCGCGCCGCGCTGCAAACTGCCACAACACCCTGACTGGCCTCTGTCTGCTGCAGGCTGTTGATTCTCTGCGGTTTCACCATTTGCACTGGCACGCCCTTTTCGCGGGCCAGCTCGCAAAGCTTTTTCACGCCGCCGGTGCGCACGGTTTCGCTGATAAAAATTTTATCCAGCGTGCGCCCCGCAGCCAGAGCCTCATACACCGCATTTCTGCCCTCGATTGTGGTTTTTTCCTGATTTTTTTTCGTCTCCATATGTTTCATAATAACTCCTTTAGCCCAACACCCAGCCGGGGACCCAGCGCAACAGCTGTACATAAGCCTCCGGTACGGCAAGGCCGGTCAGCACGGGGTAGTAAGCTATAAATAACACAAATACCAGAGCCATATACCCCCATAGGGCCTTCTGCACCCCGGGGCGGTTCTCTGCCTTCTTCTGTAAAAAGCGAACAAGCATCAGCACCACAAACACCACGCAGGGGAAAAAGTGGTATATATAAGTTGTGCGCGTGACAAATATCCATGGTATATACAGGGAGAAGAAGCCGGTAAGCATGGTGAGCAATGCGGGGTCTGTTTCCTCCTTTTTTGACAGCAGACGTCGAAATGCCCAAACAACTAGCGGAATGGTCAGCCACCAGATGAGCGGATTGCCAAAGCTGGTGATCCCCATAGAGGTGCCCTCCGGCACAAAATCGCGGTTAGGGTTATAGGCGTATAGCGGCTTATAGTCAAAGGGCCACTGCCACCAGGAAGAGCTATAGGGATGCGTGTCCTCTAAGGCGGAATGGTAACTCAGCATGGTATGCTGGTTCTCAAAAAAGTAGAAAATGCCGTCTGTTCCCTCCGTCAGCATGGGAGGAATGTAAGACAGGAAGTAAATCACAAGTGGTAACGCCACAAAGAACGCAAAGCCCGCCGCCACGGTTTGTAAGGCCATTGGTTTAAAGTCCCTCACAATCCGCGCCGCATCGGAGGCGCTGGGATGCGCCATTGCCTGACGATATTCCATGTAGCGCCGGCCCAGACTGTAAAAATACAAAAACGCAAGACCAATGCCGGCATAAATTCCCTGCCACTTGGTTGCCGCCCCCAGCCCAAAGCACAGGCCGGAGAGGAAGAGGGGCAAAAGGGTTTGCCGGACGCCACCGTGATAAAAGCTTTTTTCAATATACAAAAACATGAACAGATACATGCCCATAACAAAAAAGGCAGTGTAGGAGTCAATGGTGGCCATTCTCGTTTGTGACAGGTGCATAAAATCGAAGCTGAAGATAAAGGCCGCTGCAAAGGCATAGGTCGTTTTTTTCAACATTTTTTTGCCCATGATATAAACAAGGGGCACCATCAGAACACCGCACAGGGTGCCGAAAAACCGCCAGCCGAAGGGATTCATGCCAAAGAGCAGAATGCCGCAGGAGATGATGGCCTTGCCCAGAGGCGGGTGGGTGTTTTCATAAGGATAGCGTCCTTCAATATATTCATACGCGGTACGGGGATGGTATACCTCATCGAAATACGTACCATCGTACCAGGAAAATTCATACCGGACCTTATCCTGCTCGTCTATCAATAGCGGGGCGGTTTCATTGGCCGAGAGCACTGATGCAATAGGTCGGCGGTCTGCCTCTGTTGCACCGAACAGGGCCGCCTCATTGATGTAAAAGCGTCCGTCATCGCAAACAAGGCGCATATACCGGCACGAAACAGGCTCAAAGCGAAAAACATGCCAGCGGAACACAGCATTCAGCTCTACAGGTTCTGCGGCCGGCTGCCAGACGCTGCCATCCTCCGAATACAAAATCTCCAGCTTGCGCAGTACCTCATGATCTGTGCTGCGCCGGTCAATCCAGCCGGTATACAGATACAGCTGGCTGACATCCTGCGACTCACCCATATCCAGCGTGACAGCCTCCTCTGTTGCCGTGGGATACCAGCCGGTTTCCGGCACGGCTGTAGAGCCCAGCCGGTAAAAGCCAAACAGAGCATAAAACAGGGTTAAGCCCAGCATTAATAGGTAATCAAGGCGCACCAGACGCACCGGCGCGGCCTGCTCCTGCAAGGAATAAGTCGATTGCTCAATTTTGAGCCGCCCGGGTTGTTTTTTTGCAGGCGTGGCCTGTGGCTGCGTCAACGTGGCTTTTGCAAAAAACGCATGGTAAACCCACAGAATAAACAGAGCCACATTGGCAGCGGCAAGCAGGCGGAAGGCCAGATTGTTTCCGTAAATATACCCCTCCTGCCAGTTTAAAATCAGCACCCAGGCACAGCTGATAAAGCCGGTGAGGGAAAAACCAGCGTAAAACAGCAGGTTTTTTTTATCGCCGGTTATGATATACACAAAAATTAAAAGAAGCAAGGTCGGATAGATATATCGCTCATGCATGTTGTGAGCCAGCATATAAATGCCGGAGGCCATTAGAGCGCCCAGCGCAAAAATCTTCTCTCTGTCTCGCCGATGCCAAGCCACATATCCCACAAAGAGCGACAACGCCACAATACAGATAAAGCCCCAGATTTTATAGGAAAAGATAAAGACCTTAGCCGTATCCTGCACCCAGTTGCCTCCGAAAAGAGCATGCAGATTGGCCGCATTCAAGGTGGCGTATGGGTACAGGCCAAGCGCCTTTTGATAATTTTCAAGCAAGAGACCATAGCGCCCCCCCGTAATGGGAAGCGGCACAATGAGAAGCACCAGAGCAGCTGCCAGAACAGACAAGCCTGCCTGCCGCAGCATGTGACGAAAGTCCTGCTTGTTGCCCCTTGCTTCTATAATATCAAACAAAAAGACAAAGCCAAGCACGGGTGCAAAGATAATCATTTGCGGCTTGGTGAGGAACAGGAGCGCAAATAGGAGGCAGCTTGATACATACTTCCTTTGATATAGAAAAAGGAGCATGAGCACACAAAGCAGGGTTGTCACGCTGTCCACCTGACCCCAGATGGTAGAGTTTACTATATTCATCGGGTTCACCGCGCTCAAAAAGGCCAGCGCAAGGGCCTTTTTGTCGCCCAGACGACTCCGGGCAAAGCGGAAGATAAAAATTGTGGTCATCGCATCAAATAAAATAGGAACAAATTTAATGAACGAAAGGTATTGAGCCGAATCAGAGGGAATGCGAAAAAGACGTGCCAGACTCCCCACCAGATATAATACATACAGATATACGGGGGGATAATCGACGTATAGCTCCGTTGTATAATATTCCCAGATAGGGTGGCTCTCAGAAAAGGCCGCCCATTGGGTAAAAAGACCAATGTCTTGCTTATGACCGGGAATGGTCGCCGCCAACACCAGTTGCACGACAAATAACCCGCACAGGCCTATGGCAGCAGAATATATCGTCCGGCTTTTGTGCCTTAGGCCCTTGTTTTTTTCCTCGGAAAGCACCGAGAAATAGCACAGGGCAAAAATCAGTATATATAACGATGAAAACAATATGATGTAGTTCAGCTTTCGTCACATCCATTCTATATTTTGGCTTGGGATTATTGCACTGTCTGTCCTATCAAGAGCTCAAGCGACTTAGCAAGCTGTGCATCCTCCTCCGGCTCCAGACTCCCGAGCTGTCCCCAAAGAGCCTCGTCTAAAGCCACGCTCTCGTCCGGCTGGATACCCACACCATCAATACATTCGCCGTTTGGCGTAAAATACCGGGCATTGGTCAGCTGTAGAGCTGTTGTTTGCGACAGGGGAAATAGGGATTGCCCTACGGCCTTGCCAAAGCTTTTTTCGCCAATCACCATGGCGAGACCATGCGCCTTTAAACTGCCGGCCATCAGCTCTGCGGCACTGGCGGTTCCCCTGTTAATCAACACGGCCATGGGCACATCCAGAGACGTATCATCCGAGTAAAAGTACTCACGCTTGCCGTGGTTATCCTCTAAATATGCAATGATGCCCTCCGGCAGGAGAGAATCCGTCATGGAAATCACCGTTTGGGCGTAGCCACCGGGATTGCTGCGCAAATCAATGACAAGACCACGCAGGCCTTGCTTTGTCAGCGCCTCTATTGCGGCCGCAAAATCAGCCTCCGTGCTAACGATGAATTGCGAAATCCGCACATAGCCAAGTCCGCTGCCAAACATTTTATATGATACCGTTTGCTCCCGAATTTCCTCACAGCGAACTGATAAAACCTGTTCCTTGCCATCACGTGCAATGCGGACAGAGAGCGTCTCGTGCTCGCCGGATTTGATATATGCCAAAATGGCGTCATAGGTTTTTGCCGATACAACGGTTTCGTCCACCTGCACAATCCGGTCGCCGGGCAGAATGCCGGCCTCCTCTGCAGGTGAGTCCTGATACACGGAGGTCACTGTCATGGTGCCGGCCTCCGCATCAAAGGTGATGGCAATCCCAATACCCCGGTAGCTTTCCGCATGCTCCTCCTGAAAGCTCTCCAGCGCCTCTGCATTCAGGTATCGGCTGTAAGGATCGCCCAGTGCATACACCATGCCCTCTATGGACAAATCCTCCATATTCTTTTTCTGCTCATCTGTCAGCTCGTTTACGTAATGCTTCGTAATGATGTCTCTGGCACGGGCTACGGGGTCACCGCTTGTATATGGCCGCAACGCGATAAAATATCCACAGCAGAACGCCCAGACAAGGACAGCCGTGCAAACCGCCGTTATGATGATATGCTTTTTTTGATACAAGCTCTTTCACACTCCTATATTCTGTCCACCCCGGCTTTTCTATTTCAGGTAAGGCATGGGATCTGTCACAGAGCCATTTACCAGCACTTCAAAATGCAAATGATTACCGGTGGACACGCCCGTGGTACCCACCAGCGCAATAACCTGACCCTTGCTGACCCTCTGTCCGCTGGAAACCAGCAGCTTTTGCGCGTGGCCATAGAGTGTGGCCAGTCCGCCACCATGGTCAATGACGACACAGTTTCCATAGCCGCCGTTCCAACGCGCCAGCGTGACAACGCCATCTGCCGCAGCTAAGATGTTCGAGCCGCCGGGCGCTGCCATATCCATACCGGAGTGGTATTTGGTTGTGCCGTATACCGGATGTTTACGATAACCAAATTGAGAGGAGATGTAAGAATAACTGGGTGCCGGCCAGCAGAACACACCGCCGGAATAGGTCACGGCACCGGAGGAACGGGAAACAGAGCTGGCAATGCTCCGTCTAAGGCTTTCCTCCTGCGCCTTAGCCGCCTGATATACCTTGTCATATTCCTTTAAGTTCGCCTCCAGAGAACTGATATAGCTCTGTTTTTCTGCAAGCTTGCTATTGAGCTCCTGCTGCTTTTCCTGTACCAGACTCCGGGCCTCCTCCTGCTCGTCGCGGTAAGTCATCAGCTCATTCCGAGAAGCCTCTACGTCCTGCTTTAGGGCAATCATTTCGTTGATGATGCCCTGCTCGTATTCTGTAATCTCCCGAATGGTCTCGATGTTGGAAACAAAGTCTGAAATGCTCTGCGAGTTTAGCAAAAGATCAATATAGCTTGAGGTGTTTGCCTCATCCATGGCCTTCAAGCGCGCACAAAAGGCCTCGTCCTTTTCAGCAATCTGCTGCTCATAGCTTGCAATCTCCGCTTCTTTTTCCGCAATCTTGCCGTCGGTCTCTGCGATGATGTCATCAATGGCAGAGAGCTCTGCGTTGATCGACTCTGCCTCCCTGTCCAGCGCTGCTACCTGCGCCAGGGCGTTATCCAGCTTTTCCTGCGAGGCGGCTTTGCCTGCCTGTGCATCCTTTTTTTGCTGCGCCGCCTGATTGATTCTATCCTGCAGGCTGTTCGCCCCGGAAACAGAAAAGAGCGATGCACCAAAGGCCAGAACGGCCACCAATAGAAGCGCCACAAGACGCTTTTTTGCTATGTTCATAAAGCATTTCCTCCTCTGTGTCAAACTGTGTCGCACGGCCCCCGAGGCCGTCAATTATTTTGCTGTGCCCTTTAAGACCTCAAGAGCCTTTTCCAGCTGCCTGTCTTGTAGTACCCTGGATTCTTGAATGACATTGCCGAAAAGAATCTGTGTTTCAATATCCATCGTACCGGTATCGGGCAGGCCAACACGCTGCTGAAATTGCTTAACCGCCAGCGCCAGCTCTCTGTCATAGACGTCATCAAGCTCACCGACAAAATAGCCCATTACGGAAAAACGTTGCTTGAGGGCTAAAACGCTGGCACCCTGGTCACCCTCTTTGTATACATCCTGATACACAAGAGGCTCCATTTCGCTGGTATCAAGCTTTACCTTTCTGTTTAAAATCCGAATGTCGGGCTCTATGCCCTTTCCATGTATTTTCTCGCCACCGGGCAAGATATATTCAGCCATCGTCAGCTTAATTTGTCCCATGGGTCTTTCCTCCGTGGAAAGCAACGACATAAACTCCTGCACCGTACCCTTGCCATACGTTTTAGCGCCGATCAAGGTGCCCAACTCATAGTCGCGGATGTTGCCGGCAAAGAGCTCCGCGCCGCTGGCTGAGCCCTCGTTTACCAACACCGCCAGCTCATAATACGGGCCGTCTGTCAGGTCGCCCACGCTTCTGAGCGGTTGCAGAGTCTCGCTGTTTTTATATTCTGTTGTGACCACGGTTTTCCCCTGTGGCACAAAAAAGCCCAGCGTTTGTACCACGCTGATAATGCCGCCGCCCGGATTGTCGCGCAGGTCTACAATCAGTTTTTTAATGCCGTTTGCGCGGAAATATGCATCGGCTGCCGCCACCTCTGCCGGCGTTAGGTTATTAAAGACGGAAATAAGCATATAGCCGATTTCGCCATCTATTATCTGATATGAAACAGAGCCGGCGTGCACCGTAGCACGGGTCACAGTAAAGGCATGCTCCTCGTCCCCACGCAGCATAACAAGATGAACCTGCGTGCCCTCCGGACCTTTTACAAGCTCTGTCAGCTCGTCCAGCGTGCAGTCTGTGACATCCCGGCCATTAACCGAAAGAAAAACATCCCCCGGCTGGATGCCGGCGATTGCTGCCGGACTCCCGTTAATGATGCTTTGCGCAACTGCGCCGCCGGCAATCCGGCGAATCGTCACACCGATACCCACATACTCTGCCCCGATAAACTGAGAAAAGGCCTCCACCTCTGCCGGTGTGTAATAATCCGTATAGGGATCAAAGCTGTCTGCCGCCACATTAATTAAATCCTCCAGTAGCTCCGGGTGCTCCGCGAGAGCTTTGCCTGCCACCGCGCGCAGAATTTTTTCCTTATCTGCCTCAAAGTGATAGTTTTCAAAAAGACCGGTTAAAACAGCGTTAAAATAGGCCTCCTCAAGACCTTCTGCCTCCTCTGCAAAGGCAGGGAGGGCATTCATGGCAAGCAAGGCTGTCAACAAAATTGTCAGTATTTTCAGGCTCGGTTTTTTCATGTTTATTCCTCCGTGTTTTGTTTGCGCGGATTACATTTGCTCCGGCGCAGAAATCGACATCACCTGCATGGCGTTCTTTAAGGTAACGCGGGTTGCGTCGCAAAGCTTCAAACGTGCCGCTGTCAGCTCTTTGTCCTCAGAGTTTACCTTGCAGGCCGCGTAAAAGGTATGAAAGGCAGCCGCCAAATCCATGGCATAGCGTGTAATCAGGCTGGGCTCACGCAGCTGTGCCGCCTGACGAATGGTTTCCGGAAAATCTGCCAGCTTTTTCATCAGCTCAATTTCCTGGGGTGTGCTGAGCAGCTCTAAGGCAAGCTCGGCAACCGGCAAAACGGTGACTCCCTGCTCTGATAAAAGCCGCAGGATGCTGCAAATGCGGGCGTGGGCATACTGCACATAAAACACAGGGTTTTCGTTCGATTGCTCCACGGCCAAATCCAGATCAAAATCAAAATGGCTGTTGGCCTGACGCATATTAAAGAAAAACCGGGCTGCATCAATGCTGGTTTCCTCCAGCAAATCCTTCAGCGTGATGGATTTACCCGTCCGCTTGGACATACGCACAACCTCACCGCCGGACACCAGCCGTACCAGCTGCATTAAAATAACCTCCAAGCGCTCCGGATCAATTCCCAGCGCCTTCATGGCACCCTTCAGGCGTGCCACATGGCCGTGATGATCGGCACCCCAGATGTTGATGACGGTGTCAAAGCCCCGGTCAATGAATTTATTCTTGTGGTAGGCAATATCCACCGCGTAATAGGTTAAAAAGCCATTCTGGCGCACCAGCACCTCGTCCTTTGCCTCGCCGAAATCGGTGGCACGGAACCAAACGGCGCCGTCTTTTTCATAAGCATGGCCCCGCTGTATCAATTCATCCACTGTTTGTCTGGCTGCTCCATTTTCATGCAGAATGCTTTCGCGAAACCAGATATCATAAAAAATTCTGTATTTTTCTAAATCCTTCTTTAGGTCATTGATATTGAGCTCCAGCGCAAATTCCACCAGCGCTTTTTTACGCGTCTCAGAATCTGCCGCTAAAAGGCCGTCTCCGTTCTTTTCGATGAAGGCTGCAGCGCGCTCTTTGATGTCCTCGCCGTGGTAGCCGTCCTCGGGGAACTCGGCAGCATCCTCGCCTTTTAGCGCCTGTATGTAGCGCGCCTCTAATGATTTGCCGAATTTTTCAATCTGATTGCCGGCATCGTTAATATAAAATTCACGGGTCACATCATAGCCCGCCCAATCAAGAACAGCGGCCAGGCAGTCACCCAGAGCGCCGCCACGGGCATTCCCCATATGCATAGGGCCGGTGGGGTTGGCGCTGACGAATTCCACCATAATCTTTTTTCCCTCGCCCACGTTCACGCGGCCAAAGCGGTCTCCCTCAGCCTCAACCACAGAAAGAATCTCGCGGATATAGGCCGGGTCAAGCCTGAAATTCAAAAAGCCGGCACCGGCCACCTCGGCGCTTTTTATATAGGTTCCCTCCGTGTTCATATGAGACAGAATGATTTCTGCAATGGCCCTGGGAGGCTTTTTTGCCTCCTTCGCCAGCAGCATGGCCGCGTTGGTTGCAAAATCGCCGTGCTCCTTTTCCCTGGGCTCTTCAAGACCGTAATCGGGTAGTGCACTAAAGCTGAGCTCTCCCAGCTTTAGTGCCTTTAAAAGCGCCGTATCAATTACCTTGCGGATGGATGTTTTTGTCTGTTCGTAAATTGTCAAACCTGATTCCCTACCTTCCTGATTTTTAAATGCAGACCGTTATGTACCGGCAAGTTGTTGTTGAGCTCCACCATATAATCAAGGTCTATCTCGCCGCCTTCTTCGTCTATGTTAACGGAGAGACTGTTTGTGGTCACACCGACTGATAGGCTACCGAAGGGAGTGTCATAATACCCCACATATTTCTTTTCCTTTTCAAAAACCATCTGCGTGGAGGATTTGCCGAAGCGAATCATAGACACACAGCCGTCTTTAATTTTCAGCGTTGTTGTGGTGTTTTCGTAGCCTGTCAGCTCACTGCCCTCATAGCTGATGTAATACTTATCGTCCTTTTTTGTATATCGGCCCAGGGTCGTCAGCTCGTAATGGTCATCCTCACCGTCAATCATTTGCCGTCCGGTCAGCGTAATTAATGCATTTGTTTCCATAAATTTCCCCATTCCCGCCGCGTTGCGGCTTTATCACAAGGCGGACTCGGTATACGCTTCAATATCCACACGGGATACATGTCCGCTGATTGGCCTTTCTAAGAACATGGAGCCCAAACGGGTAAACCCGCCGGGGTCATCGCTTAAATAAAAATGGTATGGCTCTTCCTCCGGTTTTTCTGCCAGCATTCCCTGCGCCGTAAGCCTTTTCTTAATTTCTGTTGCCGCACAGACACCCGGATTCACAAGCCTCACCCGGTCTCCTACAATCTCCCCGATGATGCGGCTCAAAAGAGGATAATGCGTGCAGCCTAAAATCAGGGTATCGGCACCGCTTTTGATAATCGGTTCCAGATATTCTTCCGCAATGAGGCGCGTGGCCTCATGCTCGAGATAGCCGTTTTCCACCAGCGGCACAAACAGAGGGCAGGGCACTGCCACGCAGCGAATTTCCGGATTTTCCTGCTTCAGAAGCTCGCAAAAGGCACCGGAACGAATGGTGCCGGCCGTGCCGATGACGCCCACGCATCCGTTTTTTGTCAGCCGTGCTGCTTCTCTTGCCGTAACCTCGGTGACGCCCATCACCGGTATCTCATATTGATCCTTTAGATGCGGCAGGGCAATGGCGCTGGCTGTACCGCAGGCGGCAATAATCAGCTTTAAATCAAAGGTTTGCAGAAATTTTATATCGCTTTTTGTATATTTAATGACTGTTTCCACGGATTTCCCGCCATAGGGCACGCGTCCTGTATCACCGAAATACACAATGGATTCTGCGGGAAGCATGTGCATGAGCTCCTTCATCACCGTAAGCCCGCCCAGGCCGGAATCAAACAGCCCAATCCTTCTGTTATCCATAATCCTCCTCCGCAGTTTTACTGCGCCAATGCAATTAATTCTGTCAAGAGCTCTGTATAGGAAAGACCTGCGGCCTTCCACAGCATGGGATACATGCTGATATCCGTAAAGCCCGGCAGCGTGTTAATTTCATTGAGCATAATCCGGCCGCTGGTTTTATCGATGAAAAAGTCAATGCGCGACAAGCCATGCCCGCTTACCGCCGTAAAGGCACGGCAGGCAAGGTCGCGGATGGTCTCTGCCTCCTGCTCTGTTACCTGTGCCGGAATGACAAGACGAGCCGTATTTTTTACATACTTTGTTTCGTAATCATACATGCCCTCGCTGACGATTTCGCCCGGGCAAGAGGCCTTTGGCGCCTCTGCTGTTCCCAGCACGGCACACTCTATCTCCCGGGCCTCCACAGCCCGTTCGATCAATATTTTATCGTCCTCTGCTGCTGCTACGGCCAGCGCTTTTACAAGCTCTGCTTGCCCTTCTGCAAAGCTGACACCCACCGAAGAGCCGGCGCGGGAGGGCTTCACCACAACGGGATATCCAAAAGAGGCTTCAATTTTTTTATGTACGGCTTCTTTGTCTGTATGTCTCCAAACGCAAAAACCTTCTGTCACAGGGATGCCGGCCTCTGCCAGCAGCCGTTTGGTTGTATCCTTATCCATGCAAAGTGAGGAGCTCAGTACGCCGCAGCCCACATAGGGAATGCCGGCCAGCGTAAACAAGCCCTGCACGGTTCCGTCCTCTCCGTTCTTGCCGTGAAGCACGGGCAGAATGACATCCACATGTGTCACAGATACATCGCCGTTTTTGTTAAAGACCAAAAGGCCGCCATGCCTTGGAGCCGGAGAAAGGATACAATCCTTATTATGAAGCGATTCCCATGCTCCGCTTTTGATTTCTTCAGGTGTGGCCTTGGTCAAATGCCAGTCACCTTTTTTATCAATTCCAACCGTTACAATCTCAAAGAGATTTTTATCCAGATGTGCAACCACATTTCCTGCCGATAAGCATGAAATTTCATGCTCGGAGGAATTGCCGCCGAATAATACACAAATTGTTCGCTTCGTCACAGTCGGCCTCCTCAAAATTTATTAAAGGGCATAGTCCTTTACTATATTATAATACTATGAAAAACAGTTTATTTCAATAACTTTTTTCAATTTGTGATAAAAATTTAATAATATAATAAGAAAAAAATGCCGACAGAGGCAAAATATCCCCCTCGGCACATTGCTCTTTACGTATTTTCTATGCCGGCTGTCCGGCAGCTCCCGACGCTCCGGCACAGCCCGGCAAGCTGCCGCATTCCGTTGCAGAAAGGGAATGAGGCAGCCCTTAGGGCATGCCTCATTCCACATCAAATCGTAATTCTGTTGTATATGGAATTTTAAAATGACTGTATGCCTTGGCGGTAGCCATACGACCGCGCGGCGTGCGGTTTAAAAAGCCGATTTGCAGAAGATAAGGCTCATATACGTCCTCGATGGTACCGGCATCCTCACCGATGGAGGCAGCCAGCGTTTCCAAGCCCACAGGCCCGCCGCCAAAGTTTTCAATGATAAAAAGCAGCATGCGACGATCAATGGCATCCAGCCCGATCGGATCAATTTCCATGGCGTTTAGGGCCTCATCTGCAAGTGCGCGCGTGATGACGCCGTCACCCTTAACCTGTGCAAAGTCGCGGACGCGCTTTAACAGGCGGTTGGCAATGCGCGGCGTGCCACGGGAACGCTTGCCGATTTCCAAGGAACCGGAGGCGTCAATTTTCGTGCCCAAAATGTCCGCGGAGCGGCGGATAATTTCATCCAGCTCCTCCGGTGAATACAGCTCCAAACGGCTGATAACGCCAAAACGGTCGCGCAATGGTGCGCTCAAAAGGCCGGTTCTGGTGGTGGCCCCAATCAGCGTAAAGCGAGGCAAATCCAGCCGCACCGAATGAGCCCCGGGCCCCTTGCCCAGAATGATATCCAGGGAAAAGTCCTCCATGGCAGGGTAGAGAATTTCCTCCACGTTCCGGCTCAAGCGGTGAATTTCATCAATAAACAAAATGTCATGCTGTGACAGGCCGGTGAGAATGGCCGCCAAATCTCCGGCGCGTTCAATGGATGGGCCGGAGGTCACGCGGATGTTCACGCCCATTTCGTTCGCAATGATGCCGGCCAGCGTGGTTTTTCCCAGACCCGGCGGACCGTAAAGCAGCACATGGTCGAGCGGGTCGTTCCGGTCCTTTGCCGCTCGGATAAAGACCTGCATATTTTCCTTCACCTTGCTCTGACCGATGTATTCGTTCAGTCGTCTGGGACGCAGACTGTATTCAGCGTCCGCATCCTCTCCCAGCGTGCGGGAGGAGATAATTCTATCCTCATGGTTTTCTTCAAAGGGCATAGAAACAAGTCCTTTCTATTATAGATTCTGCGCCAGAATTTTCAGTGCATTTTTAACCAGCTCAGAGACGGTATCGCCTTTGACGGCACCCACGGCACGGGCGGCCTCTGTCTGGGTGTAGCCCAGTGCGCAAAGAGCCTGCACGGCCTCGCTGTCACTTGCGGCAGGGGGTGCAAAATGGCCCTGCGCCTCATCGGAGGAGGTGCGGAGAAAGTCGCTGTTTTCCAGCTTATCCTTCAGCTCCAGCACAATTTTCTGTGCCAGCTTGGGCCCCACGCCCTGTGCGCGGGTAATGGCCTTGAAATCGCCGGTGACAACTGCCAGTGCAAATTCCGGTGGCCGCAGCACCGAGAGAATGGCAAGGCCAGCCTTGGGGCCTGCGCCGGAGACGGAGATGATGCGGCGGAACATGGAAAGCTCCTCGGCGCTTAAAAAGCCATATAAATCCATGATGTCCTCACCCACCCGCAGGTAGGTATGAATTTTAATCTGCCCCCCTACCGAAAGGGTAGACAGTGCGGCAGGGGACATAAAAACCCGGAAGCCCACAGCGCCTGTATCAATCACAGCGGCGTTTTCTTCAATGGCCTCAACAATTCCGTTTACAAAAGCTATCACTCACAAAACCTCTTTTCTTAGGGAGACTAAATTCCTTCTGTTTTAGTCAGAGTCTGGTAGCCTGACGAATAGGCATGGCAAATGGCAATGGCCAGTGCATCTGCCGTGTCATCCGGCTTGGGTACAGCCGAAAGCCCCAGCAGGGACTTAACCATCCGCTGCACCTGTGCCTTGTCTGCACGCCCATAGCCTGCCACGCTCTGCTTGACCTGCAGGGGTGTGTATTCATAAATGGGCAGATTCTGCACAGATGCCGCCAGCACAATGACGCCTCGTCCGTGCGCTACGGCAATGCCCGTGGTGACGTTGGTGTTAAAAAATAATTCCTCCACAGCAAAGGCATCGGGATGAAAGCGCTCGATTAAAATATGAATATCCTCATAAATGTTGCGCAGCCGGTCCGAAAGCTTCATGCCTGCCTTGGTGGTTACAGCACCGTAATCAACCACGCCGAAGCGCCCCGCCTCATACGTGATAACGCCGTACCCGATGGTGGCAATGCCCGGATCAATTCCCATAATAACCATACAATACTCCTGTTCTTTATTTTGGAAGCAACAGCAAAAACTCACATTTTTTGCGAAAATTACAAAAAAATGTTGAGATTTTACCGCAGTTGCGATATAATTAAAATATATTTTATCATAATTTTGGAGGAATTGCAAATGGCAGCGAAAGAAAAAGTTATTCTTGCTTATTCAGGCGGTCTGGATACGTCAATCATCATCCCCTGGCTAAAGGAAAATTTTGATTATGAGGTCATCGCCGTGTGTGGTGATGTGGGCCAGGGCAAGGAGACGGATGGCCTGGAGGAAAAGGCTCTTAAAACCGGCGCATTCAAGCTGTATATTGAGGATCTGCGCGAGGAATATGTAACGGATTTCATCTGGCCGACCTTAAAGGCCGGTGCTGTGTATGAGGGGAAGTACCTTCTGGGCACCTCTCATGCAAGACCTTGTATTGCAAAAAGAATTGTTGAAATTGCCGAAAAGGAGGGCGCAACCGCCATCTGTCACGGCTGCACGGGTAAGGGCAATGACCAGGTGCGCTTTGAGCTGACAATTAAGGCGCTGGCGCCGCATTTAAAAATTATTGCTCCCTGGCGTATGTGGGACATCAAATCCCGCGAGGAGGAAATTGAATATGCAGAGGCTCGCGGCATTCCCGTTCCCGTCACCAAGGAGGACAATTACTCCATGGATAGAAACATCTGGCACCTGAGCCATGAGGGTATGGATTTAGAGGATCCTGCCAATGAGCCACAGCTGGATAAAATTTTAAAGCTGATGGTATCTCCCGAGCAGGCTCCCGACACACCGACCTATGTGGAAATTGAATTTGAAAAGGGCGTGCCCGTTGCCATTGACGGTAAGCGGTATGATAGTGCGGTAGAGCTCCTCACCAAGGCCAATGAGCTGGCCGGAGCAAACGGTGTCGGCATTGACGACATCGTGGAAAACAGACTGGTGGGCATGAAGAGCCGCGGCGTGTATGAAACCCCCGGCGGCACACTTCTTTATGCGGCACATAAGGAGCTTGAATATCTCTGCCTGGACAGACAGACCTTGCATTATAAATTAAATGTGGCCAATCAGTTTGCTGATTTGGTGTACGACGGACTGTGGTACACACCGCTGCGTGAAGCTCTCTCCGCTTTTGTGGACGCCACGCAGGAGACCGTGACTGGTAAGGTAAAAATGAAGCTCTATAAGGGCAGCTGCACGCCGGCCGGCACCACCTCGCCCTATTCTCTTTATGATGAAGAGATTGCCACCTTCAGCGAGGATGAGGTATACGACCAGAAGGATGCGAACGGCTTTATCAATCTGTTTGGCCTGCCTCTGTATGTGCGGGCTCTGATGAAAAAGAAAAACGGCGAAAAGCTGATTTAACAATGTGTTTTGGCAGTCAGCATTTTGTGCAGAGCACAAAATGCTGACTCCTTTTAAAGAAAGGACAGCCTTTGATGATGAAAAAAAAGCTTTGGGGTGGTCGGTTCTCTAAGGCAACCGATGCACTGGTGGACGATTTTAATTCCTCCATCCGCTTTGACAGCCGGATGTATAAGGAGGATATTGAGGGCTCTGTAGCCCACGCGGGCATGCTGGGCCGTTGTGGGATTATCCCCGCGGAGGATGCAACCCTCATTCAGAAAACCCTGCGAGAAATTTTGCAGGATATTGAGGATGGCAAGGTGACCTTTTTGGTCGATGCAGAGGATATTCACATGAATGTAGAAACCCTGCTGATTTCCCGCATCGGCGATGTGGGTAAGCGCCTGCACACGGGGCGCAGCCGTAACGATCAGGTGGCGCTTGATTTGCGCCTGTATTTGCGCCATGCCTGTGATGAGGTGCGCGCACTTATCAAGGAGTTAATGGAAACCCTGCTGACCTTGGCAAAGGAGCATGTTGCCACCATTATGCCGGGCTATACCCATTTGCAAAAGGCGCAGCCTGTCACCTTAGCGCACCACCTTTTGGCTTATTTTGAAATGCTAAAGCGCGACGATAAACGACTCTCTGAATGCAGGGCTCGTATCAACGTTATGCCCTTAGGCTCCGGCGCTCTGGCCGGTACGACCTATCCTTTAGACCGTGCCTATGTGGCAGAACAGCTGGGCTTTGACGCTGTGACGAATAATTCCTTAGACGGCGTGAGCGACAGGGACTTTGCCATTGAATTTTGTGCAGACCTATCCCTTTTGATGATGCACCTATCCCGCTTTTGCGAGGAGCTGATTCTTTGGTCCTCTCATGAATTCTCCTTTGTGGAGATGGATGACGCATATTCGACAGGCTCCTCCATTATGCCTCAGAAGAAGAATCCGGATGTGGCAGAGCTGATTCGCGGCAAAACAGGCCGGGTGTATGGAGACTTAAACACGCTGCTTGTGATGATGAAGGGACTGCCTCTTGCTTATAATAAAGATATGCAGGAGGATAAGGAGGCCATCTTTGATGCGCTGGATACCGTGCTTTTATGTCTGCCGGTGTTCACCAAGATGATTTCCACCATGCGCGTGCGCCGTGATGTGATGCTAAAGGGTGCCAAGGGAGGCTTTGCCAATGCCACGGATGTGGCGGACTATCTGGTGAAAAAGGGTGTTCCCTTCCGCGATTCTCATGCGATTGTGGGCAATATGGTGGCCAAGGCCATCAGCCTTTCTAAGAATCTGGACGATTTCACCATAGAGGAATTTAAGGAGTGCTCGCCCCTGATTGAAGAAGACATTTATGAGGCCATTAGCATGGAGACCTGCGTAGGTGACCGTGCCGTAAAAGGCGGCCCGGCACCGGAGCGGGTGCAGCAGGAAATTGCAGACGGCCTTAGATATATACAAACTCTATAGCACAAGGAGTGAATATCATGAATGAAGAATTACGGGAATTGGCGCTGCGCATCAGCGGTCTGCGAGACGCCTGCGGCTACACGCAGGAGGAGCTGGCTGAGGAACTGGGCATTGAGCTTTCCGTGTACCAGGATTATGAGGAGAACGGAAAAAATATTCCCATTAGTGTGATTTATGAAATCGCCAATAAATTTGGTGTGGATTTTAATGAGATTATGACCGGTACCCGGGCCAAGCTGGATACCTACCACATCATCAGATGCGGTAAGGGAAAAAGCGTGGATCGCTATCCGGGCTACGGCTTTAAGGATCTGGCACATCGTTATGTGGGAAAGATTATGCAGCCGCTCCTGGTTACGCTCGACCCCTCCGATAAGCCGGCAGACCTTGTCAGCCACAGCGGGCAGGAGTTTAACTACGTGCTGTCGGGCAGGGTGGCCATCAGCTTTGATGGGGAGGAGTTTATCTTAGAGCCGGGAGATTCCATCTACTTCAACTCCACCTATCTCCATGGCCAACGCTGCGCCGGGGATGAGCCCGGTGTATTCCTAACTGTAATTTCCGAATAGAAAAGGGTGAAATAATTGCTGCTTGATCGATTTTTACCAAGGATAGATTTTGATTCCTATGAGGACTTTAAGCAAAATTATAAGGTAAACGTGCCGGAGGATTTTAACTTCGGCTTTGACATTGTGGATGCCTGGGCAAAGCAGGATGAAAGCAAGGTGGCGCTGGTCTGGTGCGACGACCATGACAACGAAAAAACGCTGACCTTCTCTGAGGTCAGCCGTCTTTCCAATAAAACCGCCAATTATTTTAAAAGCCTGGGTATTAAAAAAGGCTCTGTGGTGCTCTTGGTGCTGCGTCGCCGCTGGGAATATTGGATATGCGCTACGGCGCTCCACAAGCTGGGTGCCATTTTGATCCCCGGCTCTCTACAGCTGACAAAAAAGGACATTGCCTACCGGGCCAATGCTGCGAAAATTTCTGCCATTGTCTGTGTCGACGACCCCTTTGTGATAGAGCAGGCCGAGCTGGCAGAGCCGGAGGCGCCGACGCTGGCGCATAAAATTCTGGTGGGTGCACCCCGTGCGGGATGGCTGGATTTTGCAGAGGGTATTGCGCCGCAGAGTGAGGAATTTCCCCGCCCCGAAGGGGAGGAGGGAACCCGCTGGGATGACATTATGCTGGTGTATTTCACCTCCGGGACAACGGGTATGCCCAAAATGGTGCGCCATAATTTTTCGTATCCCCTGGGGCATATCGTCACCGCCAAGTACTGGCAGCAGGTGCAGGAGAATAAGCTGCACATGAGTGTTTCCGACTCCGGCTGGGCTAAATTCGGCTGGGGCAAAATATACGGACAGTGGATTTGCGGAGCGGTGATTTTTGCCTATGATATGGAAAAATTCGTACCGCTTAAGCTGCTCGAAAAAATCACGAAATATAAGATCACGACCTTCTGTGCGCCGCCGACTATGTTCCGCTTTATGCTGCAGGAGGATGTGACTCGGTTTGACCTTTCCTCCATCAAGCATTGCTGTATTGCCGGCGAGCCGCTGAACCCTGAGGTATTCAGCAAATGGTATGAGCTGACGGGGTTAAAGCTTTGCGAGGGCTTCGGGCAGACAGAGGGCTCTGTGCTCATTGCCAACTTCCCCTGGTTTGAGCCCAAGCCCGGCTCCATGGGCAAGCCTGCACCGCTGTATAACATTCAGCTCTTAGATGCAGACGGCAACCCCTGTGAGGATGGTGACGAGGGCAGCATTGTGATCTGTGATATTGACAAGGAAGCACCGGTAGGCCTTTTTACCGGCTATTATAAGGATGAAGCCATGACACAGGAAAAGCTGGGGAGTGGCAATTACGATTTGTGTGACATGGCCTGGCGTGATTCCAAGGGCTACTACTGGTTTGTGGGTCGTAATGACGACGTGATTAAGTGCTCAGGCTATCGCATCGGCCCCTTTGAGGTGGAAAGCGCTCTTTTAGAGCATCCCTCCGTGGTGGAATGTGCGATTACCGCAGCGCCCGACCCGGTGCGCGGTCAGGTGGTGAAGGCCACCATCGTTCTGGCTAAGGGCTATGAGCCCTCCGAAGCGCTGATTAAGGAGCTGCAAAATCACGTTAAGCGTGTCACCGCGCCGTATAAATATCCCCGCATCGTGGAGTTTGTAAAGGAGCTTCCCAAAACGCTGGGCGGCAAAATTAAGCGTGCGGAAATCAGAAGGAACAGTGAGCAATGAGCATTGAATCTGTCATGACGCCCAGGCTTCTTGCCATCAGCCATAGCGTTCCCGATGGGGGCAGCCTTGCCGACATCGGCACAGACCACGCCTACATTCCCATTTACCTATGCCAAAAGGGCCGTATTGATACGGCGCTGGCAATGGATGTGCGGAGTGGCCCGCTGTCTAGAGCCGAAGAGAATATTTGTCGCTATGGACTTTGCGACCGCATTAAAACCCGTCTTTCAGACGGGCTTTCTGCACTTTGCGAAGGGGAGGCTGATACGGTGGTGATTGCCGGTATGGGTGGCCTTTTAATTGCAGAGCTATTGGCGAGGGCGCCGGTCACGGCGAAAACCTATGTACTTCAGCCGATGACGGCTGTTCCTGAGCTTCGGCTGTGGCTTTTAGAAAACGGGTTTGCTATTTTAGATGAATGTCTGGCGCAAGAGGGAGAAAAGCTCTATACCATCATTACGGCAGAGTGCGGCAGTATGACCATAGAAAAGCCGGTGTATGCCTATGTGGGGAAGCGTCTGCTGGAAAAACGCGACCCGCTGACGCCGGTACTGATTGATATGCTCCTAAAAAAATATATAGCCGCGCAAGCAGGGCTTTTGCGCTCAGAAAGACCGGAAACGCGGGAAAAGGAGGAGCATTGCACCCATATGATTACATCACTCATGCAGCTTAAAAAGGAGTGTGAAGCATGGTCACTATAAAAGAACTTCTTGCTTATTTTGAAACAATAGCCCCCGCTGCTCTGGCAGAGGAATATGACAATGTGGGCCTCTTGGTGGAGGGGGAGACGGAGCAGATAGAGACGGTTGTGCTGGCGTTGGATGCTGATGAGCAGACAGTCTGTGATGCACATTCTGCCGGTGCGCAGCTGATTGTGACGCATCATCCCGTTATGTTTCGCCCGGTGAACCGCCTGACGGAGGCAGAGGGCGGCACGCGCACTCTTCGCCGGCTTTTGCAAAAGGGCATCGGCCTTTTTGCCATGCATACGAATTTCGATTCGGCAGAGGGTGGCCTGTGTGATGTATTTTTAGATGCTTTTGGCGAGTACAGCGAGCGGTGCTCCTTTGACGGAGGTAGGGAGGGCATCGGCAGAATCGGCACCCTGAAGGCGCCCTGCGCGCTACAAGTATTGCTCGAAAGAGCAAGGAAGGCCTATTCCCCGGAGTTTCCCCTGCACTATGTGGGAGATGATATGAGCACAGTCAGCAGGATTGCCGTTTGTAACGGCGGCGGCAGCGACCTTTTGTATGATGCGGCAGGACTGGGAGCAGATGTGTATATTTCCGGCGATTTTAAGCATCATCACGCCCGTTTTGCCTATGAAAACAAAGTGAACCTCATTCAAATTGACCATTACGACGCAGAGATAGCCTTTTGCACGTTGATGCAAAAAAGACTTGGTGAGACCTTTGGCGACAGGCTGCAAGTTTTAATTGCAAAGCATGAGCATAGCCCTTGGCGCTTTTTTTAAAAGGAGATAAATATGCAGACAATCACAACAGAGAGACTGGTGCTCCGCGGCTTTTGCGAGGCGGACCTAGAGCAGCTTCACGCGTATTGCATCAAGCCGGACGTGGGCAGTCACGCCGGCTGGAAGCCCCATGAAACCATAGAGGATTCCAAACGTATTTTAAGGGAATTTATAACCTGCGGCTATATCTGGGCCATCACGGAGAGAAAGAGCGGCCGAGTGATTGGCTCTTGCGGTCTGCATCCGGATTTTAAGCGCATGAATGATGGCGCCCGCATGCTGGGCTATGTGCTGGACGACACCTACTGGGGTCGCGGCTACATGACGGAGGCTGCCATGGCCTTGATTCGTCACGGGTTTCAGGATATGCAGCTGGATATCATCGGCGTGTACCATTTTAGGGATAACATGCGTTCAAAGCGCGTGATAGAAAAATGCGGCTTTCGCTATGAGGGCGTGATGCGTCAGGCGCGCCGGCTGTATGATGGGCGGCTGGTGGACGATGTTTGCTACAGCCTGACCCGCGAAGAATTTTTAAGCAACAGGAAGTGACAGACGTGAAAGTTGCAACAGCCATTGGTTCCTGTAAAGGAAGTCTCAGCGCCCTGCTGGAGGACTGTGCTCACCATCCGATGCGTTTTGCCAAATAGTTAACAGAAATAAATAGAAAGAGTTTAAAAAGGCTGTCACGCTGAATGAGCGCGGCGGCCTTTTTTTATTTTTTAGAAATTTTTCTTGACAAATTGAGAAAAACATAGTATCATATGAATAGATGTTCATACGAAGGAGTGTTATACCATGACAGAAGAAACAGAGCGCTGTGAGTTTATGCACATTCACGAGGAGGTTTTACAAAAAGTGCTCTCAGCCATGCCGAGCGAGGAGACATTGTATGATTTGGCAGAGCTCTTTAAGGTGTTTGGCGACACCACGCGCATCCGCATTTTGTATGCTCTTTTTGAGGCGGAGCTCTGCGTGTGTGATATGGCGCAGCTGCTGGCTGTGAGCCAGACGGCTGTTTCCCACCAGCTTAAAATTTTAAAAATGAATAAGCTGGTGAAGGCGCGTAAGGATGGAAAAAATGTGTTTTATTCACTGGCCGATGACCATGTGCGCAGAATCATCGGACAAGGGCTGGAGCATGTAGAGGAATAAATTGAGCAAGGGGTGTCATGATGAAAAAAACATATAAGCTGGAAAATTTAGAATGCGCCGTCTGCGGGCAAATGATTGAGGATGCAATCAGAAAATTAGACGGCGTACAGGAGGTGCATGTCAGCTTCATCAGTCAAAGGCTGACACTTGTAGCAGAGGACGCGGCCTTTGAGGGGGTATTACAGGCTGCGCAGAAAATTTGCCGCAAAACGGAGCCGGATTGCCGCATTGTGCTGTAGGAGGGCATGCCATGACAAGTAAACAGAAAAAAATGCTGATACGGATTTCGGCCGCCGCCCTCTCTATGGCTGCGGCCCTTTTCCTGCCGGAGGGGGAGTTGCCCCAAGCGGTCTCTTTCCTGGCGGCCTATGTCATCATTGGCTGGGATGTGGTATATCAAGCGGTACGCGGCCTATTTTGCGGCCGGATTTTTGATGAACATTTTTTGATGTCTCTGGCCACTATCGGTGCGATTTGCACACGACAATATGCCGAGGCAGCCGCCGTTATGCTTTTTTATCAGGTGGGGGAGTTGTTTCAAGGCTATGCGGTGGGGCGTTCGCGCAAATCCATTGCTGCTCTTATGGATATCCGTCCGGCGTTTGCTAATGTGGAACGGGGTGGAGAGATCCTTGCGGTGGAGCCGGAGGAGGTGGCTGTGGGCGAGCGCATTTTAGTGCGTCCGGGTGAAAAAATTCCTTTGGACGGCCTGGTGTGTGCAGGCGTCTCCGTGGTTGATACGGCAGCCCTGACCGGGGAATCCGTCCCACGGGAGGTCGCTCCGGGCGATGAGATTATCAGCGGCTGCGTGAACCGGAGTGGGCTTTTGCACATTGAGGTGACAAAGGCATTCAGCGAATCCACGGTTTCAAAAATTTTAGAGCTGGTGGAGAATGCGGAAAGTAAAAAGGCGAGAGCCGAGAGCTTTATTTCACGTTTTGCACGGTACTATACGCCCTGCGTTGTACTTGGCGCATTGCTTCTGTTTTTGTTGCCGCCACTGTTTTTTGGCGGTGCATGGGACATGTGGATGAATAGGGCATTGATTTTTCTTGTCATTTCCTGTCCGTGCGCGCTGGTTATTTCCGTGCCGCTCAGCTTTTTCGGCGGTATTGGCTGTGCCTCCGGACGCGGTATCTTGGTTAAGGGCGGCGTATATTTAGAGCAACTGGCAAAAGCGGAGGTCATTGTTCTTGATAAAACGGGCACGCTGACCAAGGGCAGCTTTTCGGTGACGGAGATTTTTCCCGTGGGCATGAAAAAAAGCGAGCTGCTGGAGCTTGCTGCCCTGGCCGAAAGCCATTCCAATCACCCCGTTGCCCTTTCCATTTTAAAGGCATGGGGCAAAAAAGCAGAGAGCGTGCAAATCAAGGGTCTGCAGGAGCTGCCGGGGCGCGGTGTGCAGGCCGAAATCGAAGGAAAAGCCGTATGCGTTGGAAACCGCCGACTCATGGAAGAAATCGGGATTTTTTGTGCCGAGCCGGAGGCCTATGGTACGGTGGTTCATGTGGCAACAGAGGGTCGGTACGCAGGCTGTCTTGTCGTCAGCGATGAGGTTAAGCCGGAGGCAGCTGCGGCTCTTAGTGCCTTAAAAAAACAGGGAGTGAAAACCACGGTCATGTTCACGGGGGACGTGCAGAAGGTGGCCGAGAAGGTTACAAAGACCTTGCCGATCGACAGGGTGTGTGCAGAGCTTTTGCCTACCGATAAGGTTGCCGGCGTGGAGCGACTTTTACAGGAAACCTCCTCAAGGGGGACACTTATTTTTGTCGGTGACGGCATCAACGATGCACCGGTTCTGACCCGGGCAGATGTGGGCATTGCCATGGGTGCCATGGGACAGGATGCAGCCATTGAAGCAGCAGACATTGTGCTGATGGACGACAGTCTTTTAAAAATTACGCAGGCGATGCACATCGCCCGAAGGACCATGCGAATTGTATGGCAAAACATTGTGCTGGCTCTGGGTTTAAAGGTCGTTGTGCTCCTACTGGGTGCTATAGGCCTTGCCGGCATGTGGGCGGCAGTTTTTGCTGATGTGGGCGTTTCTGTTCTGGCGATTTCCAACGCCATGCGCGCCTTGCGGTTTAAGGAACACAACGAGAGAACCGAGGCGCAGGGCTCTGCAGATTTATAAATTTATTCTAACGGACTTTCCTCCGGGTGAAAAACTGCATATCAGGAAGGAATGCAGCATAGTATTAGTTATGACGAAAAGAACGGGAGGAAAATGTCATGAAACGCTTACTTTCTTTATGTCTTGCTGCCTTTTGCTGCTTTTCGGTTCTGCCGGTGCATGCAGAAAATGCGGGAGATGTAACGCTGTCTGCCCCTGCAGCCATTTTAATTGAGGCGGGCACGGGACAGGTGCTTTATGAAAAAAACTGCCATGACCGCCGACCACCGGCCTCGGTGACCAAGGTCATGACCATGCTTCTTGTGATGGAGGCTATCGCAAACGGTCAAATCTCACAGGACGACATGGTGCGTTGTTCCGAATTTGCGGCATCCATGGGTGGTTCTCAGGTGTATTTAGAGCCCGGCGAGGAAATGAGTGTGCGGGATATGTTAAAAGCTGTGGCCGTGGCCTCGGGGAATGATGCGGCGGTGGCTTTAGCCGAGCATGTGGCCGGTAGCCATGAGGCCTTTGTGAGTCTCATGAACGAGAGGGCTGCGGCGCTTAACATGCAGGACACGCATTTTGTCAACTGCAACGGGCTGGATGATCCGGAGCATCTGACCAGTGCGTATGACATTGCCCTGATGAGCCGTGAGCTTGTGCGCTATCCCTTGATTTTAGAATTCACCGGCATCTGGATGGATAGCCTGCGCGATGGGGCCTTTGGCCTTGTCAACACCAACAAGCTGATTCGCTTTTATGAAGGGGCAAACGGCTTAAAGACTGGTTCTACCAGCGTGGCAAAGTTCTGCCTGAGCGCTTCTGCTGTGCGGGGTGGCATGAACCTGATTGCCGTAATTATGGGCGCAGATACCTCCAAGGAGCGCTTTGCCGATGCCAGCAAGCTGCTGGATTACGGCTTTGCAAATTACGCTGTGGCAGACAGCCTGCTGAGCCAGGAGGAATTGCCGCCAATTCCGGTTAATAAGGGCGCGGGGAGTCAAGTCACACCAGGTATCTCTGAGGAGTTTCATCTATTGGTGAGCAAGGCAAAAATGAACAGCATTGAAAAAAACATCACCCTGCCGGAGCGGGTGGAGGCGCCGGTGCAGGCCGGAGATAAAATTGGTGAGGTGGAATTTATCTTAGAGGGGGAGCGCATTGGCATGACGGATATTATCGCTATGGAGCCGGTGCATAAAATCGGCTTCGTGGGAATGCTTGGCAAGCTCACCAGACAGCTGTGTTTCGGGAAACAGGGCTAGATATCTTTTCAAATCAAGTTAAAATCTGACATAAAACCGAAATTTTCGGGCAAAATGTACGTAACAGGCTTGATTTGAAAAGGAGTGTGACCATGTATCAGGTGCAAAAGAAAAAAAGGCGATGGCCGCTTTTCATTCTCTTATTTTTATGTGCCTTTGCCGTGGGTATGGGGATTGGCTATGGTGGGATTAAAATGAACCGCGAGCGCAGCTTAAATAACGAGCCTCCGCGACCGGCGCAAACCTCTTCAGCGCAACCCGGAGCAACAGAGCCGCCGGAGCTTGCCGCAGCACTCACCACCGTGCTACCGGCAGAAACACCGGTACCGCTCGTGTCGGAGCATTATTTTGTGAAAGAGGAAGCCGGTGAGGTTTGCGTGTTCTCGGTGGATGAAATTGGGGAAAAACGCTTTAGCCACAAGCTGCCCATTGCCTTAAAGGATCTGCGCGAGGAGGACAGAAGGCTGTTTCGCGAGGGCATTTATCTGGATTCAAAGCAGGCACTTTTGGAGTTAACAGAGGATTTCAGTTCATAAAACAATCAAGAGCACAGGTTTACCTGTGCTCTTGATTGTTTTATTTGCTTATTTCTTTTGTATCTGTCCTGCCCACAAGATAATCCAGAGAAACCTGAAACAGCTCTGCGATTCTGATTAAAATTTCCAGCTTAGGCTCTCGGGTCATCAGTTCATAATTTTGGTATGCCTTTTGGGAAAAGGAGCGGTAGCCGTTCTACTTAAGTTCAACTCTTTCGGGGTCCCCGAAAAGCTATTGCTTTTTGGGGAAGAGGAGGAGTAAGGAAGCGAGCGGATGTTTTTCTTGACAAAGAAAAACGGAGCAAAGCGAACTTTGCTCCGACGTGGTGCCGGTGGCCGGACTCGAACCGGCACGGTGTCACCACCGGTGGATTTTGAGTCCACTACGTCTGCCAATTCCATCACACCGGCAAATGATAATTGATATGAGTTTTTCACATCTTCTATATTATACCACCGTGTGTAAAAAAAAGCAAGACTTTTTTCATTTTATTCAAGCAAGGAAAGAAGCAGAAAATAATTTTGTATGTTCTGCGGCATTTTTTAGCGGCTTGCTATATCATCATCAAGTGAAATCACGGCGATTATTGCCCAGCAGATTGAAAGGATAGCCTGCTGTCTAAGGCGATTTTTAGGGCTTAGTGAAGAAGGAATAGGTAATAAGTAAAATCGACATTCCTCTTTCGAAGAATGTCGATTTTTGGTGAGCCATCCGCGATTCGAACGCGGGACACCTTGATTAAAAGTCAAGTGCTCTGCCGACTGAGCTAATGGCCCCTATGGCTGGGATGGCAGGACTCGAACCTACGAAATGCCAGAGTCAAAGTCTGGTGCCTTACCGACTTGGCTACATCCCAACATCCCCAGGAAAAGATAAAATGGCTGGGATGGCAGGACTCGAACCTGCGAAATGCCGGAACCAGAATCCGGTGCCTTACCAACTTGGCGACATCCCAACATGTCGGGTAACAGAGAGTATTACCCATTACAACAAAAATATACGTGGGGTGGGTAATCGGAGTCGAACCGACGACCTCTAGAGCCACAATCTAGCGCTCTAACCAACTGAGCTATACCCACCATATATGTAAAAATGGCGCGCCTGAAGAGATTCGAACTCCTGACCCACTGCTTAGAAGGCAGTTGCTCTATCCAACTGAGCTACAGGCGCATATTCCGGGAAAACTAAGATAAGCTTTGGAGCGGGTGATGGGAATCGAACCCACACAATCAGCTTGGAAGGCTGAGATTCTACCATTGAACTACACCCGCGAAGATGCTTTCGCAAACATACCGACTAAAGTATTATAGCAGTTACATTCGTCTTTGTCAAGCATTTTACGAAAAAATCTTGAAAAAATACGAAAATTTACTTTAGAGGCTATTTGCAAAAGCGGTCTTTTATCCGAGCTTTCACCGTCTGCAAATTTATAACTGAAGGTTTACCAGCCCATGTACCTCCTCCAGGGTCGGCATGGCCGTGATGCCGCCGCGCTTGCCGACACATAGGCCGGCTGTAGCATTAGCAAAATCGGCAAAGCTACGCAGCGTTTCACCACAAAGACCGGCCGGGTTTTCCGACTGCCGACTCAGGCAATATAAGAATCCGCCCATAAAGGCGTCGCCGGCACCGGTGGTATCTACAACCGGCATTTTCTTAGCGGGTGCCAGATACTGGTCCTTTTGCGTGGTGACGAGGGCACCCTCAGCACCCAAGGTGACAATGACGCAGGAGGTCCCCCGGTTGATTAAAGTTTCAGCAGCGCTGGCCGGCTCTGATTTATCGGTCAGCAGCGTAATTTCCTCATCAGAAAGCTTCACCACGTCTGCGTAGGGTAGAAGAGAGCGCATTTCCCGGATGGCCGTTTCCTCATCCGGCCAGAGTGCCGGACGGTAATTGGGGTCATAGGAAATAAGGATGCCCTTTTCCTTGGCAAAGGAAAGAGCCGCCAGCGTGGCGCTTTTGGCCGGCTCGTCTGTCATGGAAAGAGAGCCAACATGAAAAATTTTGGCATGCTCAATTAGGCCGTAGTCAATCTCCTCAGGCCAGAGAGTGGTATCGGCTCCCGGTTTTCTGGCAAAGGAAAAGCTGCGCTCGCCGCTTTCTGAAAGCTGCACGAAGGCCAGCGTGGTAAAGGCCTTGTCCGTGTCCTTTAAAGCAGTGGTATCAATGTGGTGCTTCTCTAGGGTTTCACGCAAGAACGCGCCGTGTAAATCCTTGCCGATTTTGCCGATAAAAGCCGCCCTCCCGCCGAGACGGGCCACGGCTGCCAAAACATTGGCCGGCGCGCCGCCGGGGTTTTGTTCAAAGAGCCGCATGCCGCTGTCTGAATGTCCGGTAAAGGTAAAATCAATTAAAATTTCGCCCAATGCAACCAGATCAAATTGTTTCATGTGAAGCCTCCTTAGTTTTTCACGTCTATGCCGGTGAATTCTCAAAAAAGGTATCAATTATGATATTGGCCACCGAAAGAATGCCCGCATTCTTTAAAAGCATCGAGTCATGTACGGAAACTTGTGCCATATTTCGGTAAAGCCCCGCATTTTGAAAGCTTTCGCCTTTGCCAGCACCCTTGCATTGTGCTCTAAGAGCACGGGAAAAGGTGCCGGAGCGAATCAAGCGCAGCACCGCAGCCTGATTATAAAGCTTCATGTCCGAGGCGTTTGTTCCCTTTGTGCGCATGGTCATCGCTTCCTAATGTTCAGTATATAGCATCGTGGCAAGTTTGTCAACAATGGTTTGTTAATTGTATTGACAAACCATATAAGCCATGATAGAATAAAGCCACATATATCTTATATTTATAAAGGAGAGAAATGTGATGAAACGTTCGGAAATTAACAAATGGCTTCAGTATGCTGTTACATTTTTAGAGGAAAAACAGTTCAAGTTGCCCCCCTTTGCCTTTTGGGGACCGGAGCAGTGGGAGAGGGCAGGTCACGAGTATGATGAAATACGAGACAACATGTTGGGCTGGGATATTACGGATTACGGCTTTGGCGATTTTAACGATACTGGTCTTTTACTCTTTACCATCCGCAACGGAAGCCTGAAAAATCCGGCTTATCCAAAGCCCTATGCCGAAAAGCTACTCATCGTGCAGGAGGACCAGAAAACGCCTTATCATTTCCATTGGTCTAAAATGGAAGACATCATCAACCGCGGCGGCGGCAATCTTTTGGTGCAGGTCTATAACAGCACGGAGGAGGACCAGTTTGCTACAACACCGGTCACTGTATATATGGATGGCCGTACCTACGAGGTCGAGGCAGGTAGCATTTTGCGCTTGTGCCCCGGTGAAAGCATTACCCTTCCTCAGAGACAGTATCATCAGTTCTGGGGTGAAAAGGGCACCGGCCCTGTGCTTTTAGGAGAGGTTTCTATGGTCAATGATGACCGCACAGACAACCGTTTTTATCAGGAGACAGGACGCTTCCCGACCATTGAGGAGGATGAGGCGCCCCTATATCTTTTGTGTAATGAATATCCTGCTGCAAAATAGTTTTTCTGTCATCTTGGGACGATGCAGATAAAGATTTTTGTCTCTTACGGCGGTTTTGAGGTCAAGCGCTTTAGCATTTGTATAGAGGTCTTGACAGAGAAGGAAACAATCGGGCAAAATAGAGCAAAAGGAGGAGATACAATGAACCCCTATATCGGACACGAACAACAGCTATATGGCGTCACGGAGGCACGTCTTTCGGGCGGTAAGGCAGAGGGCATGCGGATGCTCTTTGTAAGAAACGGCAGCGGCCTTTCCTTTGAGGTTTCGGCCGACCGCTGTGCGGATATTTCCCGACTGAGCGTAAAGGGAGATAATTTTGGGTATTTCGGCCCCTGTGGCTATGTTTCACCTCAATATTATGATAACCGGGGCGCCGGCTTTTTAAAGTCCTTTACAGCCGGCTTTTTCACCACCTGCGGCCTGACAGCCGTGGGCTCACCCTGCACCGACGCAGGTGAGGAGCTGCCGCTCCATGGCACCATTGCAAACACCCCTTGCGAAAGCATCGGGCACTGGGTAACGGAGGATGCCATTCATATCAAGGCCATCATCCGGGACGCGGCCATGTTCTCTCATCATCTGCTTTTAGAGCGGGAATATGTCTGCCCGCTGTTTGAGAATGTGATTTATTTACACGACACCATTCGCAACATTGGCAGTACCGAAAGCCCGCTGGAGGTTATGTACCATTGCAATATGGGATATCCGTTGCTTTCCGAGCGTGCGAAGGTCACCATTCCGGCCGACCGAGTAGAGCCGAGAAACGACCATGCCGCGACAGCTCTTGATACCTGCCTGACGATGGAAACGCCGCAGCGGGGCTACGAGGAAATGTGCTATTATCACAGCCTTTCCGGCAAACCCACGGTGTCGATTTTTAACGAGGACATCGGCAAGGGCTTGGAAATTACCTACGACACGGCAGAGTTGCCCTTTTTTACCGAATGGAAAATGATGGGTGAGTATGAATACGTGCTGGGTCTTGAGCCTGGTAACTGTACGCCGGACGGGCGAGATGTGATGCGCAGGAAGGGTCAGCTGGAATTTCTCCGGCCGGGCGAAGCTAAGGAGCATCACCTTGCCTTCCGTTTTATTACAAAATAACATGTTCCTCAAAAGAGGCTGCAGCATTTCGCTGCAGCCTCTTTTTGTATTGGTGCCTTTCAGGCGTGGAAACAAACCTCCGGTTCTCCGGGGAAGAAATATGATCGGAGCAATAATAAGGAGGGCGAGCATTAAGCAGGCCCAAAAGAAAGGCCTCCCTCGCCTCGCGTGCCCCATGGGTAAGAGGGAGGGGGACCGCCGTAGGCGGTGGAGGGATTTATATTCTGTGGCTTGAATCCCCCAGTCAGCCTATCGGCTGCCAGCCCCCCCTTTACCCAAAGGGCACGCGAGGCAAGTGGGCCTTTACCTGTTTATGGGTTGCAGTGCGTGTAATGCAATACAATAATTCAGTACCTCTTGCAGGGGTTAAGACTGTAAGAGCCCCTTCTAGGGACTGTGCAAGCCACCAGTTTACTGGTGATCTCGACTATATATTTATATCAAGTCCTTCAAAAAAGTCATCGTATGAGCAGTTGTAGATTTTCCTTAATTCAATAATTACACTTGCTCGAATGTTAAGTTCGCCTGCTTCATATTTTGCATAAGTGCTTCGGCCAATATCACAACCTCGGCGTTGAAGCTCGGCGCAGAGCTTTTCTTGTGATATATCGTGGTCAAGCCGGAGTTTTCTTAAATTATCTCCCATATTGCGATCGCGTCTTATTTTCTGTTCCATAAATTACACCTCACAATTCATCGTTGACCAGTATTGGTTGCAACGATTTATATTGTATGATATAATTAAAGAAAATATTGTCCGCTATACTGGTCAATGATTATATTGAGTGGTAATTGTGAAATCAGCAGAAAAAACCTGCTGTTTCTTTGGGCACAGGAGGATAGAGGTTACAGATGAATTAGCAAGTCGGCTGAAAGAAATTATTGAAGGTTTAATCATAGAAAAAAAGGTTGATACATTTTTATTTGGCAGCAAGAGTGAATTTGACAGGCTGTGCTTGAGAGTTGTTACGGAGCTTAAAAGGACATATCCCCACATCAGACGAATTTACGTAAGAGCGGAGTTTCCTTATATTGACAAAAGCTACACGGCGTATCTTTTGAAAAGGTATGACCATACGTATTACCCGGAGCAGATGATACAGGCAGGCAAGGCGGCATATGTTGAACGTAATTATGAAATGATTGATAACAGTTATTACTGTGTTATTTATTATGACGAAAATTATAGGCCGCCCAGACGGAAGAATAGCAAGAGAGATTTGTGTGATTATCAACCTAACAGCGGTACAAAACGTGCATATGATTATGCACAAAAGAAAGGTTTGAAAATAGTGAACATCAAACTGTCTTAATTTCCTTTCAAACGGCCTTTTTTATATATAGATGAAATAGTAAGAAAAATTCTGAATGAAAGGAAGCCTGGCTTCAAGGCGCTACAGAAAAAAAGCAATTTTTTTACGGTTACCTCTTTACCTTTTCGGTGCGATATATTATAATATATAGTAAGAATACGAATAAACAAAAGGAGAAGAACTATGGAAATTTCATCACTACAAAAAGCCAGATATGCATACACGCCCAAGCTGCCCCAAATGCTGCGCGGCGGTATTGCTGAAATCAGCGTTTTAGAGGGAGCGGAAACGAAGAGCGTAGCTGATTGTGAAAAAATTCAGGCCCTGTTTCCCAACACCTACGGTAAAAAGGAAATTGTCTTTCAGAAGGGACAGAACACGTCAACGCCTAAAAAGCAGGTTGTAGGGGTTATCCTTTCCGGCGGACAGGCTCCGGGTGGTCACAATGTCATCTGCGGTCTATATGATGCGCTGAAGTCTACCAATCCTGACAATGTACTGCTTGGCTTTAAGGGTGGTCCGAGCGGTCTTATCGAGGATGATTATATTACCTTTGACGATGCGTATATTGATCAATACAGAAATACGGGTGGCTTTGACATCATTGGCTCCGGCAGAACAAAGCTGGAAACCAACGAGCAATTTGCCATTGTTGCAGAGGTTTGTAAGAAGCATGGAATTACCGCTATCGTCATTATCGGCGGTGACGATTCTAACACGAATGCTGCCGTTTTGGCAGAATATTTTGCAGCGAATAAAACCGGGGTTCAGGTCATCGGTTGCCCGAAAACCATTGACGGCGATCTGAAAAATGAAGATATTGATTGCTCCTTTGGCTTTGATACGGCTACCAAGACCTATAGTGAGATTATCGGTAACATTCAAAGAGATGCAAATTCTGCAAAAAAATATTGGCACTTTGTAAAGGTTATGGGTCGATCTGCATCTCATGTTGCGTTAGAGTGTGCTCTTAAAACACAGCCTAACATCTGCCTTATCTCTGAGGAGGTAGCAGCCAAAAAAATGTCTCTTTCCCAGATTGCAGACTATATTGCCGACTCCGTGGCAGGAAGAGCAGAAAAAGGCATGAACTTTGGTGTTGCGGTTATTCCGGAGGGCGTTGTCGAATTTGTTCCTGAATTTGCTGTTTTAATTGCAGAAATCAATGAGCTTTTGGCAGGCAGCAAGGCAGATACATTTAATGCTCTGCCCACCTGGAAGGAAAAATATGCATTTATTGAAAGCGGTTTAACCAAGGCCTCGATGGAGGTATTTGCCATTTTACCCTTGAGCATTCAACAGCAGCTGTTTTTAGAGAGAGACCCGCATGGTAATGTGCAGGTTTCCCTGATTGAATCGGAAAAGCTGTTTTCAGCTCTCGTTGCAGATAAGCTTGCTGCCAGAAAGAAAGCAGGCACATATAGCGGCAAATTCTCACCCCTTCACCACTTCCTGGGCTATGAAGGAAGATGTGCGTTCCCGTCCAACTTTGATGCTGATTACTGCTATTCCTTGGGCTACAACGCATTTATGCTGATTCAATATGGTTACAATGGTTATCTTTCCAAGATTTCCAATCTTTCAAAGCCGGCCACAGAATGGGTTGCAGGCGGTATGCCGATCACCAAGATGATGAATATTGAGAGAAGACACGGAGAGGATAAGCCGGTTATTAAGAAGGCGCTTGTGGAGCTTGATGGGAAGCCCTTTAAATTCTTTGAAGCACATAGAAAAGAGTGGGCCATCGAAACCTCATATGTATATCCGGGCGCAATTCAGTATTACGGCCCTGCAGAGGTTTGCGATATCACAACCGTAACACTTGCTTTGGAAAAAGAATAATCAAAAGGATTGTTTAAAGACTATATATGCGGTGCAAACCTTGTGTTTGCACCGCATTTTATATCGAAGTGGCGTAACCATGCGCCTTTCTGGGATTTGACAAATTGTGCAATCTTTCGAAAGCATCCGTATATAAATCCAAAAGTTGAAAATCCTGAAAACCGCTCAAATAGTGGCTTTCAGGATTTTTCTTGTTAAATTATAGATGCAGGCAAGTGTTGCGTTCAGCTTTGTAAAGAACTCACCGTCAACTCGCTGAAAATTCTTAAATCTATTGAAAATTATGACTAATTATGCTATAATATGATATATTAGGAACAACATTCGGGTAGGTGTTGTTGTGGAAAACGGAATTATATTAAAAGTTAAAACAATGGACTTTCGGGATCAGATAAAGCTCGTTCGTATGCATCTGCAACTCAGTCAGGAGGAACTTGCGCGTCAAATGGGTATTTCCTTTGCAACGGTAAGCAGATGGGAACGAGAAAACAGAAAACCGCAGCTTGCTTCGCTTGGAAAGTTCTATTCCTTTTGTCAAAGGAATGAAATAGAAATAGACTTATCTGATAATACGAATATATGATGGAGGAATAAAAAATGAGTATAGCTTATGGAATCCTCTGCGTCATATCGCTGGTTTTGATTGGTGTGTGCCTCGCAGTTGATAGAAAAAAAGATATATGTTTGTTGCTTTTATTTATATCGGTGTTCGTGTGTAACTTAGGACAGTTTTTGATTTCGGTTGCACCAAGCCTTTCTTTTGCCTTAAACGGTAATAGGATTGCATATTTAGGTCAGGTTTTTCTGCCACTTCTTATGCTGAAAATGATACTGAATTTATGTAGTCTTAATTATAAAAAGTGGCTTTTGCCTACACTTTCACTTATCAGCATAGCCGTGCTTTTTGTAACACTTACACCTG
>SVKE01000003.1 GCA_015068615.1 Oscillospiraceae bacterium | reverse complement strand
CAACAGATAGCACACCCCTTGTTGCCGGCGCCTATAATAACATCAACCTGCTTGCTACCGTGACAGACGGAACGGCAGGCAGATGGGAAGCCGCCCTGCTTGATGGGCAGCGTGTTTCTGCCTATATTAGCGATATGGAGGAAGGCACAAAGTTACCGGCTTACACAGGCGCAGTCTCCGGTACGGCCAGCTACAACCAGATGGGCTTGACAGCTACCGTCAGCGGTACTGTGAGCGCAGGCGTGCTGGGTATGGTGATTTTACAGCCGGGTGCTTCCTTTGCAGATTTTGACGCTGCGGATATTTACGATTATCAAATCATAAAAGCACCGGCAGAAGCGAGAGAGCCCTGGAGCTACAGCCTCCGCTACACTATGCCGGATTCGGCTCCAGCCGGGGATTATCCCATTGGCCTTATCAGCGATACCGGCGCTTTAACCGGCGAAAGCTTTGTTCTAAAGATAGTTGATATGAGCACTCTGGTGGCAGATTTTGCAAGCGTAACAGCTGACAACTTCCTGACGCTGGCAGAAAGCCATGAGGACTTCTTCAGTAGTGCCTTTGTGGATGAGTTGCAAGCAGCAGAAGCAGAAACGGGCACCATCGGCGAAAGCTTTATGCTGGCAAAAGAGGGCTTTACAGAGGGTATCTTTAATCCTAATCTGACAGACTGGAGCAAAGCAGGCACAATTGCAGCGGCTGCAGAGGCTGCCCTTGTGGTGGATGCAAGCCTTGCCGAGACAGACATTGCAGCAACCATCGCAACGCATGGTGCTACTATACCGGCGGCATTTGAGAATCCGGATTACAACGGCGCAGAGTTTGAAGAACTGCTGCCAAGTGTCTTAGACGGCATAGCCGTGACAGACGCTGACTCACTGCTTGCGGCATATAACCGCGCGATTGCACTTTCCCTGATTGCAAACGGTACGGTTGCCGAGAAGGAGAGGGCCATTAACGATTACAGCGACGAGCTGGGCATTTCTGCTGAGACCTTAGACACCACGCATACGGTAACTGCTATTTCGAAAAAGCTTTCAAATGATATCGGTGCTGTGAAAACCCTGTATGCAGGTGGTATGGATGCTGTCGTGGCAGACATTATCACAAAGCTGGATACACCCGATGATAACAGTAATGAACTGGGACGTCCTAGCAGGCCTGAAAGCGGACGCGGCAACAACAGAGGCAGCGTGGCATCTATTCCGCGCGATCCAACCCAGACGCTTCCTGAGACAGAAGAGGACACGCAGGCTTCTGCACCGGGAACGACAGATGCACCGGCAACGGATTTTGTTGACCTTGCAGGCTACGAGTGGGCTGCGGCAGACATAGAAAAGCTGGTTGCCCGCGGCGTGGTTGCCGGACAGGGCGACGGCACCTTTAACCCTGAGGGGCTCCTGACGCGTGAGCAATCTGTGAAAATGCTGGTGCTGTCCTTGAGACTTGACACCAATCAGACCTATAACGGTTATCTGGATTGCACCATGGACGCCTGGTATTATCCTTACATTACATCGGCCAAGGCAAACGGTCTTGTGAACGGCCTTTCCAGAACGGAATTCGGCCTCGGCAGACCGATGACACGAGAGGATCTGGCCGTGACCATTTACCGTGCGCTCTTAAAGTATGGTGCGGTCAATGCTGAGAACATTGTCAGCTTCCCCGATGAGGCCTCCATTTCAGATTATGCTAAGGATGCAGTCGGCGTGTTGGGCGGCATGGGCATTATCACCGGCTTCCCAGACGGTAGCTTTGCCCCGAAGGAAACGGCCACCCGTGCACAGGCGGCTGCGATTTACAGCAGGTTTATCGATGTGATGGATGCGGCAAGAACCGAAAAGGAGGCGAAGGCCGAATGAAAAAGCTGATTACATTATTACTTAGTGTATTACTCATTATAGGGACTCTTCCTGTCCTCACGGGCTATGCTGCAGAGGATAGAGGGGAAAATCTTGCTTTAGGCAAGCCTGGTACGGCCACCGCAAGCATGAGCCCCTACACCCCAGCAATGATGGTCGATGGAAATATACGGAGCGTATGGGCGGGAAGAGAAGCCGTTACGGTGGATTTGGGAGAGGCATATCGGATTTCCTCTGTTGTGATACAATCCCGTATTGACGTGGATCAGCTAGGAACCAGGACGAATATACTGCTGAAGCTTTCCAACACTCCGGATTTTGCTGTGTCAGAGAACATAGTAGCCGTGAGTGATGATGATCCGGGATTTGGCGCGGCTATAGAGGTTCCCATAACCTCCAAAACGCCGTATCGTTATGTACGCGTGCAAAAGAGACATTTAGACAGCCTTGTAATTGCGGAGCTTGAAGTTTACGGCTACATTGCTGATCCGAATGCATTAGAAATTGGTGATGATGTGTCGGGCCATAAGCACGAGGGACCTTTAAGCCTTCTCACCTACTTGGGTCTTGTGGAGAATGTGAATGACAGCATTTTCGGCGTGGATCATCTGCTGACCCGCGCCCAAGCGGCCAGGGCCGTTGTCAAGGCCCTTAGCGGCAACGCCAGCTTTTCTGGCTCTCTGCCCTTTAGCGATATTCCGACAACCCACAAGAACTATCAGGATGTTATGACGGCCTATCATCTGGGCATTGTGACAGGCAATGATAACGACACCTTCTGTCCGGATGACTATGTTTCCAAAACAGAGCTTCTGTTCATGACGCTCCGCGCCATTGGCTATGACGATGTGGTGCAGAAGCTGTTTAATAACAATGTGAGCTTCATGTTGAATCAGGCCGATGAGCTTGATTTGCTCGACGGCGTGGATTACGAAAGTCTGGAGGAGCCCATCAGCCGCGCCGATGCGGCCAAAGTGTTCTATAACGCTCTTTTGGCACCGGATTTTAATATGTATGCCGCGCATGAGGGACGCCTTGTTTTTGAAGAAGATGCAGATTTGCTGCGTCGCCGGCATAACATTGTGCTGACGCAGGGTGTTGTAGAGGAAAACCGAATCACCAACTTAGACGGCGATGTAAAGCAGGGCAAAAACGCTGCCAGAATCAGCGGCAAAGCCTTTAGCGACCCGACTGGCGCGCTGGATGCCTATATAGGTAAAAATGTAGTTGTCGTCACAGAACAGGACAACCCTGACCGTATTCTGCTGGTCTGGCTTACCGGCCGCGATGAGGAGGTTGTGCTTCCTGCTTCGCGCCTCATTTCAACAGAGGCAGATATCAACAGCGGTCGCATCATCGCCTTGGACGCTGAGGGTGATGATGAAAGATACACCTTAGAGGATAATTTCCATGTCATAAAGAACGGTCTGGTACATCCTCATTACACGGCGGCAGATTTAATGCTGAAAAACGGCCAGCTGCGGCTGCTTGATAACAATCGCAACGGCGTATATGATGTCGTATTTATTGAAGAATATACCGTTCATTATGTGGCAGGCGCTTTTTCAGATGAAGTAGAGCTTACCATCGTGGACACAGAGGGTGAGCGCATACTGCTAGAGCGCGACTCACTTTCCGTTACAAATGCTGAAGGTAATGCGCAATCTGTTAAAAAGGTTGCAAAGGATACTGTAATTAAGCTGTTCTCTACGCCGGACGGCAAAAATTGCCGGATGATTCTTTACGACAAGCCGGTTACAGGAACGCTGACGGCTATTTCGGACGAGGATGCCGCCGTCGATGACACAACCTATCCGCTTTCATGGTTCTATAGGGATGCGACCTGGGAGCTCGAGCCGCGACCCGGAGACAGCGTGAAGGCCTTTGTGGACGAGGCGGGAGAAATTTTGTGGATAGAGCGGAATCCGGAGGGATGGACAATCGCTTTTTCTCAGAAGACTGCCATCGGCACCGGGCTTACGCCCAGTGTGGCCTTCCGTATGTTCACGCAAAATAATACCTGGAATGAATATGATGTTGCAGAAAAGGTGACTGTGGATGGCATTTCAGTGAGCCGCGAGGAGCTGGCAGACATGATTGTTGCCGCACGCGGCACAGAGCGCTTTGAGCTCTCTATGCTGCGCTTTAGGCTCAATGACGCCGGACAGATTAAGGCGCTTGACACGCTGGTGGAGACAACGGCAGAATCGGCCGAGGGCATAAGCTTTAACAAGGATCAGTTTATCGGCACGGCCCTGTATACGCAGACGTCCTCTTCCTTCTGGTTTTATCAAGACCAGATTTGCCCTGCGAAAAATAACACCCCCACCTTTGTGCTTCCCATGGTAAACGGCGCTTACACGACAGATTCCTCTTATGACTCCCTGTATTATATATCAACTGTTGTGGGTGTCGCGGGCAATAATACTTCCATAGCGCAGAATCTGCAGGCCTACATGCCGGATGAGCAAGGCTATCCTGCCTGCTTTGTTAAGAACGGTCAGAATATTATAGGCGAAGGCAACGCAAGTGCAATTATTAGCGCTGAGCATGTACCCACTTTGCTGGTGGAAAAGGTTTCTACCGCTGTGGTTGACGATGCTGTGGTGATGAAGGTCAGCGGATACAACGTTATCAATCAGACCGATGCCACCTTCTATATTGAAGGCACGTTGGACATGATAGAAACAGGACGTCTGTATCAGGAAAAGCCTGATTGTATCGGCAGCGGACAGTATGTTTATCAGGTTAATGCGAGTGCGCTTTCTGCTCTGACAGATGAGGAAAAGGCCGTCTATATCAGTAAGACAACAGATATTGGCTTTGGTGATCTGGTGCGTTATCAGGTGACGGGCTCAAAGGCCATGGCTGTGGAGCGTATCTTTGATTATGACCGGACGACCCTGCCGACACCGGGCACCGCTCCTAAGTCTAATACCTGGTACACGGTTGGCGGTAGCTGGCCGCAATTCTACATCGCCTACTACCGTTACCAGTTCGGTGCGCTTTCTAACGTTGGCAAGGACACCTTTACGGTGGCAACTCTGAACGGTCTTGAGGAGCTCTACCAGAAGTCAGCCTTCCCCAAGATTATATATTGCGATACGGAGGGTGCTACACCGACCCTGGTGGAGAGTACCGATTTGTACGAGTATGATGTTGCATCAAACAGAGTGATGCTATATTCCAATAATGGTCAACCGAAGGTTGCCATTGTTTATCCCTATCAGTAAGAGTTAATTAGAAAAAAAGGCTGTTGCGCAAAATGCGCAACAGCCTTTTACTACTTCACTCAGCCGGTGGTTATGACTGTCAGAATTCGCTTCGTTATTTTATACGCCTCATGCCTTATGCTTGACTTTTCTCTGTTACAGGGATATAATAGTAAAAGAAGTTATTAGAAAGAAGGCCTATTTCATGCAGGAAAATCAAATTATTTTAAAGCAATGGATTAATGCGCTGGAAAAATACGAGCTGCCCACTTGGGAGGAGCTCCCCAAGCTTGATTTATACATGGATCAGGTCATCACGCTCATGGAAGAATACCTGAGCATTTATCGCGCCCCGAACGATAAGCTCATTACACCCTCCATGATTAATAACTATGTGAAGCTAGGCGTCATCCCCAAGCCGAATAAAAAGCGGTACAGCCGGATTCATCTGGCCTATTTGACTATGATCTGCTCATTAAAGCAGGTGCTTTCCATCTCCGTGATTCAAAAAATGCTGCCCCTGTCTCTGACGGAAAAAGAGGTGGAGCAGGCCTACTGCTCCTTTAAAACCGCGCAAAAGCAGGTTTTCTCCGAGGCTGCAGATAAGGTATGCGATGCCTTTACGGAGATTTCTGAAAAAAATGACGCCGCCTTCTCCGATTTTTCCGGCTTTTCGGTTCAGGTGGCGCTGACGGGAAATGTCTATAAAATTTTGTCTGAAATCATTGCTGATCAGATACAAGCATCTGCTCACTAAAGTCAGGATCAATGCCCTGCAAAACCTTGGAAAACAAGGGAGGCAGCGGCGCGGAAAATTCCATGTATTCCTTGGTGTTCGGATGGATAAAGCCCAGCAGGGCGGCGTGTAACAGCTGTCCTGTCAGGGCATATTTTTTTGCCCATCTGTCGTTCTTTGCGCCGTACACAGGGTCTGCCACCACGGGTCTGCCGATGCTCGCCAAATGAACACGAATCTGGTGGGTGCGGCCCGTTTCCAGCCGACAACGTAGCAGTGCGCAGCCCTCATACTGCCGTAGCACGTGAAAATGCGTGACCGCATGGCGGCCACCTGCTTGCATGACAGCCATCCTCTTCCTGTCCTTGGGGTGTCGGCCAATGGGCTTATCGACCGTGAAACGCTCCTCCGGAAAGCTTCCGCAGGCAAGGCAAAAATATTCCCGCGTCACAGAATGCTCCTTAATCTGCTCTGCCAAGGAAAGATGTGCCTCGTTGGTTTTTGCAACGACTAAAATGCCGCTAGTGTCCTTATCAATTCGATGGACAATGCCCGGACGCACCACGCCGTTAATGGCAGAAAGACGGCCTCCGGCGTGATATAAAAGAGCGTTCACCAGCGTCCCTTCGCTGTGTCCGGCTGCCGGGTGCACCACCATGCCTTGCGGCTTATTCACCACAATAACAGAGTCATCCTCGTACACAATTGTAAGGGGAATGTTCTCCGGCACCGCTGCAAGAGCCTTCGGCTCCGGCAAAAAGGCGCAAACGGCATCGCCATAGCGTAGCTTATAGTTTTTGCTCACAGCCCTGCCATCTACAGTTACATCCTGATTTTCAATCAGCTTTTGCGCCGCCGAGCGGGTCAGGTCTGCCTGAGCGGACAGAAAAACGTCCAGCCGGGTACCGGCGGACGCTTCGTCGCAAGTAAATTCCAGAATTTCGTTCAATGTTCTCACTCATTCCGATTTATTCTCTTCGCTCTCCTTGCGTCCTTCAAAAAAGAGCACATAGATCATGAGCAAAATCGCACCGCAAACAACAAAACAGTCGGCTACATTAAAAACAGGGAAATGAATCAGCCTGAAATCTAAAAAATCTACCACGAAGCCACGGAACATGCGGTCAATCAAGTTGCCTAGGGCGCCGCCGACAAGCAGAGTGACGGCCGCTGTCAAGCACAGGCTCTTCGGCTGTTTTTTAATCATATATACCGTCACAGCAATCAAAACAAGCGCTGTAATGACAAACAAAAGACCGAATCTGCCTTGCAGAATGCCAAAGGCCGCGCCTCGGTTTTCGCAGTAGGTCAAGTGGAAAATGCCCTCTAAAAGCGGCACAGTATCAATGGGCTTTATGAACCTAAGCACAGCCAGCTTTGACAGCTGATCAATGACGGAAAGTATCACCGCGCCCAGAAAATATACAATGAGCAAGGCCTTGTTCTCCTTATTCTAATTTTTTGCAAAAGTCGCCTCGTTCCCGAAAAAACAGGGAACGAGGCAGGCCTTTTATCCATTATAATGTCTCGCAGCAGCGGTCACACAGAGTCGGATGCTCTGCGTTTTTGCCGACAGTTTCGGAAATAATCCAGCAACGCTCACATTTTTCTCCGGTTGCAGCGCTAACTGTAATTTTAACACCGGTTTCGCCGGCCGTTGCTTCTGCCGGAGCCTGAGCTAAGGGCGCCACTGTGGCGGATGAGGTGATGAAATAGGTCGCAAGCTCTGCTTCTACACCCTGCAGCACCTCAAGGAGAGCCCCTTCGGCATACAGAGAGACTGTTGCGCCCAGAGAGTGACCAATCAGCTTCTCATTTCTTGCTTCCTCCAGAGCCTTTGCTACATCGCCGCGAACAGCCAGCAGGGCATCCCAGCGTTCCTCCAAAGCCTTATCACGCAGGGAGGCATCCGTCTTTGGCATATCGTTTAAAAGAACGAACTCCCGGTTGTCTTTTTCGCTGTGGGGCATAAAGGACCAGATTTCCTCACTGGTATAGGCCAGAACCGGGGCCAGCAGACGCACAAGTGCATCTAAAATCTTATACATTGCCGTCTGTGCGCTACGACGGGCTTTGCTATCGGCCTTTTCCGTATACAGACGGTCTTTAATAACGTCTAAATAAAAATTACTCATTTCCACTACGCAGAAATTACGAATGGCATGGAACACGCTATGAAATTCATAGCTTCTATAAGCCTGCAGCGTCTTTTCTACCAGACGGTCAAGACGCAGGAGCGCCCAGCGGTCAATTTCAGGCATATCTGCAAGAGCTACCGTGTCGCGGTCGGGTTCAAAATCGTGAATATTACCCAAAATGTACCGGGCTGTATTGCGGATTTTGCGGTAAGCCTCAGACAACTGCTTTAAGATGTCCTTAGAGATATGCATATCGGTTTTATAATCTGCCGAAACCACCCAAAGACGCAGCACATCGGCGCCATATTCTTTGATGATATCCTGTGGGCTGACGCCGTTGCCCTTGGATTTTGACATCTTTTCACCGGAGGCATCCACAATCATACCGTGGGTGATAACCATTTTATAAGGCGCCTCACCGCGGGCAGCAATAGAGGTTAGGAGTGATGACTGGAACCAACCGCGGTACTGGTCGTTGCCCTCCAAATAGAGGTCAGCCGGGAAGCGCAGTCCCTCCTTTACGTCCAGCACACCGGAATGGCTGGAGCCGGAATCAAACCAAACATCCATGATGTCCTTTTCCTTATCAAAATGTGCACAGCCGCAGACCGGACAGACAGTGCCCTTGGGCAGAATATCCTCCGCCGGCAGTTGATACCAGGCATTAGAGCCCTGCTGATAAAACAGCTCAGAAACGGCCTGAATCGTCTCTTGATTAATCAGGTCCTTGCCGCATTCCTGACAATAGAAAATCGGAATCGGCACACCCCAGGTTCTCTGGCGGGAGATGCACCAGTCGCTTCTGTCCTGCACCATACCGGTGATGCGATCCTCACCCCATTTAGGCAGCCATTCCACCTTGCCAATGGCACGGACGGCATCCTCCTTAATGGCGTCAACCGAGGCAAACCACTGCTCTGCAGCACGGTAAATAATCGGCTCATGACAGCGCCAGCAATGGGGATATTGGTGAATAATTTCCTCCACAGCAAAAAGTGCGCCGCATTCTGTCAAACGGCTGATGATCGCCGGATTTGCTTTTTCATAATACAGGCCGTTGAATTCTCCGGCTAGCTCATTTAAATGCCCCTTTTCATCCACGGGCACAACAATGGGAATGTCCTTATACTGCTGGCAGGCAATATAGTCCTCAAGACCATGTCCCGGTGCGGTGTGTACACAGCCGGTACCGGCATCCAGCGTGACATGGTCACCCAAAATGATGACAGATTCGCGGTCAATAAAGGGATGAGCGCAACGAATGAACTCCAGATCGCTGCCCCGATAGGAGCAGACCTTTTGATAGCTTTCGCGGCCTCCGGCCTTCATAACAGACTCTACCAGCTCATCAGCAATGATAAAGTATTCTCCATCGGCTTCTATCAAATCGTAGGTAAAGGCGCCGTTTAAAGCGATGGCCACGTTACCCGGCAACGTCCAGGTCGTGGTCGTCCAGATTAAAAAGTGTATCTTTTCCTTGGGAATGCCGCTTTCGGCAAATACTCCCTTATCATCTACAACAGCAAATTTTACATAAATGGAGTTTGTTTTGTCCTCCTGGTATTCAATTTCGGCCTCGGCTAAGGCAGTCTCGCAGTCCGGGCACCAATAAATGGGCTTTAAGCCCTTATAGATATAGCCCTTTTCTGCCATCTTGCCGAAAATTTCAATCTGCTTGGCTTCAAATTTAGGATCCAGCGTCAGGTACGGATCCTCCCATTTACCCAGTGCACCCAAACGCTTGATGGATTCCCTCTGCTGGGCTACATATTTCATGGCAAAATCGCGGCAGACATTGCGGAATTCCACCGTATCTACCTCGTGACGATTAATCTTCATTTTTGCAATCGCCTGTCGCTCGATGGGTAGACCGTGGGTATCCCAGCCATGAATATACGGCGCCTTAAAGCCGTCCATATTTTTGAAGCGGGTAATGACATCCTTTAAGGTTTTATTAAGAGCGTGACCCATGTGCATATCGCCATTGGCATACGGCGGGCCGTCATGCAGAATAAAGAGCGGCTTGCCCTCATTATGCTCCATGAGCTTTTGATACATTTCGCCAGCTTCCTGCCGGGCCAGTATTTCCGGCTCACGCTGAGGTAAATTGCCTCGCATAGGGAAATCGGTTTTCGGCAGATTAAGCGTTTGACTGTAATCCATGTTGTTTCATCCTTTCTAAAAAGAGAAGCAGACGGTAGCCGCCGGCTCAGATTGAGTCATCGCTAAACACGTCATAGTTTTTCAAATTTTCAATATCAATGACCGGCATTTCGGTGTCCGGTTCCTTTTCCAAGGTTTCCTTTGTCACAGAAAACGGCTCCGGCTGAACTTCCTTTTCAACGGCCGGGGCATCAAAGATTTCCTCAGGTGCTGGTGATTGTGGCTGAAGCTCGCCTTCCTCCCTTTTCTTCCGCAGCAGCTCCTCCACCACGGGATTAATCCTTCGCTCTGTGTCAAGTCCTGTGGTTTGATGCAGGGGAATCGGCGTCGGCTTTTCCTCCGGCTCTGCCGCTGGCTGTGTCTCCGGTTCAAAAGCGGAAGAGGGCAGGGTGAAGGTATTCGTGTCCTGCTGTTCTAAGGCCGGCTCCGCTGTCTCAACAGCGGGCGCAGATGCCTCCGGCACGTCCTCCTCCTTGACAGGGGTGAATACATGGCCTTGTTGGCTCTTTTGATCGGGCAGCTCAGACAGCAGCTGCATATAAGTAGATAGTAACGCACTCACCTTTGCGCGGAAGCCATTCATTTCGCTCTGCATATTCAAATACGTTTTTTCCAGGTCTGCAATGGAGCGGTTGGCTTTGTTAATGGCCTCGCCGGCGCGCCGCTGCGCATCCTTTACAATGGTCTCGGAGCGTTCGTAAGCGTTTTGCTTAATGTCCTCCGCTGTGCGCTGTGCCACCAAAATGGCATTCTGCATGGTCTCTTCCATGCCCTTATAACTGCCGATCGCTTCACCCAGCACGGCATTTTTTTCTTTTAGCTCAGCGTTCTCACGATACAGCTTTTCGTAATCGGCCACCAGATTTTTCATAAATTCTTCTACTTCATAAATATCATAGCCACGGAAAGCCTTTGTAAATTCCTTGTTTTCAATATCGACCGGTGTCAGCATATCGGCTCTTCCCTTCTTTAGTTTTATATATATTTTTTTAGATTGATTCTAATTCTTCCTTTTTTTGTCTCGCCGAAAATTTCGGCCACTTCGGCCCGGCCAAATCTGCGAACGCTCAGCACATCTCCGGCAGAAACTAACGCAGCGCCGCGGCTGCAAATGCTGTGGTTCACGCAGACCATCTCTTTTTTTAACAGCTCCTCTGTAGCGGAGCGGGACATGCCGGTGAGCAAGCCCAGCACACAGTCCAGGCGCAGAGAAGCCACCGTACCACTGATGATTTTAAACTGTCTGGGCAAAATAGCCAAAGAATCTGCTGCGGCCTCGCTGACGTGCAGACGCATCCTTCCTGCCTTGGTCAGGTTAAGCAGCAAAAAATCCGCAATACTCTCGCAAACGAAGATGACAGCCCCTTCCTCTTCCATTGCCACATCGCCGATTAGGTTGCGCTCTATGCCTAAGCCCATGAGCGAGCCGAGAACCGTACGATGCTCTAACTTCTCTCCGGCAGAAAGACGCAGGGCACGAATAGGGAATACATCCTCAACGGGTTCCATATAATCCGGAAAAAAGCCCAGCATCTGCCGTTCGCTGTCTGGGTATCCGCCCCAAAGCATAAAGGGCTGGCGGGGGTGCATGGCCCTTTTAAAAAGAGCCATTTCTCTGGGGTCTAAAAAACGGCTGAAGCACGGCTTACCGCCGTGCTCAGCCCCATGCTCCAAATCCTTAAGACGAGCCAGAAGCATTTTTTCGTCAAGCTGCGCCATGATTAATAGGCAAAGGGAAAGCCCTTTTTCAGTTCGTCCTTAAAGTCGCCCATGATGCCCACGGTATACGGAGCGATTAAAAAGATGCCGTTTGCCACCTTCTGAATATTGCCGTCCACGCCGTACACAGCGCCGGAAAGAAAGTCTACAACGCGGCGGGAAACCTCTTTATCCAGCTTTTCAAGGTTAATGACCACAGGCTTCTTTGCCTTTAGATGGTCCGCAATATCGCGGGCATCTTCAAAGCTTGTCAGCTGAATGACAACAACCTTTAGCTGGGTGGAGGTGTGAATGTTCACGACTTTACCGCGCTTGCCGGCCGGAATCATTGGTTCCTCCGGTTCTTCCTGTTGCTGGGCGGCAAAAAACTCCTCCTCGGTATCCACCTCATCGGAAATTCCAATCCATTTTAGCATTTTGTCCATGGCTCCCATATACATTCCTCCTAAAATAACTTTTTTTATCTTAATGTTATACACTTAAGTAAACAATGCTGTACCAACTCGAATTAAGGTTGCCCCTTCAGCAATTGCGGCTTCAAAATCGCCGCTCATGCCCATAGAAAGCTGTGTGAGCGGGGCATTCGGATAATGCTTTTCCAGAAGGCGCTGAGAAAGCATGCGCAGGCCGGCGAAGTATCGCCGCGTTTCCGACTCTGCGGCGCCCAGAGGCGCCATGGTCATAAGACCGCAAACCCGCAAGGCCGGAAGGCTGGAAACCGCTGCGAGCAAGGCTTCTGCCTTCTCCGGTGCAACGCCGGATTTACTGTCCTCGCCGGAGATGTTACACTGGAGTAAAATGTCCTGGGTAACCTCCAGCAGGGAGGCCCTTTTGCTGATTTCCTCAGCCAAGTGCAGGCTGTCAACCGAATGAATCAGGCTGACCTTGCCCGTGATGTATTTCACCTTATTGGTTTGCAGATGCCCAATAAGATGCCAAGCTGGCTCATCATGCAGCACCTCGTATTTATCTAAAAAGGATTGCACCCGGTTTTCACCCAGAGTGGTAACGCCGGCCTCCATCACCTTACGGGCTGCTGCTGCATCCACCGTTTTTGTCACGGCTACAAGGATGATATCCTCAGGATTTCTTCCTGCACGTACGGCGGCATTTGCAATCCGTTCGCGAATCCGTTTTACATTTTCTTCGACATTCATTGGAGCAGGCTTCCCTCCTCATAGCTGCCGGCACTGACAATCACCTCGTCGTACAGGCGCAGAGGCGTTTCGCTGTCTGCCGACTCAACGATGGCCATATCCTGCGTGTTATATAAAATCGTCACAGGGATAAAATGAGGTGTGCCGTCCCGACGCACATACACGCCGTTGACATTATCCTTTGTACGCAGCGCCTTTACGCTGACGCGATATCCCTCGTTGCGGTTTTTGACGAATTCAAGATTTACAAACCGACGCTTTAAAAGCGATTCCACATGCTGCTGTACCTCTAAGATGACCGTGGCATTATTCTCCTGCACGGGAGAAATATATAGCACCTTGGCCTGCACCAGATCAGCGGACAAATCATAAAAGCGCAGCTTAGCGCCATCGTCTATCCGGAGCGTACCCAAACGTTCAGCCGGAAGGTTTAAAGCAATGAAATAGCGGAAATTCTGCATGATTTTACAGGCATTGTTGCCTTCTGTGGCCTGCTCCTTCTCCCGGGCAATCAGGTCATTGACCGTAGACGGCGTCAACTCCATCATGTTATAAGGCGTGACCACCTGTTCAAAGCCGTCGGTCGAAACTGAGAAAATGCCGGGAATAGGAGTTTTGATGCTATGCTGCGCCGCACCAATCTGCCCTTCAATTTCTGCCTTTTGGCTCCGCAAATCGTCTACAAGACTCCCGGCTGTTCCGTTGCCGGAAATCTGTGCTTTTTTTTCACAAAGCGCCTCAATAACAAGCTGTATTTCTCTAACAGCAACCAAATCACCGCTGCGGCTTTTTTGAATTAACTCCTCGGTTTGCTCGGTAATCTTTTGTTCAAGGCGTGCCACATCACCGGTAAAGGTGAATAAATCTGCCCTGTTTTTTTCAATCTGCTCAATCTTTTTATTGATTTGTTCCAACCGATTCTTAAGGCCGGAGTCCACGGTTCCGGAGTAAATCATCGCAACCTCCTGACCGGCCGAGACGCGTGCGTTTTCCTGAACAGAAGGCTCTAAGGTGCCGGATGCGTCGGGAGAGAGCACTGTTTCATATTTTATCACAATGCCCTTTGTGTTGACCATATCCTCCATGCTGCCGCCATACAAGGTTTCCACCTGTACATGGCCACCCAGCACGGAGCGCAGGAGGTATATAAGCACTAAGATAATAAAAATCGGTATTAACAAATTGATTTTTCGCTTCATAATTTCCGGCTCCGATTTTTCTTTTGAATTATCACAGGCCGCTAAAGCGGCTGAAACACAAATATCCTATACTATTGTATCATAATTTTTCGGTTTATGCAACGGCCTACACAAAAAAGATATGATTTTTCGATAAATTTCTGTCTGCTCTAAAGCACCCCGCAAACCACGCGGGAAATTCCTGCCAGATCCTGCAGCGTTTCTATCCCGGAAAAACCGGCTTTCACAAGGAGAGCGCATACAGATTCTGCCTGATCATGGCCGACCTCAAGCGCCAAAAGACCGCCCGGCTTTAAAAGCTGTGGCGCAAGCTTTGACAAGCGCCGGTAAAACAAAAGGCCGTCCACGCCGCCGTCCAAGGCAACTGTCGGCTCAAAATCCCGGACATCCCTCTCCAGTCCGGCAAGTGCCTGTGTGGGAATATATGGGGGATTCGACACCACACAATCGAACCGCTCGCAGAAGGGCAAAGAGCCTAACACATCTGCAAGAACCACTAAAACCCTATCCGAAACTCCGTTTTTGCAGGCGTTTTCCCGTGTCGTTTCCACACAAAGCTCTGAAATGTCACAGGCGGTTACATGACTCTGCGGTAAATAATAAGCCAGGCTCACGGCAATGGCGCCTGAGCCCGTACACAGATCCAAAACAGATATCTTTCCTGCCGTCTGATAGCGTGCAATGACGCTCTCGACCAGCGTTTCCGTGTCCGGTCGTGGAATTAAAATACCCGGACGGACAGCAAAAGGGAGAGACATAAATTCCTTTTCCCCTACAAGATAGGCCACCGGCTCTCCTGCTGCACGCCGCTTAATGAGTGCCTCGTAGTCAGAGAGTGTATCCTCGCCTAATGCATCGTGCTTGTGTAGCAGCAGATAGAGCCTCTCCTTTTTTAACAAAAAGGAGAGAAGCACCTCGCTATCTAAGCGTGCAGAGGTAATACCGGCAGCTGCCAGCTGCCGGCAGGCTTCCTGAAGCGCCTCGGCGATTACCATTTGTCGTCCTCCCGGTTCTCTGTTAACACAGCCTTGAGGGAAGCAATAGCCACCTCCAGCTGGCTGTCATCCGGCTCCCGGGTGGTGATTTTCTGTAGCCACATGCCCGGCATGCTCACGGCACGCATGATTTTGCTTTTGCTTCTGCCGGCAAATTTAATTACCTCATAGGAAAGGCCGGCCACCACAGGAAGCAGCAGCAGGCGAATACCCAACCGCATCCAGGCGTTTTCCCAGGAAATGAAGGAGAATACAATGATGCTCACCACCATGACGATCAAAAGAAAGCTGGTGCCACAGCGGGGGTGCAATCGTGAAAAACGGCGGGCATTTTCCACGGTTAGCTCCTCGCCGCTTTCATAGCAGAAAATGGTTTTATGTTCGGCTCCGTGGTATTCAAACACGCGCCGGATATCCTTCATGCGGGAAACCAGGCTGATATACACAAGAAAAATTGCAATGCGGATTACGCCCTCAAGCAGGGTTGCAAGCAGGCGGTTTGTGATGTAATCCTTAATAAAGCCAACCAGCACCGCAGGCAGCAGCATGAAAAGGCCTACACCGAACACCAGTGCCACCACCACTGAAAAATAAATGGCAGCATTTTTCATTTTATTTTCCTTGGCCTCGGCCTCCTTGCGCTCCTCCTCGGTCATGGCCTCCTTTTTCTTTTTATCGTCTTCCTCTTCAATGTCAAAAAATTCGGCAGAAAACATCAAAGCACGGGTACCGATGATGAGCGACTCCACAAAGGAAATTACGCCGCGGATAATCGGCAGCTTTAACAGCTTATTCTTTTGCAGGACAGAGGCAATGGGCTTTTTGTCTATCACGATGCCTTGCTCCGGCGTGCGAACAGCCACGGCAATTTCCTTGGGTCCTCGCATCATAACCCCTTCAATGACGGCCTGACCGCCAATGCTTGTTATATGACAGCTTGTATTTTGTTGATTTTTTTCTTTCATATTGAATCCTTTCCGGCTGCTGCGGCAGCCACAGACGGCGTCTGCGCCGATCTTACAAACTTAATTGTATCACAGAAAGCGCGGAAATTCAACACCTTTCTACCCGTAACAAGGAGCAACTGCGTCTTTATAAATCTGCGTCAAAAAACAGTCGACTGTTACATGCATCCCGGTTGACAAACTCATGGTGCCCGGAACATTTGTCATACATATTAAGGCGTAAAATAATTTTTATAGGGGTCGATGCCCACATCGGCCCGTTTTTTGGGTCAATGTAGGTATCGACCCCTACATTTTTAAACGTTTATGCAATTAAAAGGTGTATGGAGACAACCCTTTAAGGATGCTTAGCTATACATTTTTATGTTTTCCAGCACCTTTTCCAGCATTTCGCGATATTTGGTTTCCTTTTTCCGTTCCTCCTCGACCACTTGGGCGGGGGCTTTATTCACGAAGCCGGGATTTGAAAGTTTACCCTCTACACGCTTGATTTCAGCCAGCAGGTTTTCCTTCTCCTTAGCAAGACGGGCCATTTCTTTTTCCTTATCCACCAAATCATCCAGCGGCATAAAGATTTGCGCGCCGTCTACCACGCAGGATACGGCGTTTGCCGGCGGCACGAAACTGCCATCTGCTATAATGGCTTCCTGTGCACTTGCCAGCTTTTCAAAAAAGCTCGTGCCCTGAGAGAATACCTCGGGCTTTTCGGTTTTGATATAAACCGTTGCCTTTTTAGAGGGCGGAATGTTCATTTCGCTGCGCTGGTTCCGCACGGCTTTTAAGGCGGCCATAATGGCTTCCATATCGGCGGCCTCGGCGGGGAAGTCGAGCGCCTCATTAAATTTCGGCCAGTCCGCAATCACAATGCTCTCACCCACATGCGGCAGCTTTTGCCAGATTTCCTCTGTGATGAAGGGCATGAAGGGATGTAGCAGCTCTAAAGCGCCGGAAAGCACATAGGAAAGCGTGTACTGTGCGGCCTTGTTGGAGGGACAATCCTCATCATACAGGCGGGGCTTAATCAGCTCAATGTACCAATCGCAAAACTCGTCCCAGATAAAGTCATACAGCTTGCTGACGGCAATGCCCAGCTCAAAGCGATCCAGATTATCCGTCACAGCCTTAACCACCTGATTGTATCGATGCAGAATCCATTTATCCTCCAGTTTGAGCTCTGCTGCCTCCGGCAGCTTTCTTTCTGTTACTGTTAGATTCATCAGCACAAAGCGGGAGGCGTTCCAAATTTTATTGGCAAAGTTACGGCTGGCCTCCACGCGTTCATCGGAATAGCGGGTATCGTTGCCCGGAGAATTACCGGTGACAAGCGTAAAGCGCAGGGCATCTGCGCCGTATTTTTTAATAACCTCTAAGGGGTCCACGCCATTGCCCAGAGATTTTGACATTTTCCGTCCCTGAGAGTCGCGCACCAGACCATGGATTAATACATGGTGGAAGGGCTCCTTCTTCATATGCTCCATGGCGGAAAAAATCATACGTGCCACCCAGAAGAAGATGATGTCATAGCCGGTGACCAGGACGCTTGTGGGATAAAAATAATCTAAATCCGCAGTCTTTTCCGGCCAGCCCAGAGTAGAGAAGGGCCACAGCGCCGAGCTGAACCAGGTATCCAGCACGTCCTCATCCTGATGAACGGTGCCGCCGCATTTGGGGCACTTCGTAATATCTTCGCGGCTGACTGTGGTTTCGCCGCAGGCGTCGCAGTAAAAGGCGGGAATTCTGTGTCCCCACCAAAGCTGTCTCGATATGCACCAATCGTGCACGTTTTCCATCCAGTTGATATAGGTTTTAGAGAAACGGTCGGGGACAAATTGAATGGTGCCGTCCTTTACGACCTCAAGGGCCTTTTCTGCCAGGGGACCCATTTTGACAAACCACTGCTTGGAGGTGATGGGTTCAACGGTGGTGCCGCAACGGTAGCATTGGCCCACGTTGTGCGCATGGTCCTCGGTTTTTACCAAAAAGCCGCCTTCCTCCAAATCCTTAACAATCTGACGGCGTGCCTCATACCGGTCAAGACCCTGGTACTTGCCGCCGTTCTCATTCACCTTCGCACTATCGTCCAGGACCTTGATGATCGGCAGGCCATGGCGCGCGCCAACCTCAAAATCGTTGGGGTCATGGGCCGGCGTAATTTTAACGGCGCCGGTTCCGAATTCTTTATCCACATAGGCATCTGCCACAACGGGGATTTCCCGACCCACCAGGGGGAGAATCAGAGTTTTCCCCACCAGATGGGTGTACCGCTCATCCTCGGGATGAACGGCCACAGCCGTATCGCCCAGAAGGGTCTCGGGACGGGTGGTGGCGATGACAAAGGACTCGTCACTATCCTTTACCGGGTAACGGATGTGCCAAAAGCAGCCATTTTGCTCGGCATATTCCACCTCGGCATCCGAAAGGGCGGTGATGCAGCTGGGGCACCAGTTGATGATGCGCTCACCCTGATAAATCAAGCCCTTTTCATATAAGGTAACAAACACCTCTTTGACAGCCTTTGACAGGTTTTCGTCCATAGTAAAGCGCTCGCGGCTCCAGTCGCAGGAGCTACCCAGCTTTTTCAGCTGATTAATGATGCGTTCGCCGTATTTATGCTTCCAATCCCAAACGCGCTCGGTAAAGGCTTCACGTCCCAAATCGTAGCGGGTGAGGCCTTCCTCCTTGCGCAGAGCTTCCTCCACCTTAATCTGGGTGGCAATGCCTGCGTGGTCGGTACCCGGCACCCATAGCGCTGCGTAGCCGGCCATACGCTTATACCGAATCAGAATATCCTGCAGGGTTTCGTCCATCGCGTGGCCCATATGCAGCTGACCGGTTACGTTCGGCGGCGGAATCACAATGGTAAAGGGCTCTTTGTTCGGGTCCGGTGAAGGTGTAAAGTAGCCTTTTTCCACCCATTCGGCATACAGCCTGTCCTCCACCTCACCGGGATTATATATTTTATCTAATTGCTCAGACATTAACGATTCCCCCTGCTAAAAAAATCAAGATTGCACCTGCAATAACAATCCACATACCTGCGGTCTTAATCATGTATAAGGCTTTTTGGCTCATTTCGCCGTCTCCGGCCTTTTTCTGCAGAACGGGCTTGGCCAAAAAGGTGATGAGCGCACCAATCAAAAGCAAAACCCAGCCTAACACTGTCATATGGATTCTCCCTTCCTGCTTTTAGATGTATATCTTTTAAAGCGGTGATTATGCACAAAGTATAAATACAGATAAATCCCGCCGGCCAGCACCATCCAAAGGGCCGAAAGACCCAGCAGAATGTTTTTGATCACGGCATTCATGTTCGGGATGAGCAGCAGCAGCGTCATCACAACAAACAAAAACACAGTGTTTAATTTTCCGGCCTTATTGGCCTTTACATAGGTCTTTTTGCTGTATAAGAAAACGCCACCTAAAATCATAATAACCTCTTTTGCAATCAAAAGAGCAATAAACCAAACCGGCACGATTCTTGTAGTGAAAAGCGTGATGATGACTGTCAGCTGCATGCATTTATCTGCCAGAGGGTCCATCAGCTGTCCCCATTTGGTAATCATATTCAGTTTTCGTGCCAGATAGCCGTCTAAAACGTCTGTGCCGCTTGCCAAAAGAAAAATCAGGGCGGAGAAGATGTGCGTTTCCTTCTCCAGACAGAATACCAGCACATACAGCGGAATCAGAAACAGCCTGAACACAGTCAAAAGGTTTGGAATATTCATAATTCACCTCTTTGCAATTCCTTTTTTATTCATTGCCTATTTCAAGGCTTCTTCTGCCAGACGAAGGGCAACGGAGAGCGCCTCATCTACCTTTGAGACGTCCTTGCCGCCGGCCTGTGCCGAGTCGGGACGGCCGCCGCCGCCACCGCCTGCGGTTTTGGCAACCTCACGGATGATGTTACCGGCATGCAGGCCGCGTTTTACGGCCTCCGGAGTGGCCATGGTGATGAAGGTCACCTTGTCACCGGCTACATCTGCCAGCGCCACAAAGGAGACAGGCAGCTTTTCCTTGATGGAGTCACCCAGCGCACGCAGAGCGTCAATGCCTGCGTTTTCGAGCTTTCCTGTCACCACGCTAACGCCGTTTATTTCTTTTGCGTTGTCCAGCATATTGCCGGCCGCATTGTTTGCCATTTTGGCGGTAAGGGATTCAATCTGTGCGCCGGCAGCCTTTAGCTCCTCATGGAGAGTTCTGGCCTTTTGAGCCACATCGCGGGGAGCGCACCTCAACACACCGGCGGCCTCCTTTAAGGCTTCATCCAGGCCGTACAGCTCACGCATAACACCTAGACCGGTGGTGCCCTCAATACGTCTGACGCCGGCGGCAACGCCGCCCTCAGACAGTAATTTAAACAGGCCGATTTCTGCCGTGTTTTTCACATGACAGCCGCCGCAGAGCTCCATGGAGTAATCGCCCATGGATACCACGCGGACAACATCGCCGTATTTATCACCAAAGACAGCCGTTGCACCCTTGGCCTTTGCGGCATCAAGCGACATATTTTCCCAGACAACAGGCATTGCCTGCAGAATGGCGCTGTTTACCTCTTGCTCCACAGCCTTTAAGTCCTCTTCGGTGACGGGCTGCGTCAGAGTAAAGTCAAAGCGCATGCGCTCAGCCTCAACCAAGGAGCCTGCCTGACTGACCTCTGCCCCGAAGCGGTTTTGCAGAGCTTTGTCCAAAAGATGTGTCACGCTGTGGTTACGGGAAACGGCAGCGCGGTAGCCTGCATCCACCTGAGCGGTCAGCTCATCGCCCACTTTTATAGTGCCCTCTGTCACCTTGACAATATGATAAAACTTGCCATCGGCAGTCTTTTTCACATCCAGCACCTCGGCGCTGCACAAGGCACCGGTCAGCCGGCCAATGTCACCGACCTGGCCGCCGCCCTCGCCGTAAAAAGGCGTTGTATCCAGCACCACAATGCCCTCGGCAGGTTCGCCTAAGGCGTTGACCTGTTCCTGATTTTCAATCAGCGCCAGCACCTTACCCGTAGACGTCAGGGTATCATAACCGACAAATTCCGTTGTCGGCAGCTTGGCTAAAATATCAGCAATTTTATCATCCCAGCCCACATCGCCCATTTTGGCGCGGGCAGCTCTTGCGCGCTGGCGCTGCTGATCCATCTCTTGCTGAAAGCCCTCTTCGTCAACAGTCATACCCTTTTCGGCCACAATCTCGCGGGTGAGGTCGATGGGGAAACCATAGGTATCATATAGCTTAAAGGCCTGCTCTCCGGAGAAAACAGGATTTGCTTTTATGTCCTCCTCGGATTTGCCGTCAAAGAAGCTTGCCAGCATCTGGAAGCCGGCGTCGATGGTTTCAATGAAACGCTCTTCTTCTAAACGGATGACGTTTTTAATCATGTCCTGATTTTCAAACAGCGCCGGATAGGCGCCCTTGGATTCGTGAATGACTGTGTCGGCAAGCTCTGCCAAAAAGGCCTTGTTAATGCCCAGCAGCTTACCGTGACGGGCGGCGCGGCGCAGCAGACGGCGCAGCACATATCCGCGGCCCTCGTTAGAAGGACGCACACCATCGGACACTAAAAAAACGGTGCTTCTGATGTGGTCGGTAATAACACGGATGGAAATATCCGTCTTTTCGTCCTTTTTATATTCCACGCCTGCAATCTGGCAGACCTTTTCGGATATACGGTAAATGGTATCCACATCAAAGAGAGAAGGCACATCCTGCATGATGCAGGCAATGCGCTCGAGCCCCATGCCCGTATCAATGTTAGGATGGTCCAAGGGGATGTAGCTACCATCCTCCTGCTTATCAAACTGCGTGAACACCAGATTCCAGAACTCAATGAACCGGTCACATTCACAGCCGACGCCGCAATCCGGCGAGCCACAGCCGTGCTCCGGTCCACGATCATAATACAGCTCGGAGCAAGGGCCGCAGGGGCCTGAACCGATTTCCCAGAAGTTGTCCTCCTTGCCCATGCGCACCACGCGGTCAGGTGCTACACCGACCTCATTTGTCCAAATGCTAAAGGCCTCATCATCCTCCTCGTAAATGGTGACCCAAAGCCTGTCCACCGGGATTTCCAGCTCCTTCGTCACGAACTCCCATGCCCAGGCGGTTGCCTCATGCTTAAAATAATTGCCAAAGGAGAAGTTGCCCAGCATTTCAAAGAAGGTGCCGTGACGGGCGGTTTTCCCCACGCGTTCAATATCCGGCGTACGGATGCATTTCTGACAAGTGGTTACCCGGTTTTTCGGGGGCTTCTGCCGACCGGTGAAGTAGGGCTTCAGCGGTGCCATGCCGGCATTGATGAGCAGCAGGCTGGGGTCGTTTTCCGGCACCAGCGAAAAGCTCGGCATTCTGTAATGCTCTTTTTTCTCAAAAAATGAAAGGTATTTTTCCCTGATTTCGTTTAATCCCAGCTTTTGCAATGGTATCTTCCTCCCACACAATACTTGAACTATAATTTTATCATAATTACGTCGGCAAATCAATACTTTTTATGGAAAATTTGGCGATTATTTTGGTATACGACTGGACAGAAACGGGATTTTTTGCTATACTGTAAGCAAATAAAAGAGAAAGGGTGGTGGCACGGAATGAAGCCGGCAAGCCGAGAAAAGCTTTTTTGGATTATAGCAGCCTTTTTGCCGTATTTGCTGTATGGTTTTCAGTATTATCCCATTCTGGATGACTTTATTCAGTACGGCACATATCCGCTGCACCAGGATTTGTCGTATGTGTATCTGACCATCGGTACCCTTTCCACCCGTCCGCTGGCCAGCTTGTTAGACCCCACATTTTGGGGTTTTTTCTGGCGTGTGCCCGGTGTGGCACTCTGCCTTATCACCGGACTGCACGTGGCCTCCGGCTTTTTGCTGTGCGACGCTCTGCGGCGCATGTCTCTTCGTCCCTCCCCGTTTTTTTTGCTGTTTTTTCTGCTGTTTCCTTTGGGCATGGAGGGGCGCTATTGGCTTTCTGCCTCAACGCGGCTTGTGCCGGGGTTGTTTTTTGCCGCGCTCGCTCTTTTTTGCCTGAGTCGGTTTATGACAGAGGAAAGAAAATGGGGGCAGTTTTTGCTGTTTGTCTTGTTTCAGCTTTTATCCTGCGGTTTTTATGAATCGGTGGCGGTGTTTTCGGCCGCTTCAGCCTGTCTTTTCTTTATATGGAAGCCGCGCGTAAGGCACATTCCCGTGCCGGTTATATCTGCTTTAAACATCGGACTCATGTTCGCCTATTACAGATGTTTTGCCAATCTGGGGGCGTTAGGCAGCCGGGCTGCGGGCTTAGACCTTGCTGATTTATCGCAGCAGCTTGCAGAGCTGTTCCGTCAGCTGGGAGAGGTGGCAGGCCTTATGTATCCGGCGACTATCATCGGCAGCGGTCGCGGCATCAGGCTTCTTTTGACAGAGGGGTGGTGGGGAATTCTCCTACTCATTTTTATGCTGTTGGTTTCTTTGTGTCTGTCCCTAAGCGGCAGGGCGCAAAAAAACCCTATCGGCGTAAAGAAGGCTGTGGCCTTTTTTGTGGGAGGTCTTGCGCTGTTTTTTGCGCCACTGGTGCCGAATTTACTGGCAGAGCAGGTCTGGCTCACCAATAGGAGCCTGTTTGTTTCCTGCATTGGTCTCGCTCTATTCTTAGAGCCGCTTTTTATGCTGCTGCGGGGTCGGTTACGCGTGCTTGTGCTTTTTGTTTGCATTTTTATCTGTCTGACGGCGACTGTCAATGAATATGATGTATACCGGCAGGTGAGCCTGCAGGACGTTCGGCTGGTGGATCAAGTGGCCATGCAGTTAGATGAAGATGCGTTGCGCGGAAGAAAGCCGGTTCAGGTGGTGCAGACAGAGCCGGTGGAGACGGAGCAAAACGCCTTGTATAAAGATCATGTAAAAAGCGTTTTCGATGCGGACTGGTCTTTAACCGGCGCGTTGCGGGCGCGGCTGGGTAGCCTCGCGCCAACCTGCCTGCAGCCAAAGCTTATCGGAGAAGCGGTGGAGGATACAAATTGTCTTGTGGTTTATGTAAATTGAAATAACAAAGGGGCTGCAGCAAAGCGCTGCAGCCCCTTTGGGGATAGACGCAAAATAGCGCAGATTGGACAAACTGAGTCCCGAAGCTGTACAGAGGTACAGCAAGAGGCGAAGTTTGTTCGAAGTGCAAAGCGGTTTAATCTAAAAATCGTTTTAAAACGCATTTTTACCACTTATAATTGTATTCTTGTAATCTCTTTCCAATTGCAATATGCCATTATTATAGGCCTTTTATGCTTTGCGCGGTCTGGGCATTTTGCTACAGCCCCTTTGTTATGTTTATTCAACTGCATCTATTCCGGTTACGTTTAGGGCATCTCCATGCACAGTAAAGTGAATATCAAAGCCGGCAAACTGCATGCTGTAGATGCGCTCCGGCTCATCCTGATAGGCGGGGCGGGGGTCCTCTGCAAGGCATTCAAGCAGGGCGGCACGCTTTTCCTCCGGGAGCTGTTTTAAAAATGCCTCAGAACAATCCACCTGCAGGTGGAAATCCTGCATTTTTTCCGCATATCCTCCCGTCGCATCGGGATGACAGTCTGAAAAGGGGAGATAAGGCTTGATGTCGTAAATCGGCGTCATATCCAAAAGGTCTACGCCGGAAACCAGCAGCACATCCCCTTCATTTTCGGTTTTTTCAATCCCCAAAAGGCGCACGGAGGAAAGACCGATAGGATTGGGTCGGAAGGGGGAGCGGCTGGCAAATACGCCGACACGTTCGTTACCGCCCAGTCGCGGTGGCCGCACCGTAGCCGACCAGGTGCTGCGGTGTGACTTTGAAAAATCAAAGAGTAGCCAGATGTGAGAAAAGCCAGAGAGTCCGCGCAGGGCATCGGGATTGCGATAGGCAGGTAAAAACACAATGCGACCGGTGAGTGAGGCCGCCCGGCCGCTTTGGCGGGGGATGCCGAATTTTTCTTTAAAATCTGTATGAATGTGTGCAATCGGTTTCATGCTGTGTGCTTCCTGCATGTATATACCCCTCTTATGATATCAGCCTGTAAAGGCGCCTTCAAATGTATTCTGCGCTTATTTTATCATATTTTCTATATCTTTGCAAGGTAGACCAATGATTTCCTCTCTGCAATATCAAAGTATCGAACCGCCTGCGCAAAATGTTTTTTTGAACATCCTTTCCGGATATGTCCGAAATACTTGACAAGTTTCAGTAGGAGTACAAAAAGAAACGACAATCTTCGCAGAAAATTGTCGTTTCTTTTTGTTTTTCACGTGCATAACAGATGCAACGCAGAAACTCCGTCTGCTCAATATTTTTGCTGGCACGAAATTGGTATATTTTTTATTTTTTGTAATTTAATCGCCAATTAAAATGCAGCTTGTGCAATTTTTGCAGCAATTCTTGCAAGTTCAGCCGAATATTCTGCTAATTCTGCTGACGAAGCATCTTTTAATGCTTTTTCCATATCCTCTGCTTTTGTCGACCAGTCAGTTAATTCTTTCATCATTTCTGTATAGTCGGATAAGATAGACATATCGGATGGGTTGGCTTTGGATTTTTTTGTAATTTCTATATATTTATCAACCCATGTTTCGTATTCCTTCAAAAATTCTTTCCATTCTATATTGTTATTGACTGCTGTCACACCATCATCAGTATTGTCAACTGAGGCAACCTTTACATTTTCATCATTTATTGTGCTTGCACCACAAGCTGCTAATGCAAATACCAAAATTAGCGTTAATACTATTAATATAATTTTTTTCATCACAACGACCTCCATTATTTTAGTTGAAAACTTGACATTCACTAGATGTCATTAATTGAATTATAGCATGTTAAAATAGTTTTGTCAAGCACTAAATGTCAAAAGGAGGGTTTTTATGTTTAAAAATAAATCTAATTCAGGAAAAAACAATTTATGTGGAGAAAAAATTTATTCATTGAGAAAGCAACACATCCCCAAAATGTCGCAAAGAATTCTTGCCGAACAACTACAAATTAACGGAATCGATGTTGACAAAAATGCTGTTCAAAGGATTGAAAGTGGTGAAAGATTTGTAACAGATATAGAACTAAAAGTTTTAGCAAAGATTTTTAACACAACTTGCGATGAATTGTTAAATTAATTCATTTCTGCAATTAAAGTAAAAAGTATTTTCTTGATAAATATTTACGCCTGTGCTGAAATAATAAAAACTGAATATGAGGGGAACTTTCAAAAAGGCTGATAGGGAATTGTGCATTCCGATCCATGAATCTGATACGGATAATGCCGGCGTAGGAAAATATTAAAAATTGCAATTTTAACGCCAAAACTCATTTAAAATTCGATATATAGATAATATTATATTAGATGTGTATAATCATAAGATGAAAAATAGATACGGCAAATGTCGTATCTATTTTTTGGAAAGCAGAACCATAGAGATATTTTATAATTCTGTTTTGCGGAGCAAAACATCCATGTCTTTTCTCTATTCTCTCTTATCTCCTCTTTTGGTAGTCCATTTTTATTATAAAGGTTTTATTACTTCAAATCGATAAGGTTGATTTTAGGGAAAAGTGAAGAGTGAATAGGTAATAAGTAAAATCGACAAGACTCGTTGGAATCTTGTCGATTTTGGTACGCCCGATAGGAGTCGAACCTACGCTCCCGGCTCCGGAGGCCGGTGCTCTATCCACTGAGCTACGGGCGCATATGAAAGGGAGATTACCTCTCCCCGTCCTGATTTGTTTGGGTAATCCGATAGGAAAGTGTCATTAAGCTGTCGCTTAAATGCACGTTTTCCACGGCGATGTGCGGCGGTACCTCAATATCTGTATAAGAAAAGTTCCACAATCCCTTGATGTTCAGCCCAACAAGCCGGGGCACGACCACATCGATAGCGGATTTCGGCAGGGCCAAAATGGCAATATCCACCTTATGTCGACTGCAGAACTCCTCCAGCTCCTCCATGGGAGACACGGTGATGCGGTTAATGGTTGTACCGATTAAATCCGGATTTTTATCAAAAATACCCACCAAGGTGAAGCCGCGCTTTTCAAATTTAGAATGGTTTGCCAGAGCATGACCCAAATTACCGGCACCGATGATAATTGTTTTATAGCCGTGCTGCAAACCTAAAATGGCGCCTATTTCATTATATAGCTTTTCAATGTTATATCCGTATCCCTGCTGTCCAAAACCGCCGAAGCAATTAAAATCCTGACGAATCTGAGAGGCGGTTACCCCCATTTTTTCGCTGAGCTCTCCGGAGGAAATCCGCGTAACGCCCTGTCGCAACAGCTCACCCAGATAGCGATAATAACGGGGCAAGCGCTTAACCACAACAAAGGGCACAGCCTTCTTTTCGTTATTCATTGATTTTCTTCCTTTTACTGAGCCGCAATGGTTTCCATCACGTAATCGGCAAATTCTTCGCCGGTGGCGCCTGTATCACGGCCGGTGATGACAAGCTTTTTCTCCTGATACATGCAGAAATCCAGCGCTTTTTCCAGCTTTTCTGCCTTTTCGCCATAGCCAATATGAGACAGCAGCATAGCAGCCGCACGAATCATGCTGCAGGGGTCTGCATATATATCGCGACCCTCAGCCACCATGCGGGGTGCGGAGCCGTGAATGGCCTCAAACATGGCATAGCGCTTACCCAGATTGGAGCTACCAGCCGTGCCGACACCGCCCTGAAATTCAGCGGCCTCATCAGTCAAAATATCACCATACAAATTAGGCAGCACCAACACCTGGAACTGAGTTCTTCTCTTTTCATCCACCAGCTTGGCGGTCATGATGTCAATGTACCAATCATCCAACTCAATGCCGGGATAATCCTTTGCAACCTCTTTGCAGATATTCAAAAACTTACCGTCTGTGGTTTTAATGACATTTGCTTTTGTAACAGCGGTCACACGGGTTTTGCCGTTCTTTTTGGCATATTCAAAGGCGGCACGGGCGATGCGCTCACTGCCCTCTTGCGTGGTGACGGTAAAATCAATGGCAAGATCCTCGTTAAAATGCAGACCCTCGCTGCCTACGGCATAAGCGCCCTCGGTGTTTTCCCGAAAGAAGGTCCAGTCTATGCCCTGCTCCGGCACGCGGACGGGGCGCACGTTGGCAAACAAGTCAAGCTCCTTGCGCATAGCCACATTGGCGCTTTCAATGTTCGGCCAGGGGTCGCCGGCACGGGGGGTTGTGGTAGGACCCTTTAAAATGACGTGACAGGCCTTCAGCTCCGTCAATACATCATCGGGAATAGCCTTGCCGGCCTTCACGCGGTTTTCAATGGTGAGGCCCTCAATATCCTTAAAAACCACCTTGCCGCTTTCGAGCTCATCTGCAAGCAAAAATTCCAGAATGCGCTTGGAGGCCTTCGTGATGGCAGGACCAATGCCATCGCCGCCGCAGACGCCGATGATAATAGTATCTAATGTTGTATAATCAATAAATTCCCTCTCCGCCTTCATTTTCTCAATGCGCGCGAGCTGCTTTTCAATCACCGCAACGAATTTTTCCTTTGCGGCCTCCATGCTGGCAGACATCTTTATCATCCTTTCAAAGAAGCAGGCAAAGGGTATACCTTTTACTGATTCTGCATCTTGATAAAATTAATCAGACCGCCGGCATAGAGCATCTCCTTCTGGCGGTCAGAAGCAGATAAGATTGTAACATACTTTATATTCTTTGTCAAGTTCTTCACAATAATTTCTTCTCCGGCAGCAATTTGTGCAGGGGCATTCTCAATGGTCAGCTCATCCATCATGTCCACGCTGTCATAATCGGCTTCGTTTTTAAATACCAAAGGCAGAATGCCGGAATTAATCAGGTTTGCCATATGGATGCGGGCAAAGGATTTTGCCAGCACGGCCTTTACGCCGAGATATAAGGGCGCCAGCGCTGCATGCTCACGAGAGGAGCCCTGCCCATAGTTAGAGCCGCCAATGACAAAGCCACCGCCGTTTGCCTTGGCCCGCGCAGGGAATTCAGGGTCGCAAGGCGTTAAGCAAAACTCTGCAAGATATGGCACATTGGAACGGAAGGGCAGAAGCTTTGCGTTAGAGGGCATGATATGGTCTGTTGTAATATTGTCCTCCACCTTGATAAGAGCCTTGCCGGAAACAACCTCGGCAAGCGGTGTATTCACGGGGAAGGGCTTGATGTTCGGGCCGCGGACAACCTCAACCTTGGAGCCATCCTCGGCGGGAGAAACCACCATGTTGTCATTGGCCAAAAAGGCCTCAGGCATGGGGATGACAGGGGCCTCGCCCAGCTCTCGGGGATCGGTCAGCACACCTGTGATGGCGCTGGCGGCTGCCGTTTCGGGGCTGACAAGGTACACCTGCGCCGAGTTGGTGCCGCTGCGACCATAGAAGTTGCGGTTAAAGGTGCGCAGGGAGACGGCATCGGTCTTGGGAGACTGTCCCATACCAATGCAGGGACCGCAGGCAGATTCTAAAATTCTGGCACCGGCGGCCACCATATCTGCCAGTGCACCATTCTGTGCCAGCATGGTCAGCACCTGTTTGGAGCCGGGTGCAATGACAAGGCTCACGTCCGGATGGACGGTTTTGCCCTTTAACACAGCGGCCACCTTCATCATATCGGTATATGAGGAGTTGGTGCAGCTGCCGATGGCAACCTGATCTACCTTAATCTTACCGATTTTGCTGACCTCCAGCACGTTATCCGGGCTGTGAGGCTGTGCGGCCAAAGGTTCAATATCTGATAGGTTAATCGTAATTTCTTCATCATACACGCAGTCTGCATCAGCCGAAAGCGGCACATAATCTGCCTCTCTGCCCTGCGCCTTCAGGAAGGCAAGGGTGGCCTCATCGCTGGGGAAAATAGAGGTCGTGGCGCCGAGCTCTGCACCCATGTTTGTAATGGTAGCACGCTCCGGCACGGACAAGGTTTTCACTCCCTCGCCGGTATATTCTAAAATTTTACCCACGCCGCCCTTAACAGAGAGCTCTCGCAACACGGTTAAAATCACGTCCTTGGCTGTGGCCCAGGGGCGCAGCTTACCGGCGAGCTTTACGTTTAAAATTTTCGGCATGGTGATGTAATAAGCGCCGCCGCCCATGGCAACGGCCACATCCACGCCGCCGGCCCCAATGGCCAGCATGCCCAAGCCACCACCGGTGGGGGTATGGCTATCAGAGCCCAAAAGCGTCATGCCGGGTACGCCAAAACGTTCCAGCTGCACCTGATGGCAAATGCCATTGCCGGGGCGGGAGAAATAAATACCATGCTTGGCCGCTACCGTTTGAATGTATTTATGGTCGTCCGCGTTTTCGAAGCCGGACTGAATGGTGTTGTGATCAATATAAGCCACAGAACGCTTGGTTTTCACCTTGTCAATGCCCATTGCCTCCAGCTGGAGATAGGCCATAGTGCCCGTAGAATCCTGCGTCAGGGTTTGGTCAATCCGAATGGAGATTTCGCTGCCGGCCTTCATCTCGCCGGTGACCAGATGCTCCTTGATGATTTTTTGTGCTAAGGTATATGCCATTGTATTTCCGCCTCCCGGTTTTATTTACTGATTCATGTCATCGGGTCAAAGCCCGCACGCATAATTGTACCTCATTTTTACACATCTGTCAAGGTGTCGGCCACAATAAACCAAAGGGCATAATTGTATCGACCCCCGACAGCAACAACATGTTAAAAACTTGTCATTTTCCCCATAATACAGTTATGTTACTACCCTCAAAAATGGGATTCTATTGTTCCGCAAAATAAGGGGCTGTAGAAAAATGCTACAGCCCCGGCAAAAATTTTCGAAATATGATGTGACTTTTTTACAGCCCAAGATACTGTCTACAGAACTGCCAAAGCCCCGTCCTTATAGTCCACCGTAAAGCTCGTGCCCGGTGCCGGGTCGCTCTCTAGGATGGTGCGAGCCAGAAGGGTCTCCACCTTGCTTTGCAACAGGCGGCGCAAGGGGCGGGCCCCATAGACCGGGTCGTAGCCTGCATCAATTATATGCTGCACGGCAGCGTCTGTTAGGGTAAGGGAGAGCTGCTTGTCGGAAAGACGCCTTTGCAAATCCTCAATCATCAGTCCCACAATCTTTGTAATTTCCGGCTTGGTCAGCGGCTTATAAAAGACAATTTCATCCAGACGATTTAAAAATTCCGGACGGAAGCTGTGCTTTAAAAGTCCGCTGATTTGCTCCCGTACCTCATCGCGAATGTCCCCTGCCTCATTGATTCCTTCTAATATATATTCAGAGCCCAGATTTGAGGTCAGAATAATCACCGTGTTTTTAAAATCCACCGTCCGACCCTGCGAGTCCGTGATGCGTCCGTCATCTAAGACCTGCAAAAGGATGTTGAACACGTCCGGGTGTGCCTTTTCAACCTCATCAAAAAGCACCACTGCATAGGGCTTGCGCCGCACGGCCTCGGTCAGCTGGCCTCCCTCCTCATAGCCCACATAGCCCGGAGGTGCACCAATCAGGCGGGAGACCGAGTATTTTTCCATGTATTCTGTCATGTCAATGCGAATCAGATTATGCGCATCGTCAAAGAGGGTTTCGGCAAGCGTTTTGGCAAGCTCCGTTTTACCCACGCCGGTGGGCCCTAAAAAGAGGAAGGAGCCAATGGGGCGGTTCGGGTCCTGAATGCCGGCGCGGGAGCGAAGAATGGCATCTGCCACCAGCTGCACGGCCTCGTTCTGGCCGATGACACGCTTGTGCAGGGTTTCATCCAGCTTTAAAAGCTTTTCACGCTCTCCCTCCATGAGCCGCGCCACGGGAATACCTGTCCAGCGGCCAATGATGCGGGCAATTTCCTCTTCGGTCACACTGTCTCTAAGCAGCTGTCGTTTGCCTTGACTTTTTTCATTTTCTGCCTCGGCCTCTGCCAGCTCCTGCTTTAGCTTAGGAAGCGTGCCATATTTCAGCTCGGCGGCCTTGTTTAAGTCGTAGCTGCGCTCGGCTCGTTCAATCTCGCTGCCGATGCGCTCAATCTCGCCGCGCAGCTGTTGCACCCGGCTGATGGCTTGCTTTTCGTTTTCAAGACCTGCCTTCATTTCCTTAAACTGTGCACGAAGCTCTGCCAGGCTCTTCTGAATGGTTTTCAATCGTTCTGCCGAGAGGGCGTCCGTTTCTTTTTTTAGGGCAGCCTCCTCAATTTCCTGCTGCATAATTTTGCGGGCGATATCGTCCAGCTCTGTGGGCATGGAATCAATCTCCGTCCGCACCATGGCACAGGCCTCATCCACCAGGTCAATGGCCTTATCCGGCAGAAAGCGGTCGGATATATATCGATTGGATAGAACGGCGGCGGAAATCAGCGCGCCGTCATGGATTTTCACGCCGTGGAACACCTCATACCGCTCCTTAAGGCCGCGAAGAATGGTTATGGTATCCTCCACGGTGGGCTCAGCCACCAGCACCGGCTGAAACCGCCGCTCAAGAGCTGCGTCCTTTTCCACATACTGCCGATATTCGTTTAAGGTGGTGGCGCCGATGCAATGCAGCTCGCCCCGAGCCAAAAGAGGCTTTAAAAGATTGCCCGCATCCATGGCGCCATCTGTTTTGCCGGCGCCTACAATGGTGTGCAGTTCGTCAATAAAGAGAATAATTCTGCCCTCGCTCTTTTTGACCTCCTCCAAAACAGCCTTAAGCCGCTCCTCAAATTCCCCACGGAATTTGGCACCGGCAATAAGAGCGCCCATATCCAGGCTGAAAACAGTGCGTTCCTTTAGACCCTCGGGCACATCCCCCCGGACAATGCGCAATGCCAACCCCTCGGCAATGGCGGTTTTGCCCACGCCCGGCTCACCGATTAACACCGGATTATTTTTGGTCTTGCGGGAGAGAATCCGAATGACATTTCGTATTTCCTGGTCACGGCCAATCACGGGGTCGAGTTTGTTATTTTTCGCCAGCTCCACCAAATCGCTGCCGTATTTTTTGAGCACATCATAGGTGGCCTCGGGACTGTCAGAGGTGACGCGGGTATTGCCTCGCACAGTCTGCAAAGCGCTCATAAATTCGTTCTTATTTATAGGAAGCCTTTTTAAAAGCTCCTTGAGATTGCCGGGACGCTCTAAAATGGCCAGCATGATATGCTCCACGGACACATACTCATCCTTCATGTGCTCGGCCTTGCGCTCGGCATCCAGCAAAATTTTATCCACATCAGCGGAAATATACATTTTCCCCGCCTCCCGTCCGCTACCCGTCACCTTGGGTAAACGGTTTAGCTCATTTTGCGTCTCCGCAAGAGCCTGCCGGGGATCTGTCCCCATCTTCTGCAAAAGCTGCGGAATGAGTCCGGCTTCATCAGCCAAAAGCGCATGCAAAAGATGAATCGCTTCAATCTGCGGGTTTTGATATTCCACTGCCAGATTTTGGGCTTCCTGCAGGGCGGTCAGGGATTTTTGCGTAAATTTTTGTGCGTTCATTCTGCTCATCCTTTCCTTAATTATATAGAGTCGTTAAACCAATACCGGCGGTCGGCCTTGCAAATATCCTGTATATAGTCTGGCAATTTGCTCGGCAGCCTCCTGCTTATCAGGCAGCCGGGAGAAATATAGCTTCATGGCACGGTCAAAGGTACGAATGTAGGCACCGATGGCTTCACCCAGCTCGCTTTCACTATAGCTCTCGTCGTGCTCGGGAAAGGTCAATAGGCGCATCAGCTTGCCGTCCTCTGCAAAAAATTGAATATTTCGGTTCCCCGAGAGACGGCGTTCTGTGGCAATCCAGAGCCGATAGAAGGCCGTAAGCTCTGAAAGCAGCTGCTCATTCTGTGTTCGCGACTGAATTTTCAGCTCGCCAAAGGCGCCGTCCTTTACACGACGATACAGCTCAACACTGTAGCGGATGGTGGGCTTATATTTATATTGAATGGCGCTGTGGAGAAAGAGTATGCTGTCTGAGGCCCGACTCTGCAGACGAAACACGGCATCCTCGCGGATGCGTTCCTCCAAGGTCATAAAAATATCCCGCATGCGCATTTCCGGGGTCATACAGGAGAGCGACTGCGCTAAAAGCTCATCAATCAGTGCAGAGCGACTCATGCCCCTTACATAGGCAAGTTGGTCTGCCGCTGCAATCACCGTATCGGTCAGCACCAGACTGTAAACACTTTTTTTCATAGCAATTTTCCTTTCTCCGATGAGTGGGAGTGTACAGGAAAAAGGGGAAATAAATATCACGCTGGCGGCGCGGCTTTCCCTATGTATTTTGTTCCTGCATTTTAATTTTAATTCCATAACATTAATTTGTCAATCAAATTATATAATATTCATAACAATTTAATAATTTATTCAAAAAGTTTTCCTTTGCACCATGCAAATGCAAAGGGAAAAATGCTGTAAAACCCCCTTTTTAAGCGGTTTTCAGAAAGTTTTAGAAAAAAATTAAAAAAAATAAAAATTTCTCTTGACAGACGGGATGGATTCGTGTATAATACTATTTGTCGCTAAACGATGGATGACACGGGCGCTTAGCTCAGCTGGGAGAGCATCTGCCTTACAAGCAGAGGGTCACAGGTTCGAGCCCTGTAGCGCCCACCAAAATCATCCTGAAGGAAATGGCCCGATAGTTCAGTTGGTTAGAATGCCAGCCTGTCACGCTGGAGGTCGAGGGTTCGAGCCCCTTTCGGGTCGCCATTTGCCTCTGTAGCTCAGTCGGTAGAGCAAGGGACTGAAAATCCCTGTGTCGGCGGTTCGATTCCACCCGGAGGCACCATTTCGTTTAGCTCATGTGCGGGAGTGGCTCAGTGGTAGAGCGTCACCTTGCCAAGGTGAACGTCGCGAGTTCGAATCTCGTCTTCCGCTCCAATTTAAAAACTTGCTTCTAAGCCTTTAGAGGCAAGTTTTTTTGCTAGATGGCCTTTTGAAAAGTAACTTTTTCAAAAAGCTTCATATAATATAATATAAGGCGCCATAGCCAAGTGGTAAGGCAGAGGTCTGCAACACCTTCACCCCCAGTTCAAATCTGGGTGGCGCCTCCAAAAATCGACATTCTTCGACAGAGGAATGTCGATTTTACTTATTACCTATTCACTATTCACTTTTCCCTAAAAAGGCTTGTCTATTTTTGGGAAGTAATAGGTAATAGTGAATAAGGAAGAAGTTAAGGTGGCTTTGCTTACGCAAAGCTTTTTTTGATGCATCATTATTATTCTGACTTGCCAGAAAAAAGCATCGACTTTACAGTAGCAGTTTTTATTATAATTTTTTTGACTTTTTCTGTTTTTAAATCGTCTAATAAGTGTAAGAGCTTTTACAAAGGCGAAGGGAGGACTTAATTTGTACGAACTGTTCGAGCAGAAATATAAAGAATGCGAAAAGTCTTTGTTCTTGGTTGCGGTAGGTTTCCTGCACAATACTGAAGATGCAAAGGATTGTGTTCAAGAAGCCGTTTTGTCAGCACTAAAATCTTTTAATTCACTAAACAATAAAGAGTTTTTCAAAACGTGGCTTACAAGGATAGTCATTAACAAGAGTAAGGATTATCTAAAGAAACAAAGATTTACGGAAGAATTAACTGACAATTTGAATGTATTTTATGATATGCCGACCGATGAAATAGGTATAATGGATTGTATATGCAAACTTAACCCAAAGTCATCAATCTACATAACCCTACGGTTTTATAATGATATGACTTATGATGAGGTTGCACGCGCATTGAAACTACCTGTTTCAACTGTAAAATACAAAACTAAAAAAGCACTGGGCGAATTAAAATCACTTTTGGAGGGAAATGCAAAATGAGAATATCTGAATTGGAAAGCAAATTAAGAAAACATGCCCAAATAACAAAAAGTGTCATGCAGGCTCCTTTCGACTTGAATGAAGAAATCAAGAATATGGAGGTACACACTATGAGGAAACCCAAAATCACTATGAAAAGAACTCTTGCAATCGCTGCTGTATTGGCACTTTGTATTATAACCGTTACAATGACACCATTAGCAAATTCGATTAGAGGTTTTTTCAGCGACATTGTTCGTTTTGACGGAGCAATAACCGGAACGAAGTATGAAAACGCAACTAATGAAATTATAGTTAATGCTATGGAACTAACAACAGATAATGGTAATGATATTATTCCATTGGAATTAGCCTTTGAAAAGCCAAACGAAGCACCTTTTGCATACATTCAGGAAATTGCGGTTTCTGATTATATGCTGCTCGACGAAACAACCGGTGAGATTTTAAAATTAGAATGTTATCCTGAATATTCCGGCAAGGGAACTATAAATGACGGCAAGGCAGTAGTTAATCTTTCAATAGACGATGCAAAGCTCAAATCAGGCGAAGAATATACAATCGTAATTGAAAAAATGTATGGTCTTTCGAAAGCTGATGCACCACTGCACATAACAGGAAGATGGGCGTGTAAATTTGTCAAATAAATAGTGTCATCTATCCCCTTTGGCTCTTCCCAAAAATACCTTGGTTTTTTGACCAAGGTATTTTTGTTGTGTGTACGAAGCCGAAGCTTTTCTGTTTAGAAAAAAATCTAAATAGATATTGACATCGAATATGTTTTATGCTACAATCTATTTAGAAATATTTCTAAATAACTCTAAATACTTTTTGAGAGGTGATGTTAGTGGGAATGAACGAAACCTTAAAAGCTATATCAGATCCGGTGCGACGAGATATACTATCCATGCTTAAGGACGGTAAAAAATCTGCAGGAGAAATTGGAGAGCGGTTTAGCTTAACGGGTGCAACTGTTTCATATCATCTGGCAAAACTAAAAAAAGCAGATCTAATTGCCGAACAAAAGTACAAAAATTTTATATACTATGAACTGAACACATCTGTTTTTGAAGATGTAATTCGTTGGATTTACATGTTAGGAGGTAATCTGAAATGAAAATCTTTAAATGGAAAACATTTATAACGACAAGTATTGTTTGTCTGTTGCCGATGCTGCTTGGAATTTCACTATGGGCCAAATTGCCGGATACAATGGCAATTCATTTCGATATTTATGGCAATCCCGATAATTTTGCATCAAAGGGATTTGTCGTTTTTGGACTTCCAATACTGATGGTAGTGTTGCAAGCGTTTTGCTGTTTTATAAATGACATAAATTCATATAAACACGGAGACAGAAAAAAGTTTACAACAGTAACCAAATGGATTATCCCAAGTTTGACGGTTGTATTGCAGATTATAACCTTAGGATACGGGCTTGGCTGGAATTTAGATATACGAAAGGTGGTTTCATTTATTGTTGGAGTTCTTTTTCTTGTAATGGGCAACTATTTGCCAAAGTTTGATTATATTAAAAACTATGATGTAAATACCGAAAAAGCCAGAAAAATAAACCGATTTATAGGTTATGAAACAGTTGTTATGGGCTTGTTATTTTTTGTAAGTATTTTTCTTCCGCCGATTGGTTCCGTTATATGTCTGCTTTTGCTGATACCGTATGCAGTTATAGGTGTTGTTTATGGAATCATCACAGGTCGAAAGTAAGAAAAGATTATTATACTATTATGTAGGGAGTCTCCGTATTTCTGCCCTATTTGGATGCATAAAAATTTTGCAGTTTCGGGAAAAATGTGTATTGAAAACAATTCTTTTTTGTGCTATGATAGAGGCGGATTATTTGCAATTTAACAGGAGGCGTTTTCGTGGCTGGGCGAAGATATGAGTTGGATATGAGCCAGGGCTCTATTTTGAAAAATGTATTGCGGTTTGCGTTCCCCTTTATGCTGGCAAATCTTCTGCAGCTGTTATATAACGCGGCAGATATCATTGTGGTGGGCCGCTGGGCGGGAAATGATGCCATGGCTGCGGTGGGCACCACCGGCGCCTTGACAAACCTCCTGATTAATCTTTTTATTGGGCTTTCTCTGGGTGCCAGCGTTACCATTTCAAGGCGGTACGGTGCGCAGGATGGTCAGGGCGTTTACAGAGCTGTTCACACCTCCATGCTGCTCAGTGCCATTGCAGGCGTTGTTGCCATGCTGGTCGGCCTGATTTTTTCAAGACCCCTGCTCGCCCTGATGGGAACGCCGGAGGGTGCAGTTTTAGATGGTGCAACCCTATATATGCGTATCATTTTCATTGGCGTGCCGGCCTCTTTGGTCTATAACTTTGGTGCTGCTGTTTTGCGCGCGGTGGGCGATACCAAGCGCCCTCTTTACATCCTGGCGGCAACAGGCCTTGTTAATGTGATTTTAAACCTGGTGCTGGTCATTGGCCTTGGTATGGGTGTAGAGGGTGTTGCCATTGCCACAGCTGTTGCAAACTACCTGTCTGCACTGGTTATTTTATATGTGCTCATCTTTTCAGACAGCGTGTATAAGCTATACCCCAAGGAGCTGAAAATTCACAAAAAAGAGCTGCTGGAGATCGTTAAGATAGGTCTGCCTGCCGGTATTCAAAGCTCCGTCTTTAGCCTTTCTAACACGGTTATTCAGTCTGCTGTGAATTCCTTTGGCGCAACGGCTATGGCCGGCAGCGCAGCCTCGGCTAACCTAGAGGGCTTTACTTATACCCCCATGAATGCTTTTTATCAGGCTGTGGTTACCTGTATCAGCCATAACTATGGCGCAAAAAACGAAAAGCGCATCAACAAATCAATTTTAATCTCGATGGCCTGCGCCATTGTCATCGGTCTGGTGCTGGGCGCTCTCTCCATTATTTTTAGCGAAGCGCTGCTCGGTATCTATATCACGGATTCGCCGGAGGCCATGGCTTTTGGCAGGTCCAGGCTACTCGTCATTGGCCTCACATATTTCCTTTGTGGCACTATGGAGGTGTTGACCGGTGCACATCGTGGGCTAGGTGCTTCCACCTTGCCTATGGTAAATTCTTTGCTGGGTGCCTGCGGCTTCCGGATATTCTGGGTGATGGCCATTTTGCCGCTATATCGAACGCCGGAGGCATTGTTCCTTTGCTTCCCCCTGTCGTGGACGGCCGTTATCATTTTGCACAGTGCTTTTCTGCCTTTTGTGAAAAAGAAAGCCATACGCAGGATGTATGCAGAGGAATAAAAAGTATCCTGCACCTCATCTGTCTCACTTCGTTCGACAGCTTCTCCTCAGGGGGAAGCCTTGCAAAAAGCCGAGTTTTCCGCAATTGGAGAACCCGGCTTTTGTTGTTCAGTTGTCCTTTAGCGTACACCTCTTACGCGACAGTCACTTTTGGGAATGGACGCAAAATAGCAGATTGGACAAACTGAGATTAGTTGTTTAAAAGCCCGAAGAATATGCCGCCCTTCTTTGCGGCCAGCTCATCGTAGCTGCCTTCTTCTGCAATTTCGCCTTTATCAAAGACCATAATTTTGTCTACATTTTTAATGGTGGAAAGCCTGTGTGCTACAATGATAACAGTGTGGGTCTTCATCAGGGTTTCCATGGCCTCCTGAATGTGGCGTTCTGAAATGTTATCAAGCGCCGAGGTGGCCTCATCAAAAATCAAAATATCGGGATTACCCAAAACCGCACGGGCAATGGCAATACGCTGCTTTTGACCGCCGGAAAGGTTTAAACCACCGTCTCCAATGATGGTATGCCAGCCCTTGGGCAGCTCGTTGACAAATTCATGTACATGGGCAATTTCCATGGCGTTTATAATGTCAATATTCTCGCAGTCGGGGCGAGCAATGCGGATGTTATCCATAATGGTACCTTGAAAAATAAAGGGATTCTGAGGCACAACGCCAAAGGTCATGCGTAGGTCGTGGAGTTTATAATCCTTGATGTTTCTGCCATGAATCCTAACCTCGCCCTCCTGCACATCATAAAGGCGCATAATCAGCTTTGTAAAGGTGCTTTTGCCGCTGCCGCTGCCACCCACAAGGCCAATGCTCTCGTTATAGCCGATAGCACAGCTTAAATTCCGGTATACCGGCGTGTCCGCATAGGCGAAGGTCACGTTCTGAAATTCAATGCAGGATTTATGTTTGCGCTGCGTGGCAGATTTTTCAATGGTGGTATCACGCTTTTTTTCCTCGGACACCTCCGGTGTGGAGGATTCTGCATGGAGTACCTCCATCACCTTTTTAAGACCAGCCACAGCACTTTGATGCACAAGTCCCAGATTTAAAAAGGAGGTAAGCGTTGAAAGAATAATGCCCATGCTGGATAAAAAGGCGAAGAGCACGCCCGTGGAGACCCCGCGGTAAATGCAGGAGAAGGCGCCGACAAGGTAAATGAGAGCCGTGCCCAAAAAGTTGGTCAGCTCCGGCTTTACCTGCTCGACATACTGAGAGTAGGTGAGTCGGATGCCTTCATTTTTAATCATGGCCACATAATCCCTAAAGGTTTTATAAATGTTATCCTCCACAGAGTAGAGCTTGATGGCGTCCATGCCGTGCAGCACATCAGTTATGTATTTGCTGGTTTGGTTTTCCTTTTGAATATATTCCTGTGCAAGTGTGCGCACTTTTTTGCGGGAAAGCCTGTTGAACATGACCATAACAAGTGCCACGCCAATCAGCACCAGTGTAAGCAGCCAGTCATAGGTGAGCAGTGCTGTGGCAGAAATGATGAAGGATACAGCTTGATATGGAACGGACAACACCACCTGAGACAGGTAGTTTTTAATGTTTGCGATGGGCGTTCCCATTAGGTTATTATACAATTCGCCGGTGGAAATTTTTTCGTGAAAGCGCATGCAAAGGTGCTCCACGTGGTAAAAAAAGCGGGAACGGATTTGAAAAATCACACCCTCTAGGGCCTTGATCGTATGATTGTACCCAAAGGCCCAGAAGCCTACACGAAGCAGGGAGGCCACCACATAATGAGGCAGTAAAAGGCTGCAATTTTAAGCCGCTCCTCCGGCGGAACGGCCGTGTTAGAGATGCCGTTATCCACGATGTATTTAATTATAAGAGGCTGAACGGCCACCGTAACACCCGTCAGAATGGAGGCAACCGCCGCAAAAACAAGGCGTCGGTACTCACCCTTGGCAAAGCCCATCAGCGTAGACCAAAACGGAATTTTTTTTGTGTTTTTCTGCACTTGGTTTTCAAAAGAATGTTGATCAGCGTTTTTTGTTGTTTTTTTCATCACAGAACGCCCCTTCTTTTTTTGTTTTTCGGTGCAAGTTTATTGTATTATATTACCTTTAGAGGGGGTTGTCAAGCCCTTTTTAAAAAGATTTTCATAGTAAAAAAAGCTGCCCGCGAACACCTCGCGCGGACAGCTCTTTGCGTTAGAGAGTTATGCTGTTTTCGACTTGCGAATCTCCTGCGGAATCCTCCTCACAGATGTCCGTCAGGGTTTTGGAGACTGAGTGTGTAATCGGCACCCAAGTGACCTTGCGAAACAACGCGATGATAGAAATGGGTATATAGGTCAGCATAAAGAGTGGAAAGGTAAACAGGTACAGAATTTTTTTGGGTATGCTGCAATGAATCTGTTTCCATTCGGCAATGGTGGTCGCTGTGCCCAGGAGGAGAAACATGGCATAAAAGCCCCAGAGCGTTTGCAGCAGGATTTTAACCAGAGGAATAAATCAGGTGAATGACTGATCCATCCGTAAGGCAGCGCCAGCAGATTTATCGCACTACTGATGCAAGTAAGCAGCATAGCGGGCATAATCGTCATCAAAATATCATAGCAGGAAAAGCAACCCTTAAAGATCCCTTTAATCAGCTTCAGGCCGTAGTGACGGAACACCTGATAAAAGCCCTTCGCCCAGCGCAGTCGCTGCAGATAAGACTGCCGGAAGGTGTTCGGCTGTTCGTCGTATAGCATTGCGCCGGCGCAGTAGCCGATTTTCTCTCCGTCTAAAATGCTGCTGACGGTAAATTCAATGTCCTCTGTCAGCAGGTGGTGAACCCAGCCGCCGGCCTTGCGCAGAATTTCGCTGCTGATCAAAAAACCGGTGCCGGAAATGGCGCAGCTGGTCTTTAGCTGCATACGGGCATTATTTAAAAATCTGGCCTCACGCAGAAACCAAAGGGAGTAGCCGGCGGTAATCCAGTTTTCGCCATAGTTTTTAGAATTTCGGTAGCTGGTGAGAATGCGATATCCCGCATCAAAGGCCTTGTTCATTTCAGAGATAAAATGAGTATCCAATACGTTATCCGCATCAAAAATCATAAAGGCCTCATAGCGGTCATAGGCACAGTCCTTTTCGAGTATATGAAAAAACCAATTCAAAGCATAGCCCTTACCAATCAGCTCTGTGTTAAACCGCTCATAGACAATGGCGCCGGCGTCTCTGGCAATTTCCGCCGTGTCGTCCGTGCAGTTGTCCGCAATGACAAAAATATCCACCAGCTCGCGGGGATAGCTCTGGTTATGAATGCTGTCAATCAGGTTGCCGATGACATTTCTTTCGTTTCGGGCCGAAATGACAACCGCATAACGGTGGTTTTTCTCTGCCGGTTTGCTAATGGTTCTTTTACGAATACCCACAAACACATAAAAAAACTGATAAATATAGCAAATGGCAAACAAAATAGAAATAATACCATTTAATAGAATGATTATTTTCATATTAAAGCATACTCCTGTTCTGCCGGAGGCAGTCGATCCGGCGATGCGTAAGGCTATCCTGCATCAGCCTGTCAAAATTTATTGTTCATTTATGTTGTCTTTAGCTGTAAGAGAATGCCGACGTTCAGCCTTTTTTCATATTCTCCAAGGCTTGGCTTAGCCATTGTATCATAAATATATTACAAATCTATTAAAAATAGGACAATAAATTATAAAAGTATAGGTTTTATTTGATATTCGTCGAAAATTTGCCTGAAACAGCATCAAAAAGTGATAAAAATGGTCTGTCTCCATACACATTTTATCTGCATAAACATTCAAAAATGTAGGGCTCGACGCCTACATTGACCCAAAAAATGGGATGATGTGGGTATCGGCCCCTACAAAAAATACTTTTGTGCATCAATCCGTTTAAAGAGATAGCTTAAAAGAATAAATGCTCAATTAGAATTTTAACGCCCATAGCAATCAGCAAAAAACCACCTAAAAGCTGTGCCTTGCCGCCCAGCTTATCACCAACGCGCTTTCCAATCAGTACGCCAAAGGCAGACAGGAAAAAGGTAATTGCACCTATGACGGAAATGGAAAACCAGATGTTTATGTTCATAAAGGCAAAGGTAACGCCGGCAGCCAGCGCGTCGATGCTGGTGGCAATGGCCAGAATCAGCATCGTTTTAAAGCCGGTGTCACCGCAGGCAGAATCACTGCCGCGAAGGCCGTCCATCACCATTTTAGTACCGATATAGCCAAGGAGAACAAAGGCCACCCAGTGGTCAAACGCCATGACATAGTCGCTGAAGAGTCGACCTACAGCCCAGCCAAGGAGAGGCATAAGCATCTGAAAAAAGCCGAAAAACAGACCAAATTTAAGAGCATCGCGCAGTCGCAGACAGCGAAGAGCCAGCCCATTTGAGACAGACACCGCAAAGGCATCCATCGAAAGCCCCACCGCAATGAGTAAAAGCTCGGAAATCAGCATATTGCTTTATTGCCTTTCTGCCCACGGGATTATCACTGTGCTTATCTGTGGGCGTTGGATAAGCCTGAAGCAGGGGCTGTAGCAAAAGCTACAGCCCCTTTTGGGGATGGACGCAAAATAGCGCAGATTGGACAAACTGAGTCCCGAAAGCGTACGTGGGTACGCCGAGAGGCGAAGTTTGTTCGAAGTGCAAAGCGTTTTAATCTAATAAATCGTTTTAAAACGATTTATTACCACTTATAATTGTATTCTTGTAATCTCTTTCCAATTACAATATGCTGTTATTATAGGCTTTTTATGCTTTGCACGGTCTGGGCATTTTGCTACAGCCCCTTCGTACTTATTCTTCGGTTTGCAGTGAAAAGGCTTCTGGTTCAGGCTTTGAAGAGCGGTTCATGCCAAAAAAACTACCACCGGGCTCAATGACTAAAGAACCGGTTTCAATATTTCCCTCCAGATAGCCGGTAGCCTTGATTAAAAGCTGCTCCTGCACCTTCACATCCCCCAGAAGCTTGCCGGCCACAATCAGACTGCCGGCGGAAATATTACCTGCCACATCGGCGGTCTCCGACAGGATGACCTCGCGACTCGTCTGTATATCGCCGCGAACAGTGCCGTCAATTTTGATGGCGCTTTCCGACACCAGATTACCGGTTAAAACCGTCTCTGCGCCGATTAAAACATCCACGCTTACATATTTAAATTTCTTCATCGGTATGCCCCTTTTTAAGCGGTCGATCTGCTCAGCATTTCCGCCTTAATGGTATAGTAAAAACAGACAATTATATTTAGGCGAGGTCAAACTTATCATGAATCACGCGAACAGCCTTGTCGGCCAAGGCAGAGTCAATTAGAACAGATACCTTGATTTCAGAGGTGGAAATCATGTTAATGTTAATCTGTGCTTCGTACAGAGCCTCAAACATCTTAGCTGCAACGCCGGGGTTTGATACCATGCCGGCACCTACAATGGAAATTTTAGACACGTCCTTGGTCCAGCTTAGGTTTTCATAAGCGATGGTGTCCTTATTTTCCTCCAGCAGGCGGAGCGCCTCCTCCAGGTTGGTCTCTGTCACCGTAAAGCTGATATCCTTCTTGCCATCGCGACCGATGGATTGGAGAATAATATCCACATTAATGCTCTTTTTTGCCAGCAGGGTAAAGATGCGAAATGCCTTACCGGGTGTATCCTCAATGCCGCAGATTGAGATGCGGGCCACGTCAGAATCCTTTGCAATACCTCTAACCATCATTTTTTCCATATCGACAACCTCCTTCACAATAGTGCCCTCTGCCCGGGTGAGGCTCGAACGGACACACATGTTCACGTTATATTTTTTACCCATTTCCACAGAACGGTTATGCAACACGTTTGCACCCAGGCTGGCAAGCTCCAACATCTCGTCAAAGGTAATTTCCTTAAGCTTGGCAGCATTTTTCACAATGCGGGGATCCGTGGTATACACACCATCTACATCAGTATAAATTTCGCACAAATCAGCATGCAGTGCCGCAGCCAGAGCAACGGCTGAGGTGTCTGAGCCGCCGCGGCCCAGTGTGGTGATGTCGCCGTAGCGGTTAATACCCTGAAAGCCTGCCACAATCACGATGTTCTTCTTATCCAGCTCTTTTTGGAGACGCTCATGGTCAATTTTTCTGATGCGAGAGTTGGAATAATTGGAATCCGTATGTACGCCTACCTGCCATCCGGTCAGAGAAACCACGGGGAAGCCCAGCTTTTCAATGGCCATGGCCAGCAGGGAAATGGAAATTTGTTCACCGGTGGAAAGCAGCATATCCATCTCGCGCTTTGACGGGGATTCGTTAATTTCCTTGGCTTTTGCAATTAAATCGTCGGTGGTGTCTCCTTGCGCAGAGACAACAACAACAACGCTGTTGCCGGCTTTATATGTATCGGTGACAATATTAGCCACGTTAAAAACGCGCTCTGCGTCTGCCACAGATGAGCCGCCAAACTTTTGAACGATTAGACTCATAAAAACAGTCCTTTCAAAAATGTTTTTTTATGCCGGGCCTCTCGGGCGAAGCTGCCGGCACGGGGTGGACAGACAAAGCCTGCCGTAATATAACGCCCGAAGAACAGACCTCTGTCCTGCGCATAAGCAGAACAAAAGCCAATTATTTTGAACAAAAGGAAAAGGCTATTTGCTGCGAACGAACAAAACGCCCAGAGTGTTGGGTCCGCAATGTGCGGAAATGGTACAGCCTGCGCGGGTTACCAAAACTTCACGGAACAAATTCTTTTCCTCCACAGCCTGCCGGACCATCTCGACCAGCTCATCGGGGCAGCCCGCGTGGGTTACAAAAGCTCTGTCCGTTTCAAAATTTCCGTCCTTAAGACGCTCGTTGACGTATGTATTGAGCACGGCGCGGAATTTACCACGATATTTCTTGCCCACATCCATTTTGCCGTCCCTCACCTCTATGCAGGGCTTAATGCCGAGCAAATTGGCGCCCAAGGCCGTCAGCGCGCTACAACGCCCGCCCTTATGCAAAAACTCCAGCGATTCAATGATAAAGCTTGCGTCCACACGCTCTATATAAGAAGGAAGTATTTCTGCAATTTCTTCCGCGGTTTTTCCGGCGGCTAAAAGCTCCGCTGCGTGTATAATAGAAAGAGCCTGGCCTGTAGAAAGGTTTTTAGAATCTAAAACAAAGACCCGGCCCGGGAACTCCTGACCGGCCAGCACAGCATTTTGATAGGTGCAGGAAAGTCCGGAACTCAGGGAAAAATGAATCACCTGATCGGCTTCCTTTAAAAGCGCGCCGAAGTATTCAATAAAATCGCCAATGGAAACGGCAGAAGTTTTCGGCAAGATTCCCTCTGTCTCATATTTTTTATATAGCTCATCCGGCGTCATTTCTATGCCATCGCGGTAGCTTTGTGAGCCGAAGCTGATATAAAGCGGGATAATGTTCACCCGATATTTTTCCAACAGGGCCGGCGTCATATCACAGGTGCTGTCAGCAGAAATGAGAACATTTTTTCCCATGTCAAATCCACGCTCCTTTTTCTTTTAAAAATAATATATGACGGTATCCCTTATTATAATATAAGAAGCTTAAATTGTCAATATGTTCTGCAGGCTTCCGATACAAAAAGAAAGATATTTTTTTAAAATACTGCAAAAATGTATTGACAACCACTTTGTGATTGTGTTATAATAATGAGTGCTCTCCCAAAAAGAGACCGCATCCCGGAAAAGTGCCAAAGCGGCAGGAAAAGCCTTGGCAGAGCGAAAAAATAAAAAAAGTGTTGACATAGAATCTTGTCTGTGCTATAATATCACGAGTCGGCATTTTGCCGGTGGGAATAAGGTGCGAAGATAAGTATCGGCTGTCATGAAGTTGGGCTTATAGCTCAGGTGGTTAGAGCGCACGCCTGATAAGCGTGAGGTCGGTGGTTCGAGTCCACTTAAGCCCACCAAATTTACTCAACTTTCGGATTTTTAATTCACCTCGCGTACCTGAGTGCGCGTCGGCTTACAAAAATCCAAATTAACCGCAAATACCAATAATAGGCATTGTATATACCGGTTCATAAAAATCCAAACTTTGAGCAAATTAGAAGACAAGTTAATAAAGCTTTCAGTTATTAACGTATGTTAATGATTGAAAGGTGTATTAACACCATATGTACCTTGAAAACTGAACAAAGCGTAGAAATTCAAGTTTTTCCGTAAGGGAAATACAATTTCTAAGGACTCATGTAATTCAAAGAGAACCAGGA
>SVKE01000058.1 GCA_015068615.1 Oscillospiraceae bacterium | reverse complement strand
CTATAATAATAGCATATTGTAATTGGAAAAAGATTGTAAGAATACAATTTTAAGTGGTAAAAATCGTTAAAAACGTTTTTTTAGATTAAAATGCTTTGCACTTTGAACAAACTTCACCTCTCGGCGTACCCACGTACGCCTTCGGGACTCAGTTTGTCCAATCTGCGCTATTTTGCGTCCATCCCCAAAGGGGCTGTAGCATTTTGCTACAGCCCCTTCGTGTTCTGTTATTATTTATACAGCGGCCCGTACGCGCTGCAGGCTCTGTAATCCTGACCTTCCTTATCCATGCCAAAGGCATTCCATGCAGCCGGTCTGAAGATTTGCTCCTCAGGCACATTGTGCATGCAGACGGGAATTCTGAGCATGGAGCACATGGTAATGAGATCAGCACCGATGTGGCCGTAGCTGATGGCGCCATGGTTGGCACCCCAGTTATTCATCACATCATAGGCTGTCTTAAAAGCACCCTCGCCGGTACATCTGGGAGTGAACCAGGTACAGGGCCAGGTGGGATTTGTTCTCTCCATCAGTGCATCAGACACTTCATCGGGAAGGTGTACGGTCCAGCCTTCGGCAATCTGCAGCACCGGGCCAAGTCCCTTAACCAGATTCAGTCTGATCATGGTAACAGGCATTTCGGAGCGAGTGGTAAAGTGGCTGGAGAAGCCGCCGCCGCGGAAGTTATCAAAGCCGGCTTCGCACCAAACGGTTGCATCGGTCATTTTCTTAATATCTTCGTCCGTTACCTCCCACCACTTTTTCATGATGGCGTTGCCGTTTTCATCTTGGCATTCACCGCAGGCATCCAGACAGGCCGCACCTGAATTAAGCAGATGAATCAGGCCACCGTTTTCCTTTGCCTTACCCTCTAAGTCATATCCGGTGACGCGCTTTGTTGCCTCAGGAGACCAGAAGGTGCGTACATCGGCAAAAATCTGTGCACGATGCGTTAAAAGACGCATGAACAGCATGCCTAAGCCGTTTAAAACGTCGTTTTCGGTTGCCAGTGTGTAGGGCTCGCGGGCGCCCTGGTAGTCGAAGCTGGAGCTGAGAAGGGCCTCCGGATAGTCGCAGTTCGGCCAGTGGTCTGTCCATTGTCTCTGTCCCTGGAAACCGCCCACAATGGCGTTATGACCAACCATTTCCTCCTCAAAGCCCTCGGGAAGATTCTTGTTACCGGCCATCAGGTCTTTAATGATGCAGTACATTTTAACCGTGAATTCCCATTGCTTTTCCTTTTCTTCATCTGAAAAACGAACAAAGTCGGGATTGTCATCGCGGCCCATTTTGCAGTGCTCCTTTGTCCAGGCCAGTGCTTTTTGATATTCCTCCTCGTTATAGATGCCCTCTTCCATTCTACGCAGAATTTCAACCTCATCGACCGATTCGACACGCATGCCGAGGTAGGATTCGACAAAATCCTGGTCCATGATGGAGCCACCGATGCCCATGCACTGTGAACCGATTTGTAAATAGGACTTACCTCTCATGGTGGCGACAGCAACGGCTGCACGTCCGAATCTTAAAAGCTTTTCTTTGACATCTTCGGGAATTTCAGATACCTGATCGCAATCCTGCACCTCATGTCCGTAGATGCCGAATGCGGGCAATCCCTTTTGTGCGTGAGAGGCTAAAACAGCGGCCAGATACACAGCGCCCGGTCTTTCCGTGCCGTTAAAGCCCCAAACACCCTTGATGGTATTGGGGTCCATATCCATTGTTTCGGAGCCGTAGCACCAGCAGGGCGTGACAGACAGGGTAATATCGACGCCTGCCTTTTTAAATTTATCAGCGCAGGCTGCAGCCTCGGGCACACGGCCGATGGTTGTGTCTGCAATGATAACCTTCACGGGATCACCGTTAGAGTAGTACAGGTTTTCTTCAAATAATTTTTTAGCGGCCAGAGCCAGAGCCATGGTTTGATCCTCTAAGCTTTCGCGAAGCTTCAAAGGACCGCGGCGTCCGTCAATTGTGGGACGAATGCCGATGACGGGGTAATCACCTACATATCTTTTTTCCGCCATGTTCATTTCCTCCTTATACATGTTAATGTCTTTTAAGTTGCACATTTTTAGGTTAACAATATTCAAATGCTACTTATATATTATTTTCGCAAAAATAGCGCTTATTGTCAAGTATTTTTAAAAAAGTTCATAATAAAAAATTTCCGTTGTCCTGTTGTTTGCAAAATGTACATATAATTTGTTTCAAAATGGAAAATTAAATTCATGAAACCCGTCGGAAATGGAAAAATATCGAAAAAAATGTGTCGGAAAATGAAATTTCTGTTGACAAAAATTTCATTTTAGAGTATAATCTAATATAATGAATTGTAAAAAACAGGAGGCTGAATGTTATGGCATTAAAAAATCCTTATCTCCAGGGCGTTATGGAGAATGTCGTTAAAAGAAATCCCAATGAACCCGAGTTTCATCAGGCGGTTGCCGAGGTGCTGGAATCCTTGGAGCCGATTGTTGAGAAAAAGCCCGAATACGCAGAGGCCGGTATCATCGATATGATTGTGGAGCCGGAGCGTATCATAAAATTCCGTGTCCCCTGGGTAGACGATGCCGGTAAGGTGCAAGTCAACAGAGGGTACAGAATTCAGTTTAACAGCGCCATTGGCCCTATAAGGGCGGTCTGCGCTTCCACCCCTCCGTGAACGAGGGCATTATTAAGTTCTTGGGCTTTGAGCAAATCTTTAAAAATTCCTTGACCGGGCTGCCCATTGGCGGCGGTAAGGGTGGTAGTGACTTTGATCCCAAGGGCAAGTCCGACGCCGAGATTATGCGCTTTTGCCAGAGCTTTATGACAGAGCTCTCCAAGCATATAGGTGCCGATACAGACGTACCTGCCGGTGATATCGGCGTGGGTGCTCGCGAAATCGGTTATTTATTTGGCCAGTATAAGCGTCTGCGCAATGAATTTGTAGGTGTTCTGACAGGAAAAGGCCTTACTTATGGCGGTAGCCTTGCCAGAACCGAAGCAACCGGCTATGGCCTTTGCTATTTTGTGGATGAAATGCTCCGGGATAATGGCAAATCCTTTAAGGATGCCACCGTTGTTATCTCCGGCTCCGGCAATGTGGCTATTTTTGCAACGGAAAAAGCCATAGAGCTGGGCGCCAAGGTTGTGACGGCCAGTGATTCCGGTGGCTATGTATATGATCCGGAGGGCATTGATCTTGCTTTGTTAAAGGAAATTAAGCTCACAAAAAGAGCGCGCATCAGCGAATATGCAAAGGCGCGGGAGAGCGCAACCTATCATGAGGGCTGCTCCGGCGTTTGGAGCGTAAAGTGTGACATTGCTCTGCCTTGCGCAACCCAGAATGAAATTGATGAAGCCTCTGCAAAGAAGCTGGTTGATAATGGCTGCTATGCAGTGGGAGAGGGTGCTAACATGCCTTCTACCACCGAGGCAATCAATCTGTTTTTGGAAAGCGGCATTCTCTTTGCTCCGGCAAAGGCCGCCAATGCCGGCGGTGTGGCTACCTCTGCTTTAGAGATGAGCCAGAACTCACAGCGCTACGGCTGGAGCTTTGAAGAGGTTGACAGCAAGCTGAAGCAGATTATGGTTGATATCTATAAAAAATCCAGTGCGGCAGCTAAGGAATACGGCTATGCCGGCAATCTGGTTGTTGGTGCAAATGTAGCAGGCTTTTTAAAGGTTGCAGAAACCATGAAGGCCTATGGTGTTGTGTAATATATCTCTTGCCCCCTATGGCGGTGGCTTGCATTTTGCAGGTCGCCGCCTTTTTACGGAATTTTTTGACAGAGAGTGCTTGAAATGGTCGGCTTTCTGTGTTATACTGGTTAATGTGTTGTATACGCAACAAAAGAAAAGCAGAGTGGGGAATTATATGATAGTATATCCGGCGATTGATTTGCGAGGCGGAAAATGCGTTCGTCTTTTGCAGGGAGATTTTGATAAGACCACTGTCTACTCTGACAGTCCTCTTGCTACGGCGAAAAAGTGGGAGGCGCAGGGGGCCGGCTGGCTGCATCTGGTAGATTTAGACGGTGCCCGTCAGGAGAAAAGCGATAATCGTGCCGTTATTTGTGAGATTGCGAAGGCTCTTTCCATACCGGTGCAAACCGGCGGCGGCATTAGAAGCATGGCAGACATTGAAGAACTGCTCTCAGCCGGCCTTTCGCGAGTTATTCTGGGTACGGCAGCGGTACAGAATCCGGCGCTTGCTCGTGAGGCGGCCGACCGTTTTGGAGACAGGATTGCCGTGGGCATTGATGCAAAGGACGGCTACGCTGCTATTTCCGGCTGGGAAGAGGTCAGCAACCGCGATGCAGTGGAGCTTGCCGTCCAGATGAAGGAGTACGGCATACGCCACCTGATTTATACAGACATTGCGACAGACGGCATGCTTTCCGGCCCGAATCTTGCTGCGATGACCCGCATGGCTGAGGCATTTGGCCCCGGCGTGATTGCCTCCGGCGGTGTGAGCAGGGAGCAGGATTTGCTGGAGCTGCTTCAAACCGGCGTGAGTGGTGCCATTGTGGGCAAAGCTCTGTATACCGGCTCTATAGATTTGGAAAAGGCCATCAAGACAGTAAAGGAGGCTTCTAATGCTGACTAAGCGGATTATCCCCTGTCTTGATGTCCATCAGGGACGAGTGGTAAAGGGCGTTAATTTTGTGAATTTAAAGGACGCCGGCGATCCTGTGGAGATTGCCAAGGCCTATGATGCAGAGGGTGCTGACGAGCTGGTGTTTTTGGATATAACGGCTTCCTCTGATGCCAGAAGCATTATGATGCATGTGGTGGAAAAAACGGCAGAGCAGGTGTTCATTCCCTTTACGGTGGGAGGTGGCATCCGCACTGTGGAGGATTTTCGCGAGATTTTAAAGGCGGGCGCGGACAAGATTTCTGTCAATTCCGCGGCTTTAAAGCGTCCGGAGCTTATTTCCGAGGCTGCTTATAAATTCGGCTCGCAGTGTGTGGTGGTGGCCATTGATGCCAAGCGGCGGCCGGATGGCAGCTTTACCGTCTTTTTAAACGGCGGCCGTGTGGATACGGGAAAGGACGCCATCGAATGGGCTGCTCGGGCCGAGCGCCTAGGCGCCGGAGAAATACTTTTAACCAGCATGGATGCAGACGGCACCAAGGCCGGCTACGATTTAGAGGTGACCCGTTTGGTGGCCGATGCGGTGAACATTCCCGTGATTGCCTCCGGCGGCGCGGGTCAGCCTTCGCATTTTAAGGATGCCGTTTTAGAGGGCGGTGCCGATGCACTTTTAGCCGCCTCACTTTTCCATTATAAGGAAATGACAATTGCAGACTTGAAACAATATCTGCACGAATCAGGCATTCCGGTTCGTCTGTAGATCTATAACAGCGCCTTTTCTGCCCACGGATAAGAGCCGCTATATGACTATAACAAGTGGGCAGAAAGGCTTGAGTGACATGCTTAAATTTGATGAAAAGGGTTTAATTCCCGCTGTGGCACAGGACTATATTTCCGGTCGGATTTTAATGCTGGCCTATATGAACGCAGAATCCCTAAGGATGACGCTTGAAACAAAAAAGGCGACATTTTTCTCCCGTTCCCGTCAATGCCTGTGGGTGAAGGGTGAGCATTCCGGCAACATCCTTTGGGTGAAGGAAATTCTGGTGGATTGTGATGAGGATGCCTTGATTATCAAGGTAGACCCCGCCGGTCCGGCCTGCCACACCGGTGAAAAAACCTGCTTTTACAGAAAAATGGAAGCCGATGGTAGCCTGACGGAGGCAAAACGCGAAACAGTCTCTCTTTCTGTGTTAAAGGATGTATATGACGTTATCATGGACAGAAAGCAGAACCCCAAGGAGGGCTCTTATACCAATTATCTCTTTACCAAGGGTATTGACAAGCAGCTGAAAAAAATCGGGGAGGAGGCTGCCGAAATTATCATTGCAGCCAAAAATCCTGATGTGAGCGAGCTGGAATATGAATCCTGTGACTTTTTATATCACTTAATGGTAGTGATGGCAGAGCGTGGCCTGACTTGGGAGAACTTGATGTCTGAGCTCGATAAACGGAGATAATAAGCTATGAAGATCATGGCAGTCATTTGTGAATACAATCCCTTTCATAACGGACATGCCTATCAGCTGAAAATCCAGAAGGAGGCGCTGGGCTGTGATGCGGTGCTCTGCTTAATGAGCGGGCACTTTGTGCAGCGCGGTGAACCGGCCCTTTGCGATAAATGGGCCCGAGCGGAAATGGCGATTTCCGCGGGCTGCGATGTGGTGCTGGAGCTGCCGGCTGTCTATGCCTTGCGCTCGGCAGAGGGCTTTGCCGACGGCGCTGTTTCGCTGCTTATGGCTCTGGGCATTCAAGGCTATCTTGCCTTTGGTAGCGAAACAGCACAGATAGAACAGCTTTCTGCTGTGGCAGAGCTTGGCCTTCATGAGGGCTTTCATGCTGCTGTCAGAAAGTGGCTTGAAACAGGCATCAGCTATCCGCAGGCGTATATGCGCGCGGCGGAGGAGTTTTTGGGAGAAGCAACGGCTGCTGTTTTAAATCATCCAAATGATGTGCTTGGCGTTGAATATATCCGGGCCATTCACCGGACGGGTGCCGGACTTGTGCCGGCCGTTTTGCGCCGTGAAAAGGGACAGCACGATTCCCACGTTGCCGAGGGTGGCTTTTTGAGTGCTACGGGCATCCGCCGGCGTCTTTTAGAAGGTGAGGACGTGCGTGCTTACATGCCGGAGTCGGCGCACAGGATTTTGCAGAGAGAATGCAGGGAAGGCCGGGCCCCGGTTTTT
>SVKE01000057.1 GCA_015068615.1 Oscillospiraceae bacterium | reverse complement strand
TGTCCGGGCTGGGATTTTTCATAATGACATCCTCGCGGAAGTTGTACGGAACAGGCCGCAAAGAGCCCATCAACTCATTAAACTCCTCCAGCTCCTTTTTATTGGGCAGTTGTCCGAACAGAATTAAATAGCAAACCTCTTCATAGCCAAAGCGCTTTTCACGTTCGCAGTCGGCAACAATGTCTGCCACGTCAATGCCACGATAACTTAAGCGACCCTCATCTGCCACCTTTTCATCCTCTGACACAATGTAACCATGTACGTTACCGATGTTCGTAAGACCAGCCAAAACGCCGGTGCCATCGCTGTTACGCAGACCGCGTTTAACCTTGTAATTATTATAAGCTTCGGGCGCAATCTTTGTGTTATCTAAAATAATTTCACGATAGTTCTCAAGCGCCTGTTTAAAAATATCTTTATGCTCCAAGTCAATCACCAGCCTGTTTTTAGAATAGTATTATTGTAAAGCATCTACACGTTAAAGTCAAGTCATTTAATATTGTTTGGCAAAAAACCTCTGTTTTTTTACACATTTTGACAAAAATCATGCACCGGAAACCCCCTTTTGCATATAGTAAAAGTGAGGAGCAAGTCCTTACCTAATAAATTATTAATATATGTATTGGAGGTTTTTCACATGTGTAATTGTTGCTGTGCACAAAACAGCGTGGACCGGCGTGCTCTGGCCTGTGCGCTTCGCGAGGCAGAGGCAGCAGCCCAGAGAGCCTGTGAAGTTGCAAAGGTGGCTGCAAGAGCGGAAAACCGAGCCGAAGAGCTGGCCTGTGCCGCCCGCGAGGCTGCAAAGGCGGCCGAGCACGCTACCCGCACCGCTGAAAATGCTGCTTCCTGCGCCGAGGAAGCACTGGCAAAGGTCAGAGAGCTTATCAACGACGCTGCAGGCAATACCTGCTGCGGTTGTGCCTGCCCTTATGTAAACGCTTCTGTTTGTGGCACTCAGAATGCTTCATGTTATGCAAGTAGCAACGACTGCAACCCCTACGATTCCGGCCGAAGCTGCTGTAACTAACGAATAAGACCGCCGGAGACGATGATACCATCGTCTCCGGCGGCAGGTCTATACGCATCAAACAACACTATTAATACATAGAAGATGTCATGCACCGATTTTTCTAAACTTTTCGTACCGTGCGCTGAGCAGCTCCTCGGCTGAAAGCTTCTCCTTTAGACTAATTTCTGCAAGAATAGCGCTTTTTAAATCCGAGCAAATTTCTTCAGCGGTTCAGTCGCTTTCCGTAATGATTTTTTCGATGACCTCATATTGATATAAATCATGCGAGGTCAGCTTTAAAGCATCTGCCGCCTCTGCAGCCTTGGCTGAATCCCATAGAGGTTTTCGTCAATTATTTTCCAATATGGAATCCGTATTTTCCCAACTTACCCCAGCTCATCCATAACCGACAGAAATAAATAAAATGAATAAGGGGATGATATGTCTTACATTCACTCATCATTTTTATTCTATATAATACTTTTGCTTATAGCTCTCATACATTTGGGTAAATTCGGCTTCCTCTCCGCTTCGGAGCTGGCTTAAGTATTCATGCGTTTCAAATGTATCCTTAGCAATTTCTATAATACACACCGCAATGTTTGAGCAATGGTCAGAGATTCTCTCGTAATTCGTTAAAAGGTCTGAGAGAATGAATCCAAGCTCCATTGTGCAGTCGCCCTGTGTGAGTCTTGAAATATGACCGTTTTTAATTTTTCTTTTCAGCCGATCAATGACCTGCTCTAAGGGCTCTACCTTCTTTGCCGCATCAATGTCATCATTGGCGAGGGCACGTACGGAGATGTCCAGAATTTCCTGCACGGCATCGGAGATAAGGATAATGTCTTTTTTGGCATGGTCCGAGAAGGTGCTTTTTTTATCATGAATCTCCTTTGCTGATTCGGCGATGTTAAGCGCGTGATCGGAAATTCTCTCAATGTCTCCAATGCAGTGCAGCAATTCTGTAACGATTCTGCTATCCTTTACGGAGATTTGATTAGCTGAAACCTTAACAAGATATGTACTTGTCTTGTCCTCGTATTTATCAATGGTGGCTTCAAGTTTTTCTATTTCTTCAAATGTGTTTTGGTGAAAACCATTTAAAAGCTGTGTCGCTTTTCGCAGAGCCTCTGCCGAAAGAGTCGCCATATCGCACACAAGCTCCCGGCACTTCATAACGGCAAAGGACGGAATATCAAGAAAGCGTTCATCCAATGCGTCAAAAACATCGGTTTCTCGCTCGTTTTCCTTGCCCCTTATAGTTGTAACAGCAAGCTTTTCAATCAGCGAACAGAACGGAATTAAAATAACCGTGGAAAATATATTAAACAGCGTGTGCACAACAGCTATCCCCACGGCCCCAGCTCTTTGCGTCATAAAATCAAAGCCGATAAAGTAATGGAGCGCATAAAAGACTCCTGCAACAATGATAACACCTATCATTTTGATATACAGGCAGGTCATTGCCACGCGCCTGGATTCCGTGTTGCCGCTTATGGAGGAAATAATCGGTGTAATGGTGGTGCCAATATTTTGACCAAGTATAACCGGAATAGCTGTCGAATACGGAACCATACACGAAAGGGCAAGCGCCTGCAGCACCCCCACAGAGGCAGAAGAGGACTGAATAATCGCCGTAAATGCGGTGCCCATCAAAATTCCCATAATTGGGTTAGAGAACATAATCAAAACGTTTGTAAAGGCCTCATTATCCTTCAGGCCGCTGACAGAATCACTCATCGTCTCCATGCCAAACATCAAAATGGCGAAGCCGACAAGAATCGCCCCTGTATTTTTCCTTCTGTCTGTCTTGGACATCATCATCACAAAGCCAATTGCCGCAAGAATAGGCGTAAAGGATTCCGGCTTGAATAGCTTGATCAAGGTGGCAGTACCCTGAATATCAGCCGTGCTGAGCAGCCAGGAGGTAACCGTTGTGCCGATATTGGCACCCATGATAATGCTGATCGTCTGTCCCAGCTTCATAATACCGGAGTTTACAAAGCCTACCAGCATCACCGTGGTTGCTGAGGATGACTGAATGACAGCTGTCACAATTAAGCCCAGCAAAAAACCCTTCCATCTGGTTGAGGTAAGCCTTGCAAGAATTGATTCCAGTTTTCCGCCGGCAAGCTTTTTTAAGCTGTCTCCCATAAGATCCATACCGAAAAGGAACAACACAAGACCGCCAATCAAACTCAAAATACTGAAAATATCCATTCCGACCTCCCGAATTATATAACTTCTTCTAGCTTGTCCTATTTTTGGCCGATTAGGTGAAACCGTATTTTAAAACACGGCGAACCGACAGGCTCGCCGTGACGTGGTGCGGATGACAGGAATCGAACCTGCACGCCAAAGGCACAAGAACCTAAATCTTGCGCGTATGCCAATTTCGCCACATCCGCATCTATTTAACTTCTTTCATTATACATGAAAAATCTGATAAATGCAAGTTTAATTTTTGAAAACTTGCGTATTTTCTTCTTTTATGTTACAATACATCCATAATAAACGATATTTCTTGACACGGGGGGGCTCGCAATGACAAAAAAAGAAAAGGTTATAAAAATCATGGCGTATTTTAAGTCGGAGTATAGAGATGCAGACTGCACACTGGCTTATCAGGACCCTTTTGAGCTTTTGGTGGCCACACAGCTTGCTGCACAGTGTACGGATGCCCGTGTGAACCAGGTTACCCCTTCCCTCTTTGCAAAATTTCCCGATGTTAAGGCCTTTGCAGAGGCTACACAAACAGAGATGGAAGAGGCCATTAAATCCACCGGCTTTTATCATAACAAGGCACGGAACCTGATTGCCTGCGCACAAATGCTTCTGGCCGATTTTGGCGGCAGAGTGCCTTCTGCCATGGACGAGCTGCTATCTTTACCGGGTGTGGGCCGGAAAACGGCGAATCTCCTTCTGGGAGATGCGTTCGGTCAACCGGCCATTGTGGTGGATACGCATGCCAAGCGCATCACAGGGCGCCTGGGACTCACAAAAAATACCGATCCTACCAAAATTGAGATGGATCTGAAGAAAATTGTTCCGCCGGAGTCCGGCAGCGATTTTTGTCATCAGCTTGTTTACCATGGTCGCAAGCTGTGCATTGCCCGGGGACCGAAATGTGCCCTGTGTGGTCTGACAGACATTTGCGACTATTATAAAAAGACTTTTGCAACCAGCAAAAAGCAAGGAGCCAAAAAGTGAAAAACAGACTTGACATTATATTAACAGAAAAAAACCTGGCAGAAAGCCGCGAAAAGGCCAAAGCCATTATTATGACAGGTGTTGTCTATGTGGATAACCAAAAGTGCGACAAGCCCGGTACGATAATTGATGACACGCAAGCCATAGAAATCCGCGGCAAAACCCTTCCTTATGTAAGCCGCGGCGGTCTTAAGCTGGAAAAGGCAAAGGACGTGTTCTCTATATCCTTTCAGGATGCTGTCTGCATGGACGCCGGTGCCTCTACCGGCGGCTTTACGGACGTCATGCTGCAGGGCGGTGCAAAAAAGGTATACGCGGTTGATGTGGGCTACGGCCAGCTCGCCTGGAAACTGAGAACTGATCCGCGGGTAGTGAATCTGGAACGTACCAACATTCGTCATGTGACGGAGGAACAAATTCCGGAGCCTCTTGATTTTGCCTCGGCGGATGTCTCCTTTATTTCCCTTTATCATGTCATTCCCGTTCTCTACCGCCTGCTCAAGGCAGATGGTGCCGCTGTCATGCTGATAAAGCCTCAATTTGAGGCCGGTCGGGAAAAAGTCGGCAAAAAGGGAGTTGTGCGTGACATGCAAGTACACATTGAGGTCATGGAAAAAATCATCGGTCTTGTCCATGCAGAGGGCTTCGGCATCCTGGGCCTCGATTTCTCCCCTGTAAAGGGACCGGAAGGAAACATTGAATATCTGATATACATAAAAAAAGCGGCAGCCTCCATACTTGACGAGTCTGCAGCAAGCGAGGTTGCCAAACGAGCACACGCGGCACTGGGTTGACAATCAATAAAGGGGCTGTCTCAATAAACATCTTATTTGCATACATATTCAAAATGTAGGGGCTGATGCCCACATCGACCCGAAAAACGGGCTGATGTGGGCATCAGCCCCTACAAAATTTTTTTATGCATTGATTCGTTTAAAGAGACAGCCCCTTTTACTACCTTAATGTCCAAAGCCCGCAATTTTCCAGCCTTTTCATATGCTTCACTCCCATTCTGAAATAATAAAGTCGTCCACCGTAACAGACTGCCATTCCTGCCCCTTCGGCGCCACGTTATAATACAGCTGCAGCTCACCCTTTTCTGTGCACACCACCTTAAAAAAATAAGTGCCTGTATGCGGAGCCAGATAGTCCTCCTTTAAGGCTTCATAGTTTTTGTCGTTTCGCTCCCTCGCCTCGATAATGTAACCCACCGTATCCGGGTCCTTATCATAATTTTTGTGGGTCATCTCATAATAGAACATTGCTTCATTTTCGCTTTCCAGCCAGTTCGTAATTTCCAGATTCAAAATCTCATAATGGGGCGTATATACACGGTGAAATTCTCTACGCAAATACGCCTCTGTCCGAAGATATAAAGGTGTTTTGCCAATCTCGTCTCCGTCCTCTTTCCGCGCTTCCTCAATCTCTTTTATACCAAAAGGATAGCGCCTGACTATGCCTTCTCCCTCTGTTATCACCAATGTGATATTAGATACCACCTTGCGAAAAGCCGCAAGGTAATACACCCTTTCACCACTTTTAACGCAATGATTGCTGTACCATGCCTCCTTTTCAACCAGTGCACCGGTCTCATACCTACCCAAAAAGGGAAGCCGCAGTTCCTGTTGCCTTGTTTTTCTTACGCGACCGGTTTCCAAATCCAAAATATAGTTTTTAAAATCCTTTGTCTCCTCCTCCGTGCCATAGCTTGCCAACAGGGCCTGTTTTCCGTCTGTGCTAACGGTGACAGAAAGACCATAGCTGCCCTGCTGATAAGGTGCACATTCCAATTTGGATAAATCAAAGCTGCGCCGGATGCTGTCTGAAGGAAGGTCATAGACAAACAGTCCGTCCAGACAATGAAACACAGCGGTATCTGCATCAGCATAGGCGATATCGGCCATGGTGGGACCCAACGTCTGTGCCGTAAATGCGTCAGCGCGCTCAGCGCTCATGGAATAATCCGCAAAAGCGTTCGTTAGACAACACACAGAAATGATGACAGAAAGCAGCAGAATCAGCATGCTCCAAATCACGGTTGGCTTTTTAAAACCGGCCATGTGCCGAATGCGCCGCGACACCTCTTTTTCTCCATTTTGCATCGAGGTTGTGCCCGCCACAAACATGTTCTTTTTCAGGGCCGTTTTGAGAAGCAGCTCTGCATAGGCTTTCCTGCTTTCCGTGTAGCGCAGTACACGTTCATCACAATATAGCTCAATATCACGCCGGAATAGAAAAAAGGAATACCACAGAATCGGATTAAACCAATTAAAGCAAAGCACAAGCACAGAAAGCCAGATTAGAAGAATGTCATGGTGTTTCAGATGGCAGAGCTCATGCAGAAAAATACTTTTTGTCTCTGCCGGACTGTAGCCCTCCGGCAGAACAATCCTCGGCTTTAGCAGACCGACAAGCATGGGATTACGCCCGTTGATTACACAGACACGTCTGCGTATATGCAGCGTTTCCTTGCAGCTTGCAAGCACCTTTAAGGTTTCCGGGTCTTTTCGTTTCGCACGGCCCCTGAGCCTATATATATGTAGAAGATAGACAATGAGAAAATAAGCAAAAAGCAAAACAGCACCC
>SVKE01000056.1 GCA_015068615.1 Oscillospiraceae bacterium | reverse complement strand
TTGGCAGCAATCTGCTTAACGGGCTCCTCCAGTGCCTTGAGCACAATGGCAGCACCGGTCTTTTCGTCGCCAGACAGAGTTGCATGCAGCGCCTCAACAGCCTTGATGGCATTGATAAAGGAGGAGCCACCGCCGGCAACAATGCCCTCTTCCACTGCTGCACGCGTAGCAGCCAGGGCATCCTCAATGCGCAGCTTCTTTTCCTTCATTTCTGTTTCTGTGGCAGCACCAACCTTAATCACAGCCACACCGCCGGACAGCTTAGCCAGACGCTCCTGCAGCTTTTCTCTGTCAAAATCAGAGGTGGTTTCCTCGATCTGTGCCTTAATCTGATTGATGCGGCTCTTAATTTCCTCCGGATTGCCGGCACCGTCAACAATGATGGTGTTTTCCTTCTGAATCTTAATTTGACGGGCTGTACCCAGCTGGTCAATCGTGGTTTCCTTCAGGTCAAGACCCAGCTCCTCGGAAATCACTTCACCGCCTGTTAAGATGGCAATATCCTTCAGCATTTCCTTTCTTCTGTCGCCAAAGCCGGGAGCCTTAACGGCAATGCAGGTGAAGGTGCCGCGCAGCTTATTCACAAGCAGTGTAGCCAGAGCGTCGCCCTCAACATCCTCAGCGATGATGACCAGCTTTTTGCCCTGCTGTACAATCTGCTCTAAGCAAGGCAGAATTTCCTGAATGTTTGCAATCTTTTTATCGGTAATTAAGATATATGCATCATCTAAAACAGCTTCCATTTTCTCTGTATCCGTTACCATGTAGGGAGAAATGTAGCCTCTGTCAAACTGCATGCCTTCAACAACCTCAGAATAGGTTTCGGCGGTTTTAGATTCCTCAACGGTGATAACGCCATCGTTAGAAACCTTATCCATTGCATCTGCAATCAGCTCGCCCACCTTGTCGTCAGCTGCGGAAATAGCAGCAACGCGAGCAATGTCATCCTTACCGTTTACCTTTGCGCTGGATTTTACAACAAAATCAACAGCTGTGTCAACGGCCTTGGAGATACCCTTTCTGATAATCATGGGGTTAGCGCCGGCAGCCACATTCTTTAAGCCCTCGCGGATTAAAGCTTGTGCCAAAAGTGTTGCCGTTGTGGTACCGTCACCGGCCACATCATTTGTCTTGGTGGCAACCTCTTTTACAAGCTGTGCTCCCATGTTTTCAAAGGGATCCTCCAGCTCAATTTCCTTAGCGATGGTCACACCGTCATTTGTGATTAAGGGTGCGCCGAATTTTTTGTCCAGAACAACGTTTCTGCCCTTGGGGCCTAATGTAACCTTAACGGTATTGGCCAGCTTATTTACGCCGGCTTCCAGTGCTTTTCTTGCGTCCTCGCCGAATTTAATATCCTTTGCCATGGAATGCTTCCTCCTTTATATTACTCAACAATCGCGAGCACATCGCTCTGCTTCAAAATGGTGTATTCCGTATCGTCAAACTTAATTTCGGTACCTGCATATTTGCTGGTGATGACCTTGTCGCCGACCTTAAGCTCCATTTTTACTTCCTTACCATCTACCATGCCGCCGGGGCCTACCGCAACGATTTCTGCCATCTGGGGCTTTTCCTTTGCGCCACTGGTCAGAATAATACCGCTTTTGGTGGTCTCTTCAGCCTCAACCATTTTGATAACCACTCTGTCGCCTAACGGTTTAATGTTCATAATGAGTCCTCCTTGTTATGTTATGCATATTTTCGCTTTGTTAGCACTCTTATTCGTTGAGTGCTAATATACTGTATATATTACTCAATATTTCTTTTTTTGGCAAATATTATGTATGCTCATTTTTCAAAATTATCTCTTTATATCTTAATCTTACTCTTTATTTCTTATATTTTCTTTTAATTTCTAAATATTGATAAATCTGCCCCACTCTGTTATACTAAATAAAAGCACAAAAACACAGGCACGAAAGAGTGATTGCATGGAGTATGATGTCATCGTCATCGGCGGTGGCGCCGCCGGCATGATGGCCGCCGGAACAGCCGCCCACTACGGCGCAAGGGTGCTGCTACTGGAAAAAAATGAAAAGCCGGGTAAAAAGCTGTTTATCACCGGAAAGGGACGCTGCAATGTGACAAACGCGGCACCCATCAACGAATTTATGGAGCAAATCCCCAGCGGCGGACGGTTTTTATACAGCGCCTTTTCGACCTTTGATAACGAAAGCCTTTTACAGCTTTTAAAGGAATACGGCGTGGAAACCAAGGTGGAACGAGGCGGCAGGGTTTTTCCCATGAGCGACAAATCCTCCGATATTATCCGTGCCCTCTCCCGCTATGCAGGCTGTGAGAAAAACGCACGTTTTAAAACCAAGGTGCAGACTATCATAATAGAAGAAAATCAGGTAATGGGTGTTACATTAACAGATGGCTCTGCTGTGCGAGCACCTCGCGTCATTGTCTCAACCGGCGGCATGAGCTATCCGCAAACCGGCTCCGATGGCGATGGCTATCGCTTCGCCAAGGCTGCCGGCCATCTGGTGATAGAGCCCAGAGCATCGCTGGTTCCCCTAGAAGCCATGGAGGCATGGCCCAGGGAACTAATGGGATTGTCCCTGAAAAATGTTTCCCTGACGGCTCTTGATCAGCATGACAAGGTGCTGTTTAAAGAAATCGGCGAGCTTTTATTTACCCATTTCGGACTGTCCGGCCCACTGGTGCTTTCTGCCAGTGCTCACCTGCGAGCGTATGATAAGCAGAAATATCGTCTTGTCATCGACTTAAAGCCCGCGCTTTCGGTTGAACAGCTGGACGCCCGAATTCTGCGCGATTTTTCGCAGGAAATTAACAAAGACTACGTAAACAGTCTTGACGCACTACTCCCCAAAAAGCTGATTCCCGTCATCGCTCGCCTGTCCGCAATTCCATTGCGGAAAAAGGTAAACGAGGTCACGCGGGAGGAACGGCAGCGGCTTGTCTCTTTATTAAAATCACTAACCGTCACAGTGAAAAAACCAAGACCCATTGCAGAGGCAATTATCACAGCCGGCGGTGTGCATTTGAAGGAAATTGCGCCCAAAACCATGGAATCGCGACTGGTTAAGGGACTGTATTTTGCCGGCGAAGTGCTCGATCTAGATGCCTATACCGGTGGATACAATTTGCAAATCGCCTTTTCCACCGGCTATCTTGCCGGTATGCACGCGGCAATAGATGAATAAAGGAAGGAACACACTATGACGCCTTTTGAAACCAAGCAAAAGCAAGAGCGGGCTGTTTTGGCCGGCGTACACACCGGAACAGGCAGTCCGCTTAAAGATACCACCGAGGAATCTATGGCAGAGCTCGCACGGCTGGCAGAAACCGCCGGCGCAGAAACCGTGGGTACGCTTGTGCAGAATCGTCCCACTCCCGAAAACGCCACCTATTTAGGCGAGGGCAAATTGGAGGAGCTGCGCATCGCCTGTGAGTCCTTAGAGGCCACGCTGGTGATTTTCGATAGCGAGCTCTCCCCCATTCAGCTGAAAAATCTGGAAAAAGATCTGGGGCTACGCGTCATTGATCGAAGCATGTTGATTCTGGATATCTTTGCGCGTCACGCCTTGAGCCGGGAAGGCAAAATCCAGGTCGAGCTGGCACAGCTTAAATACATGCTGCCTCGCCTGACAGGCATCGGCACGCAGCTTTCCCGTCTGGGCGCCGGCATCGGCACCCGTGGTCCCGGCGAAACGAGATTGGAAACAGACCGCCGCCACATCCGACGTCGGATTCACCACCTGCAGGAGGAGCTCTCTGAGGTTAAAAAACACCGCGATTTGCTACGCTCCGGCCGAAAAAACGATCAGGCAGTCACCGTGGCTCTCGCCGGCTATACCAACGCCGGCAAATCCACCCTGCTGAACATTCTGACCGGTGCCGACGTGCTCTCTGAGGATAAGCTGTTTGCCACGCTGGATCCTACGGTGCGTGGGCTGACCTTAGAGGACGGACGAAAGCTTTTGTTAATTGATACTGTCGGCTTTATACGCAAGCTGCCCCACCATCTGGTCGAGGCCTTTAAATCCACGCTGGAAGAAATTTCCCTGGCCGATGTCATCCTCCATGTGGCAGACGGATCGAATCCCGAGTGCAGCAGCCAGATTGAAGTGGTAAACGGCATTCTGGCTGAGCTGGGAGCCGGTGCCAAACCGGTGGTGCTTGCTTTAAACAAATCTGATGCCTGCCCCACGGATGCAGAAGCACCCTTCCCCGGCGACAACGCAGCAAAAACCTTACGCATCAGCGCCAGAACCGGCACAGGGCTTGAGGCACTTCTTTCTGCCATCGCAGATGTGGCCCCCGGCAAAAAACGGCCCGTCTCATTAAAAATACCCTTTTCCGCCGGTAGCGTGCTCTCCGCTCTCCACGAGAATCATCCGGTTCTCGCCGAGGAATACGAGGCAGACGGAACGCTCATCACCGTTTTGCTGAATGCGCAGGAATATAACAGATATAAGGAATTTTTGACAGAATCCGAGGACAGCTGAAAGGATCGGACAAATGGAGAAGAATTACAGAACCGTAAAGACCGCCGGTCGGGCGGAATTCATTGAAAAAAAATCTCGCTTTATCGCCACTGTGCGTCCCGTCACGGCAGAGGCTGAGGCACTGGCTCTTATCAATGAAATGAAAAAGGAATTTTCCGATGCCACTCACAATGTGTATGCCTATATACTGCGCAATAACAACATTGCTCGCTTTTCTGATGACGGCGAGCCCAGCGGCACCGCCGGCATGCCCGTGATGGAGGTGCTCAGGCAGGAGGAGCTGACGGATGTTGCCGTAGTGGTAACCCGCTACTTCGGCGGCACGTTGCTGGGGGCCGGCGGCCTTGTGCGTGCCTATTCCAAAACAGCAAAGCTGGGTATTGATGCCGCCGGCGCAGCGACCATGACCTATTGTGCCGAGGTACAAATCGTTGTCAGCTATGATCTGTATGGCAAGCTGCAATACCTTTTAGAGCAGGAAAACCTGCAGGCAGGCGAAGCAGATTTCGGTCAGGAGGTAACCATCACGGTGTTTGTCCGCGCAGAGCAATTAGAGAGCTTGGAAAAGAAGGTCATCGAGGCCACAAATGGTCGGGTCGGCATGACGGTGCTGGGCACCGATTTTAAATTAATAGACTGAACGAAAAAAATCCACCAGAGGGTGGATTTTTTCGTATAAAAAACGATACCGATGTTGCTTTGGCGACAACATCGGCACAGTTCATGGTACTATATGAAAGGGGGTGACGAAACTAATGAAGATTCTTTTCTATTATTAATAGTACAACACTTTGAATTATTTGTAAAGGGTTTTCCTCTTAAAAAAGCAGAATTACATCTAATCGCATGTAATACTGTGCCGATTTTGTCATATACCAGGCATATAGTCGAAGAAAAAAGTATCATTATTTGGTTTATCAAATCTTTCAGTCATTTTACCCATATTTTTGTTACATCATAGCGAAAAATTCTACTTGGCGTGCCCACGGTTTTGTGGTATAATGAACACAGTGTAAGTTTGAAATCCTAACAGATTTCATTCCAATGTGTTCATTGCACCACAAATTACTAAAATAATCTTTAAAAGGAAATTTGTGGTATAATAAACACAGTGTTGGTTTGAAATCCTAACGGATTTCATTTCGATGTGTTTATTGCACCGGTGTGTAGCAAGCCGATTTGCGGCTTGCACTTATGGTATGATAATCACTGATACAAAATAGATACCACGGAGCGTGATGACATGAGAAAAAAAACTGCCCTTTCGATGTTGCTTAGCTTGTGCTTGCTGGCTTCCTTTCTGCCGGCCGGAGCTGTAGAGCCTGCCTTCGACGAAACGGCGGCAACAACCGAGCCGGTAGAGTCAACGGAGGCCACCCCCACCCTGCCCCCTGCCGGCCCGTTGGAAGAAATTGACGAATCTTTGGAGGAGGCTGACCTCTCGTCCCCGACAGAACCCCTTCTGCCACCGGCAGAGCCCGAACTGCCCGTTCCGAGAGCTGAGGATGTTTCGCTTTCCTTCTCTGCTTTTCCGGGCTTTGTATATCCGGGCGAAAAGCTGCAAGTCACCGTCTCCGTTACATATGCAGGAGAATCCACGTTGTGCGGTGCTGTCTGGCTCTTTAACGGTGCTCCGGTTCCCGGCTTTTCGAATGAGAGTTTCTCGCTGACGGACGGCAAAACCTCTACCCTCTTTTGGGATATTACCGAGGAATGGCGGGACTGTGACTCTATGGAGCTGGGTTTTATGCTCTATGGCAAGGAAAGTGAGCTGGGCAGCCTCTATCGCAGCATTACAATTATCGGGGCAGAAAACGAAACAGAACGCCGCGCAGAGGAGAGGGCCTATGTGGATGCTGTGGTTAGGCCTGTCTGCGTGGAGGGAAGCATCATCCAGAACGCTCCCTTATACAGCGATGTGATGCTCACGCACAGAATCGGCACCGTTACCTCCGGCACAGCCTGTCAGATTTTAAACAGCAAGTCAGGCTTTTCCAATCAGGTCCTTTTGGCAGATGGAAGACGCGGCTGGGTCAGCCTTGGCTCTCTTTCTGTCTCCACAAAAAATTATACAAAAGAAGTGGATATTTTAAATCGCGAAAAGGATTTATTCGTTAACTCAAAAGGTTATCAGAGCAGCACCGATTATCTCGTCTGGGTTCATTTGGAAACCCAAAAAGTCAATGTATTTTTAAAAAAGGAAGGCCGCTGGTGCATCGAGCGCGTATTCCCCTGTGCCAGCGGAAAAAATGTGACACCAACCATTAACGGCGTATTCTCTTACAGCGAGCTGGTGAAACGCTGGCCCTACGCCAATTATTATGTAGGACCGGTCATGATTTTTTACGGCAACTACGCCCTGCATTCCACCCTGCTCCGGTACGACGGCAGCGTATATGACGGCACCATAGGCCGACCGGCTTCAAACGGCTGTGTGCGGATGAACCCGGAGGACATTCAGTGGATGACGGATTATGTGCCGCTAAAAACCACGGTTGTTGTATATTAAAAAACCTAAGGGGCTGTAGCATTTTGCTACAGCCCCTTTGGGGATGGACGAAAAATAGCGCAGATTGGACAAACTGAGTCCCGAAGGCGTACGTGGGTACGCCGAGAGGCGAAGTTTGTTCCAAGTGCAAAGCATTTTATTCTAAAAAATCGTATAAAAACGATTTTTTACCACTTATAATTGTATTCTTGTAATCTCTTTCCAATTACAATATGCTGTTATTATAGGCTTTTTATGCTTTGCACGGTCTGGGCATTTTGCTACAG
>SVKE01000055.1 GCA_015068615.1 Oscillospiraceae bacterium | reverse complement strand
CAAAATTTAGCTAAAAGCCCTCCTTGTGTAAAGGAGGGTGGCACGCAGAGCGTGACGGGAGGATTGTGAAAGAGAAAAACAACCCCTCAGTCAGCTTCGCTGACAGCTCCCCTTACACAGTGGAGCCTTTGATTTGTGGCATCTAAATTGTTCACTGATTTTAGAATTATTGTGGATTAACGTAGAAACATCCGGTAGGATACTACCTTATTATAGATTACTTTTACACGAATTTTTGAAACGAAAGAAAGGAAAGTGAACAATGAATTTTTTTGATGTGCTTAATTTGATCGGTGGCCTATGTTTGTTTTTATTTGGCATGAATCTCATGGGCGATGCACTGGAACGTCGCGCCGGCAATAAGCTCTCTGCCTTAATCGGCAAGCTGACAACCAATAGGCTTGCCGGCTTTTTAACAGGTCTTGTGGTCACCGCCATTATTCAAAGCTCCTCTGCCACCACGGTTATGGTTGTGGGCTTTGTCAATTCCGGTTTGATGTCTTTAAGCCAATCTATCGGCGTCATCATGGGTGCCAATATCGGCACAACTGTTACAGCGTGGATTTTGAGTCTGGGCGGCATTGAAAGCAGTAACTTTTTAGTGCAGCTCTTTAAGCCAACCTCGTTTACGCCGATTTTGGCACTTATCGGCATCATTTTTTTGATGTTTTCTAAAACCAATAAGAAAAAGGATACCGGCACGGTGCTTTTGGGCTTTGCTATTTTAATGTTCGGTATGGATGCCATGTCCGGGGCGGTCTCTGGTCTGCGCGAGGTGCCGGCCTTCCGCGACATGTTCATTATGTTTAAAAATCCGATTCTGGGCGTTCTGGCTGGTGCTGTTCTAACGGCTATCATTCAATCAAGCTCTGCCTCTGTCGGTATTTTGCAGGCCTTAACCGTTACTGGTCAAATTTCCTATGGGGCTGCCTTTCCGATTATTATGGGCCAGAACATTGGCACCTGTATCACGGCCATTCTGTCCTCCTTTGGGGCAAACAGAAATGCAAAGCGTGTGGCGCTGGTGCATTTATCCTTTAATGTAATCGGCACGACCATCCTTTTAATCGTGCTCTATATTGTAAGAGGCATTTTTGCACCTGCTATTTTAGATGCGACGGCAACGCACTTCGGCATTGCTGTTGCGCATTCTATATTTAACGTAGCCTGCACGCTTTTGCTGCTTCCCATGGCAGGCATTTTGGAAAAGCTTGTTCGCGCCCTGGTGCCCGATGCAAAAGGAAAGGAAAAGAAAACAGAGCTGGACGAAAGATTGTTGACAACGCCGGCTGTTGCGCTGGATCACTGCCGTCGCTATGCCGTGGAAATGGCAGAGGGATCTGTTTTGGCTCTGAAGAAAAGCGTTTCCTCCCTGTTTTCGTATACTGAGTCGGAGGCTGAGGAGATTCGGGAGCTGGAGGAAAGGACAGACCACTATGAGGACATTATCGGTGATTATCTGGTGAAGCTGAGTTCCTATCAGTTGAACGAGGATGTAAGCACAGACTCAGCTAAGATTTTGCGGATTATTGGTGATTTTGAGCGTATTTCCGACCATGCCGTTAACCTACTGGAATCTGCAGAAGAGCTGCGAGAAAAGGATATGGCATTTTCCGCTTCTGCCATGGCAGAGCTTAAGGTTCTGGCCGATTCGGTTGTAGAAATTTGCGAGCTGGCGCTTACGGCCTTTAAGGAAAACGACCTGGATGCCTCCCTTGATATTGAGCCTTTAGAGGAAGTTGTAGACAGGCTGAAGGAACAGCTTCGCACGAACCACATTATGCGTCTCCAGCGTGGAGAGTGCACCATCGATGCCGGCTTTATCTGGTCTGATTTGCTGACTAACTTAGAGCGCACCTCCGATCATTGCTCTAACATTGCCGGTTGCGTGATTGAAACCTCGCACCATAACATAAATATGCACGACAGCTTGCGCATTATTAAAAATGAAAGCTCGGAATTTAAAAAGAGATTTGAATCATACGCAAAGAAGTATTCGCTTTAAACGCAACAAAAAAACAGCCGGGAAAATTTTCCCGGCTGTTTTTTGTATGACAATTTTATACAATCACCGCGCTGTTGCGCTCTGTCTTGATGGCAGAGATGATGGCAGACAGCGGTTTTTTATCCGTGAGCTGTGCATAATAGCGCATGATGCGTCCGTAGGCATCATCGGTCTTTGAAAGCCCTGCCACAGACTCTAAAATAACCTCGGGCGTCATAGGCTCTTCGCCCTCACGGCGGAAGAGAAGAGAAGCGGCAATGGCAGCCTCCAGATAATCGGTCGGCACGCCCTGTTCGCTGCAGAGCCTAAGGGCACCAATCATTCGGTCGTTGGGCGAAAGCTTGCGTTTAATGTCACCACCGACCCGGGCGCAGGTATCGCCCAGCTGCTTATTAGAAAAGCGGTAAATCAGGTTTTCCACATGGTTATTTAGGTCCTCATAGGGCACATTGTATTTCTTCGACATCGCAAGAGCCGAGGCCTGCATAACGCGCAACACCATCAGCTCCACCTCGGGCACGGCGATGCTTTCCCAAATGGCAGAGCAGCCCATGTACTGACCGAGATATGCCGTTGTGGCATGACCCATGTTATGCACAAAGAGCTTTCTTTCAATATAGTAGGAAAAGGGCGTGTAGGGTACCAGGTTTTCAATGGCGGGAATCTCACCGCGGAAGGCGGCCTTATCCACCGGCAGGCGGTCGTAACGCTCCACGCAAACGCGCAGGGGGTTACCATCCTTCATTTCATCTGTCTGGATGGGCACCATACGACCGATGGAGGCCTCTACAAAGCCTACCTTGTCAAGATAGGGTCGTTCCTCATCGGTCATTAAATCATAGATTAAGCCCTTTAAAAACTCATCTGCACCAATCAGATTTTCACAAATAATAATGTCCAGCGGTTTTTTGCTGCCCGTGGTAAAACGACGGACGATACCTTCCTTAAAGGGCTTTGCCACAAATTTAAGCACATTCACACCCACGGCTGTGGCACAAATATCAGCTTCTGCGATGGCAGTGCTGACAGCCTCTAAATCGTTGCCGTCAATGCCGCTTACGTTCTGTACCATTACCTCATCATAGCTGTCACCCTTTAAAATTCTAACAGGGTATTCCTTTTGTGTATTTAAGGCAGCGAGGAGCTCCTGATTCACATCCACAAAGCTGACGGCATAGCCGGCCTGATATAAAACCTGGCCGATAAAGCCTCTGCCGATGTTTCCGCCGCCGTACATAACTGCTTTTTTCATATTGCTTTTCTCTCCCATTCTAGCATCAGCCCGGCTGATGCTCTTCCATAAATTTTATAATTTCTGCATAGGGCTTAATGCCGGTAGAGGCACCAACCTCCATAACGCAGTGGGTTGCTACGGCGTTTGCAAAGGCGGCGCTTTCTGTCATACTCATATCGTGCGTTAAACCATAGAGAAAGCCGGAGCAGAAGGAGTCGCCGGCGCCGGTGGTGTCGGCCGGCTTAATGCCTAAATAGGTGGGCAGGGTAACGCCGGGGGCGTCCTTTGTCTCGCGGACATAGCAGCCCTCCTTGCCGACCTTGATGGCAACGTGCTTAACGCCTAAATCAAAGAAGTAATCCGCAATGTCTGCCACATCCTCACGACCCTCTGCAAACATACGGGCCTCGTCAATACTGGGAATAAAATAGTCTATGTAGGGCATGCAGGGACGCAGCACCTCCATCCAGCGGCCTGTGTCATCCCATGCGCTGTCTAACACCGTGATTTTGCCCATTTCCTTACATTTTTTCAAAACACGGGCGCAGGGCTCGCCGTCAAAATTCGGCATCAGCATAGTGCCGGCCACAAATACGATTTTAGAATCGCGGATGACATCAAAATTAACATCTGTATCCGTAAATTTACCATTCGCGCCTAAGCTATGTAAAAAGGTGCGCTCGCCGCCACCATCCACCAAAACGGCAGAGGCCGAGGTGGCATATTCATTGCTGACTCTTACGCCGTCTGTAGGCATGTCGAGCCGTTTTAATTCCTCCAGCATAAAGTTACCAAAGCCATCGTTACCGACCATGCCGATTAGAGCCACATTAGCGCCCAGCTTTTTCATATCTACGCCGGCGTTCATGGCACAGCCGCCGGTGTACAGCTTGATGCTGTCAATGAGGCCCAGCTTGCCGCGCTCCGGGATTTTATCCACGGTTTTGGCAATGCAATCCGCCACAAAAATACCGATACAGGCTACATCATACATATTCATTCCTCCAAATTATTTTTGTTTTATATATCCATTATTATACACAGGTTTTATTGTAAATGCAAGAGCAAAAATTCTTAATAGCTCCGTTTTTTTTCTACTGCCATAAGCGCTTTGCAAATCACCAGCGTTAAAAACGCGGCTACGATGGCCTCCGGCACGCCGTTGATGCCGATGATGCTTAAGATAAACATATATATTGCCTCATAGGCTGTTTTATTTGCGGCGGCATATTGACGGCCGAAAAATAACAGAATCATATGCATCACCAAAAGGGTATTGGTGAGGCTACCGCCCAGTCCGGCCAGAATCAGGGAAGTAGACTGTCCGAGAGGTTTTTTCAGCCATTTGTATATGTAATGCGGCAGCACACCGACCAGAATGCGGGGCACAAAGCAAATGACAAGGCTCAAAAGATTTCCGCTGACCTCGCCCAGACTGTAAAAGGGCGAAAAGACAAAGGAGGTGGCTGTGGGATTGATGGTGTTGTTAATTAGGCTTGTCAGTCCGAATAAAAATCCTAAAAAGCCACCGCGCACAGGTCCCAGCATAATGGAGCCGATGATGACGGGAACGTGAATGATGGTTGCCCGTGTAAAGCCCAGCGGTATATATCCGATGAAGGGCGTAAAGGCCATTAGGAAAATCAGTGCAGCAAATAGTGCGAGCTGCACCAGGTTTAAAATGTTTGTTTTTTTCATGCGTGTCCTACCTTTCTTTATGTTCTCATACCTCTAACATCATTGATTTCCAAACCATATCATCCTTTAAGGGCGGGGGCGTTTTATGCGGATCGCGCTCTGCCCGGAAGGCACAGATGGAATGATATCGGCAGTACCGGCAGGGGAGAGCTTCCCTTTTGCCGCAGGGGTAAACGGAAACGTTGCCGTCTAAAATTTCGCGGCCCAAGGCCTTGACGGTGTTATACACATGCTTTTTCAGCTGTGTAAATTGTTCCATGGTGGCATAGGAGCCGTCTTTTTTTGAAAAACTGCCATCCTTATTGATGCCCGCCGGCAAAATGGAGGAAACCCCTTGAAGCCCTGTGTCCATCGCCCGGATAATGTCTATGTCCTTAAGCACAAGACCGCTCATTTTAAACTGCTTTAAAAGTGCTTCTTCAGGATTTGCGGCAGCGGCACTTACGGCTTTATCCACCAGCCTGAAATAGAACATGCCGGCAGGAAGCAGGGGGGCGTCTGACTGCTTTTGCCCGCCCTCCGTGACAGCAATCAGGTAAACGGCCAGCTGCAGGGAGAGACGGTTATACACATCGCTCAAACGGAAGCTTTTATTGCCGGTTTTATAGTCAATGATTTTAATATATAAGGAAGCATTTTGCCGGAGTATATCAATGCGGTCGATACGCCCCGTCAGCACAACAGAATCGCCGTTTGGCAGAGGGACCGTTACCGGCGGTAGCTCGCCGTTTTCAGAAAAGGCAACCTCAAAGGCACAGGGACAGAAGTTTCCCTTCGCCACATGCGCTCCCAGTATGGTGAGCATTTTTGCCGTTTGCGCCTTCAGGCGTTTCACCAAGGCCCGGAGACGGTTTTCGCCATAAAGCTTTCCTATAAATATGTCGCAAAACAGCTCATCTACAGTTTCATCTGCCAGCCGGAGAATGTAGTCCTCCGATAAGGCGGCAAAGCTGGCACCATCCAGCACAATGCGACGGGAGGCGAGCTCAATGATTTTATGGATTAAGCTACCCACATCGGGGGCGTCAATCTGTAGAATTTTTCGTTCCTTTGCCCGCAAGCCATAGCGCATAAAATAGGAGAAGGGACAGGCACTATAGGTTTCCAGTTGGGTAACACTGCCACGCAGCGTGCTGCCATACAAACGGCGAGCAACGTCTTGTGAAAGGTTTCCGGGCTGGTTTGTGTAGCGGGCAAAGCGCTGTGCCGCCTCATAGCGCTCGTGAAAATCTGCATCTGCGGCAAGGTATGCTCTAAGAGCCCGGTTTTTTGGTGCATTATCATGAAAATGCTCCAGTACGTATTGCCAGGCGGCCTCCTTGCCGGCAATGATTGTCTCCGGCTCGGGCGGTGCTGTCAAATTGTCTCTTACCGTCAGCGAGGGAAAGATTTTTTTCATTCGACTCACAAGCTGAGCGGGGCGCAGACCCTTTCCCTCCATGTCTGCCACAGGGTAGCTGATGCACATCCGGCTCGTACTGATATTTAAGGCACGATACATCACATATTGATTATGAAAAGTCATCGTCTTGCTGTCCGGTCCAAGCTCAAGGCCCCTTTCCTTAAGCTGTATTCGCTCGCTGTCCTTTAGCAGGTGATCCTGTGCGCTGATTGGTGGAAAGGCGCCGTCGTTTGCGCCTATGACGAACAGAAGGCGGACATTTTTCATCAGTGAGCGATTGATGTCTCCCAAAAACACTTGGTCTGCCGAGGGTGGGATGGTTGCAATTTCGCATTGAGACAGACCGGCCGAGAGGATATCAGTCAAGCGGCGCAGCCCGATTTTTTCATCACCCAGACAGGTCACAAGCTCGTTTAAAAGGGACATTATCAGGTTATATATTTCGCTATGCTCACGTGCCTCCTGATGGGCGCCCGCGGCAGATAGCCTATCCATTTCGTCACGCACCTGCTCAAAAAGAGAAATATCCTCAAAAAACGAAAAGAATGCAGCCGCGCGGTCGCGAACAAATCGGCTTTTGGCTAAAGCGGTGCGCAGCCTCAACAGGGGCGATAACACCTTGTCACGGGTGGCCACAAGCGCCTCAGCCTCTTCTGCGTGGGTTGTTTCATAATCCTCACTTTCATTAAATACAGAGTCTGCTTGCTGTAAAAAGCGCTTGGTATCCAGCCAATCCCGGCGGCGTAGGCGTCCGGCTAGGGCAAAGTTTTCAAGCCGGTCGGCCTCGTCGTGCGTCAGTCCGCAATAGCCGCATTTAATATAGGAAAGAAGAGCTTCCGTGTCAATGCCGCGTGCCATCAGGTCAAACAGCGAAAACAGCATGACAATGATGGAATGTGACATTAAGGAACGCTTTTGGTCAATGAAAACAGGAATATCATAGAGGGGAAATACGGTTTTAATCATATCCTGATACAGCTCGCTGTTACCGGCTATAATTGCAATTTCCCGGTAGCGCAGCCTGTCCTCTGTTACCGCACGGCGGATGGCCGCAGCCAAAACCTGTACTTCGGTGTAAATATCCGGCGCGATATATAGCGAAATATCACGGGTTTTTTCTGTATGCAAGCGAGGGGGATAGTGGTGGTATTCCGCCTCGAAATGTGCCAGCTCGCGGGAGGCCTTAAAGCGGTGCTTCTCTGTTAAAAAAATCGGTGAGAAAAGCTTGCTGCCGACCTCTTTTGCC
>SVKE01000054.1 GCA_015068615.1 Oscillospiraceae bacterium | reverse complement strand
CGTAAAAATCATAGAGCATTGCAATGCTTAAATCCTTACTCAAAACACTCACTCCTGCTCCTTAGTGTGTAAAGGCATTGACCTGTACACTCATGTTATTATACTCTATACTGCACCGTTTGTCAAGACTTATTTTGCAAAATATTCTCGCAAGCTAAATAAAAATAATAAATTTTTTATTTTTTTTAAAAAAACTGTTGATTTTTTAATTTCATTGTGGTAGAATAGTAGAAGTCATTAAAAGGGCATGGAGGTGAAAGCATTGCCTAACATTAAATCCGCAAAGAAAAGAGTTAAAGTCATCAAGACGAAAACCCTTCGCAACCAGATGATTAAATCTGCTGTAAAAACATATATTAAGAAGTTCGAGGCAGCCGTCGCCGCTGGCGATAAGGCTGTTGCAGAGCCCGCTTTCAATCTGGCAGTTAAGAAGATTGACCAGGCTGTCAGCAAGGGTATTATGAAAAAGAACACCGCCTCCAGAAGAAAGTCTCGGTTGGCTCTCATGCTCAATAAGGTGGGCGCATAAGTAAGCATTAAAAAGCTGCAGGAAAAACCTGCAGCTTTTTTCATGCTCCGGTTACGTCATACAACATAATTCTTAACATTTATAAAATACCCGCCGCTTTTATATAAGCAGCGGGTATTTTATATGTCATCATACAATTAACTGTTTTTAATCTGATTTAAAAGCTCCGTGGTGCCCTTAACCAGCACATCGTCTGCACCCTTTTTAAGGCGTGAAGTTCTGGCCTCGTAGCCGCCCTCATCATAAGCACTGCTGGTGGGGAAATACGAATCGCCACCGTTTACCAAACAGCAGGTCACCGTCATAGCAAAGGGAGACGCCGCCTCTACTCTTCTGCCGATTTCGACAAAGGGCTCACCGGGAAAGCCGGAAAATGCCACATCGCCGATGGCCACGGCCGAAAGCTCAAAATCATAGCTTAAGGGCCCATTCTTTAAAAGCACAATGCGAGTGGCCTCTGCCACAACAGTAGTGAGCTCCATTTCCGTATACGGCAGCTCGGCATCCTTACCCTCTGCATGCAGCTTCACAATTCTCTCGGCCTCCTCCAGGCGGTCATTTTCCTGATTAGAGGCAAGGGTGACTACGCTGCTGCCATAGCTGATTTTATGGCCCTCCATCGGCTCGGTTTTATCGCAAATCTGCAGCACGGCACCGGCAATGGCACGACCCATATACTTAGCATGCTCATAGCCGCGAGGCACGCTGTCAAAATCAATAAAGGTGCCCTTTTTCTGTCCCTCTGTGGGATTGGGATTAATGTGATTCACATCACCCTGCACACCGGTCAGGCACATGCATTTCACGCCGTCTAAGGCCTTTTCTAAGGTGGAACGCACAAAGCCGGGCCAGTCGGCACTTATGTATTCCCCGCCCACGGTATCAGGGTGCGTGCCGAAGTTGACGATGTAAATATCATCCGCCTCATTACGCTCAAATTTCACCAGCTTCACCGCATCATTGGGTGTGCCCAGCGCCTCCTTGATATCAGGATGCCCCACACCTGGATTGGTGCGTACAGAGCCGTCCTTCATGCGGAAGCGGCGGATAAAGGAAAGGTTTTTGGCCTCTCCCTCACCAACAGACATTTGGCTCTCCTTTAAATCAGCCAGCGCATAGCAAACCGCATCACACATTTGGCTTGTCATAAAGGTTTCATACGCTGCAGAGCCTACTAAATCCGATGCAAAGTCCTTGCCGATCATGGGGCCTGTATGCGTGTGGGAAAAGGTCATGTAAATTGCCTCCATGGGCACGCCGGACTTTTCGGAAATCATTTTTCTGTATTTTGTAGCCCGCTCTGCCTCTATCATGATCAAATCCAGATTCATCAGAACGGCCCTTCTGCTACCATCATCTACAGCTACAGCTGTTACATACAAGTCATCCAATATACCCTTGGTAAAACGGGGCTCATAGTAGCCGGAAATCGGCTCTCCTAAAGGCGGATTGATACATAGCCTTGCAAAGCCTGTTTTTAATGTGCTCATGGTAAAATCCTCACCTTTCTTTTGGGGTTTTATTATTCTTCCCAGTTATGGTAGACGTTCTGCACGTCATCATTGTCTTCCAGCATGTCAATCAGCTTGTTCATGAAAAGGATGTCCTTTTCATCGGTCAGTGCAACAGTGGTCTGCGGAATCCTTTCCACCTCGGCAGACGCAAACTCATAGCCCTTCTCAGAAAGCGCGTCACGCACAGCAGAAAAGCTCGCCGGCTGACACAGAATTTCAAAGCAGCCCTCCTGTGCTGTAAAGTCCTCAGCACCGGCTTCCAGGGCATCCATCATCACCGTGTCCTCGTCCAGCTTCCCGTTCTCATCCTCAATGATCAGAACACCTTTTTCGTCAAACATAAAGCTGACGCAGCCGTTCTGACCCAGATTGCCACCGAATTTGTCAAAATAATGGCGCACCTCACCGGCGGTTCTGTTGCGGTTATCTGTCAGGGTTTCCACAATGACAGCCACGCCGCTGGGACCATAGCCCTCATATGTGATTTCCTCGTAGTTGTCCCCGCCAAGCTCGCCGGAGGCCTTTTTAATGCAGCGTTCAATATTATCGTTGGGCATGTTGTTGGATTTTGCCTTGGCAATGACATCCTTCAGCTTGCCGTTGACTTCCGGATCAGGGCCGCCTGCTTTTACCACAACGGATATTTCACGTCCGAGTTTTGTGAAAATTTTGGCTTTTTTGGCATCACTTTTTTCTTTTTTGTGCTTGATGTTAGACCATTTTGAATGACCTGACATGGTTTATCACTCCCGATTACATAAATTGAATATCTTTGGCTAAAATAAGCCTAGGTTTGCAGAAGCTCTGCTTCTGCAGGAAAGGATGATTGTTTTGCAATATCTATGGACCTTTTTAATAGGCGGCGCGCTTTGCGCCATCGCCCAGATTTTAATTGATAAATGCAAGCTGACACCGGCCAGAATCCTGGTTATATATGTGTCTACCGGCACCTTTTTATCCCTTTTTGGCTGGTATCAGCCACTGGTAGAGCTTGCCGGCGCAGGTGCGACCATTCCGCTGACAGGCTTTGGCCATACCCTGTTTAAAGGCGTCAGCAAGGCCATTGCCGAAAAAGGACCCTTGGGCATTTTAACCGGTGGTCTCACCGGTGCCGCAGCCGGCATTACGGCGGCAATTGTTTTCGGCTACCTCATCGCCTTACTTTTCCGCCCTAAGGCGAAAAAGTAAGTCATCACAGATCAAGCAGGCTCGCTTCTGCCATGCTGTAATAGCTGTTGCCGGCCACAATAACGTGGTCAAGGACCAGCATATCAATGGCCTCCAGCGCCGTAATGACTGCACGCGTTGCCTTTATGTCTGCTTCAGACGGATAGATGCTGCCGCTTGGGTGATTATGCGCTAAAACCACATAGCGCGCATTATGCTTTAAGGCTTCTGCCACCACCAGTCTGGGATAAATGGCCACCTCGTCGATTGTGCCCTTTGTCACCGCGCCGGAATAGAAAACGCGTCTGTTGGTATCCATACAGATAATGTGAAATTCCTCATGAAGCTTACCGATAAACTGATTGATTGCATACCGGCCAATAGACTCGGTGTCACCCAGCATCACACGGCTTTCCCATTTATTCTTATTATAGGCCTGGCTCAAGCTTGGAATCATGCTAAGCAGAAAAGCACTGTTTTCACCAATGCCCTTAATGCTCTTCAATTCCTCGGCATCGGCGTCCAGCACGCCTGCAAGACTCCCAAACGTTGTAAGCAGGTCATGGGCAATGGGGTTTGTATTCCCACGCGCAATGGTGCTGTAAAGAAGCATTTCCAAAATCTCATGCTGAGCAAAATTTTCAAAGCTACCCTCTTTTTTAAAACGCGCCTTCATGCGTTTGCGATGACCTTCATGCATAGAGATCGGCTCCTACTTTACCTTTAAATTACGGCTTCCGGGCTTAACCAGCTCTTTTCCGGCTTTACACAGCGGACATTCCTCTGCGGTGTAAGATACAACATCAATCGAAATCACAGACTCAAGCGGAACACCAAAGTCAATGTTGCCACCGGTTCTGTCCACAACCACGCCAACGCCGGCAACCTCACCGCCGTGCTCACGGACAATGTCAATCACCTCGCGGACGCTTCCGCCGGTGGTCACGACATCCTCCACCACCAAAACGCGCTGGCCCTTTTGTATTTCAAAGCTACGGCGCAAGGTCATTTTGCCGTCCTCGCGCTCTGCAAAAATGTTTTTCACGCCAAGCTGCCGAGACACCTCATAGCTCATCTGAATCGCACCTATAGCAGGGCCGATGACAAGCTCAATGCCTGCATCCTTAAACTTTTCAGCCAGGGCAGCGCAAAGCTCCTCGCTGTATTTTGAATCCTGGAAAATTTTTGCACACTGAAGATACTTTTCAGAATGCCGGCCCGAGGTCAAAAGAAAATGGCCCTCCAACAACACCCCGGCCTCCTTTAAAATTTCCAACACACGTTCCTTTGTCATCTGTCATTCTCCTGTCCTCCGCTTATGATTATCCTGTGCATTAAGCGGCAAAATACTTCTATTATATTGTACCTGTTTTTTCTGTAAATTTCAAGACATATTTTAAATTATTCGCAGAAAGAACACCATTTACATATAATATTATAAATACAAAAAATAAAGGGGGTGTCGCAAATGGGATACGCCTGGATTGTCTTTTCCTCCTCCACCTCGGCAGGACGGCTCAAGAAGCTGGCTCTGACCCGGCAGCTGCGCGGCGTTAGAATGCTTCAGACCCCCAGAGCCATCAGCCAAAACGGCTGTACCTATGCACTCTTTTGCGCTATGGATGTTTTGCCACAGCTACTCTCGCTTGCACAGCAATATAATATCCGGCATGGCAAGGTATATAAGGAGCACATCGACGAGGATGGAAAGCGTTTCTTTCAGGAAATACCGATATAAAAAGGGGCTGTAGCAAAATGCTACAGCCCCTACCTACATTTCATATTTTAGTCAGCTGTGTAGCTGCTTGTCGTATCAATCATAATGCAGCTGTTGGCGGCATCCCAGGTTACATCAAAATCAAAGGCTTCGCCCAGGTCTCTCAGCTTGAAATAATTATTATCATTGATGTTATAAGCGCCGAGGGAAACGGGCTTTTCATCCTTATAGATGGTGGAGGTGGTCATAACGGATGCCTTTGAGGTACCGTCGCCTGTAGCAAGCTCACCGCCAACGGGTGTATAAGGATGGCCGCTCATTAAGGAGATGGCACTCTTTTCGCCGTCCCAATATACGCCAAACTGCTTTTCGCTGCCATTGATGGCCATGGCAATGTCTCTTAATTTAAAGTAGTTGTTGTCATGGATATTATAGGCCTCAAATTCGGTTTCCACGCCGTTTACAATAACCTTAGAAGCGGTGTAATTGGCCTGCGGAGCAGGATCAATCACCCAAACCGTAATCGTGGGAGAATACTGCCAGCCCAGGTTAGAGTTATCGTTAAACTGAATGCCTATCCTCTCTTCTCTTGAAGCGTAGCCGGGCGTAAAGTAAACGCCGTATTTGCCGATTTTGTTAAACTGAAGGGTCAGACCGGGCATATATTGCTCCGACAATTCCATCTCGCTTTCCTCATCATACCATTGAAGATTATCCATGTAGGATGTTGTTTCGCAAACAATCGGTGTGCAGAAGGGGTTGTCCTGCAGGGTAAATTCCTCCATATAATTATTTGACTCATAGAGACGGAAATAATCGCTCAAATAGCTGTTAAAGGTGATGGTGGAATCCCGGTCGATTACATAGATAGCATCGCCCCAATCATCATAGGTGATGTCATAAACACCGCTTAAGGTCACGCTGCCGTTGGGGATTTCAGACCAGTATTCAATGGTTTCGTCTCTTTTGCCCTGATTAATGTTAATCGGAGCAGGGCCATCGATTCTAAGTACAACGTTAATCTCTTCACTGCCGCCGGAAGCGTGCAGATAGTAGAGATTGGACTCAGAGCCTACCATGGTGTATTTTGTGCCGGCCGGAGTGAATTGATTTTCGTAGCGTGCATCGAATTCTTCCTCTGTACCTTCATTGTCGGCCAGATAAAAACGCCACAGAACATAGGACTCCTGACCCTCCTCTACATCCATCACATACAGTGCGCTGATGTCTGTTTTGGCTGTAATTTCTATGGGGCCAAGGCAGGCATATACGGGAATCGGCGCAATTTCGCCGGTGTTGTCATTACGCAAATTGATGGTGCCGTCCTCTTTAATGACATTTGTGATGTCAATCAGGCCGTTCGTCATCAGATTAGAAGCTGCTTGTGCCTCATCGGTGGCGGCGTTTTCCTGTCTTTGCTGATAATATGCCTTTGTAAAGTTGGCAGCGTCCTTTTCTCTTTCGCCCGCAACCTCAATAAAGGCCTCAAAATACACATCATCACCTAAATCAAGATTTACGCTGTAGGAGCCGGGCTCTGTCAGGGTAAAGGTGGTACCGGCGGCCAGATAGTCGCGATAGGTATCCGTTTCCCAATATTCCTTCTCGCTCGGGCAGCCATCCGGCATAATATAACCGGTGTCGTGCGTGTCGCCGGTTTCAATTTCATAGGTATGGTCCATCACATAAGCCATCCGAGCATCGCCGGTTAACATTGTAACGGTGACCGGAGCCTCGCATTCTAAGACCTCATACTCAACGCTTTCTCCCTCTTCTTCCCAGGTCTCGATATAACTGTTAGCTACACCGGACACACTGAAGTAATCTGTGCCGTTTGCGCCGAGGGTTTTTGTTTCTGCTGCCAGAGCAACAGTTGCCATTGACAGCATCAATACGATTGCCAATGCCAGTGCTGTGATTTTCTTTGTCATTTTCATCTTCTTACTCCTTTATATTTTTCTTTGAATTACCCGTTTATCCGTTGTACCACAGATCGTCATGGATTACAAGTGAAAACCATATTTTATCGCCAAATATTTTTGTTGAAATAATGATGGTAGATAAGGATAAAGCAGGGAGAGCAAAATGCTCTCCCTGCTTTATCCTTACTGCTCCATATGCCGCCCTAAAAACCCTGCAGCAGATTGTGCCAGCTTTTCCTCCACCTCGCCCATCTGCGGGGTGTTTTCATGTGAGAAAAACACAACAGAGCCAATGGTATCTCCCTCTGAGATAATTGGTACCACAACGCCGGCTGTATACTTTTCGCTGCCCTCTAACACGCTGATTTTTTTACGTTCGCCGCCGCGCATAACAAAGGTGGCCTTGTCCTCCATCACCTTTTCTATATCCGCACTGATTTTTTTCTCGGTCATCTCTCGTTTGGGTACGCCCGACACCGCAATGATGTTATCTTTATCCGTTATGCAGGTGGGATGGCCACTGGTCTTTGACAGGGTTTCGGCATATTCTGCCGCAAAATCTCCCAGCTCACCGATGGGCGAGTATTTTTTAAAGATGACCTCGCCGTCCCGGTCTGTATAAATTTCAAGCGGGTCGCCATCTCATACCTCATTGGTACAGGAATAACGACCCACTGACAAAGTTCATATTTAACTGATTTCATTATACGCTAACAGATAATTTCTGTAATCGTCATTGATGTCTGAATATTCTGCTCTTACATAAACCCGTCTTATATGCGGGTAAATTTCCTTTAAATCCGAAACAATAGAATGACACAGA
>SVKE01000002.1 GCA_015068615.1 Oscillospiraceae bacterium | reverse complement strand
CGGTTTTTTACCGGCGATGGTGGAAAGGTGAGGTAAGAGCTCACCAGCGTTGCGGAGACGTAACGGCTCTGTAAACCCCATCCGAAGCAACACCGTATTGGCTCGTACAGGCTGAGCCGGCCCGGCATGCCTGTACTTGGCGGTGGCTTGAACCGGATAGTAATATCCGGTCTAGATAGATGATCATCAAATACAGAACTCGGCTTACAGGATTGCTTATTTAAGGCGCGGTTTTCCGCGCCTTGTTTATTATGTATGGAATTTTAAGGTGAAATTGGTTTTTTTGACTAAAACTATTGACAAATTCGTTAAAAAAAGATATATTATATGAATAGAAAAAAATTTACATATTATTAATAATAAAGTGTGCAAAGACTCCTTTGCCGCACACGGATGCGGAGGCAGAATATGAAAAATACTGAAAAAACAATGGAGAAAATTGTGGCTCTATGTAAGGGCAGAGGTTTTGTATATCCCGGCTCTGAAATTTACGGAGGCCTGGCAAACGCATGGGATTACGGCCCGTTGGGTGTGGAGCTGAAAAATAACATAAAAAGAGCCTGGTGGAAAAAGTTTATTCAGGAGTCTCCTTATAATGTCGGCCTCGATGCGGCCATTTTAATGAATTCGCAAACATGGGTGGCCTCCGGTCATGTAGGTGGCTTTTCCGACCCCTTGATGGATTGCCGCGAGTGTAAAGCTCGCTACCGCGCAGACAACCTGATTGAGGACTATTTAAAGGAGCAGGGCGAGCCGGCCACCGTTGACGGCTGGAGCAATGAAAAAATGCTGGAGTTCATCAACGGACACGACATTGTTTGCCCCAAATGCGGCAAAAAGGATTTTACCGATATCAGAAAATTTAATTTGATGTTCAAGACCTTCCAGGGCGTTACCGAGGACAGCACCTCGGAGCTGTATCTGCGTCCCGAAACCGCCCAGGGTATTTTTGTGAACTTTAAAAATGTGCAGCGCACCACGCGCAAAAAGGTGCCCTTCGGTATCGGTCAGGTGGGTAAATCCTTCCGTAATGAAATCACACCGGGTAACTTTATTTTCCGTATTCGCGAATTCGAGCAGATGGAGCTTGAATTCTTCTGCGCACCGGGCGAGGACCTGAAATGGTTCACCTACTGGAAGGATTTTTGCAAGAACTGGCTTCTGCAGCTGGGTATCAGTGAGGAAAATTTAAAGCTCAGAGATCATTCTCCCGAGGAACTTTCTCATTATAGCAATGCCACAACAGATATTGAGTTTATGTTCCCCTTTGGTTGGGGCGAGCTTTGGGGCATTGCAGACCGCACCGACTTTGACTTAAAGCAGCACGCCACTCATTCCGGTGAAAATTTTGAGTATAACGATCCGTATACCGGTGAAAAATATATTCCGTACTGTATTGAGCCTTCTCTGGGCGCCGACCGTGTGACGCTGGCCTTTTTGACAGAGGCCTATGACGAGGAGGTTGTCGGTGAAAACGACACCCGCGTTGTGATGCGCTTCCATCCGGCTCTGGCACCGATTAAGGCGGCTGTTCTGCCCCTTTCCAAGAAGCTCTCCGAGGGTGCAATGGAGCTACATCAGGAGCTTTCGAAATATTTTGTGTGTGAATTTGACGAGGCTGGCAGCATCGGCAAAAGATACCGCAGACAGGACGAAATCGGCACTCCCTTCTGCATCACATATGATTTTGACAGCCCGGAAAACGGCACAGTGACCATTCGCGAGCGTGATACCATGGAACAGGTAACGATTAAAATTGACGAGGTTCGTGCTTACCTTGAAGAACGACTGGCGTTTTAAGGGAAAACAAATTGTAAATTAGATATTGACAGAAAGCGCAAAATTTAGTATTATATATATAAGCTTGTTTTCATCGTCAGTGCTAATTTGAGAAGGAGCGGTATTTAATGTTATCTAAAGAAGTTGTAGTGCAAAATCAGGTTGGCCTTCATGCCAGACCCGCTACATTTTTCATCCAGAAGTCCAATGAGTTTAAGTCTGGCATCTGGGTGGAGAAAAATGACCGCCGTGTCAATGCCAAAAGTCTCTTAGGTGTTCTCTCTTTAGGGATTACTAAGGGCACGCGTATCACCGTGTTTGCCGATGGTCCCGATGAGCAGGAGGCTTTAGAAGCGTTGGCTGCTTTGATTGGTGCAAATTTTGACGAATAAGAATGTGTATGGCGCGCCTTGAGCGCGCCTTTTTTGTTTATTTGCAAAGGGAGGTGCCGCTTTGGATAAGGAACATCTTTTAAACCTGCCGGAGGAGCCGGGCGTCTACTTGATGAAGGATAAGGACGGCACCGTGATTTATGTCGGCAAGGCCAAAATTTTAAAAAACCGGTTGAAGCAGTATTTTACCGCGATTTCCAATCATCCGCCGAAGGTGCGTGCCATGGTTGCGAACATCGACTCCTTTGAATATATTATTACAGACAGCGAAATTGAGGCCCTGATTTTAGAATGCAACCTAATTAAAAAATATAAGCCTTATTACAATATTTTGCTAAAGGATGATAAGCATTATCCGTATATCAAGGTCACATTAAGAGAAGAGTATCCAAAAATTTTTTTAACGCGTCGGTTGGTTAAGGACGGCTCAAAATACTACGGGCCATACACCAGCAGCTTTGCCGTCCGCGAAGCCATTGATATGACCTGCAAGCTGTTCCGCCTGCCCGTGTGTAACCTGAAGATGCCGGCGGATATGGGCCGCAAGAAGGAGTGCCTGAACGCGCACATAGACCAATGCGTTGCGCCCTGCATTAAGCCCATGAGCAGGGAGGATTACCGCAAGCTGATTGCTGATGCCTGTGCTTTTTTAGAGGGAGACCACGAATCTATTTTAAGGCAGCTGGAAACGGATATGGACGCAGCCTCAGAGGCCATGGAATTTGAACGTGCCGCCATCCTGCGCGATAAAATTATTAGCATCAAAAAAATTGAAGAACGACAAAAGGTGATTTCCGATAAGCAGAGCGATGAGGATGTCATCGGCTTTTACAGGCAAGGCAGCAAGACCTATGGCGAGGTGTTCTTTATCCGCCGTGGTCGCCTCATTGGGCGGCACAGCACCGTGCTGCATAAAACGGCAGAGGTGGAGGACGCACAGCTTTGCGCAGAATTTATAAAGCAGTTCTATGCCGAGCGTAATGACATTCCAAAGACAATCTACACGTGTTATGTATGTGAGGATGAAGCCCTTTTGAGCGATTGGCTGACGCAAAAAAACGGACGTCGCACGTTTATCCGCTGTCCACAGCGCGGCGAGAAGAAAAAGCTGACAGACATGGCCTGTAAAAATGCCAGACAGAATGCGGTGGATCATCTCCTGCGAGACAGCGGAAAAAACATTCCCAAAGCTGTGCTTGCACTAAAAGAAGCATTGGGGCTTGAACAATTGCCGAAACGCATAGAATCCTATGATATTTCGCACACGGCCGGCAGTGATCCTGTGGGCTCCATGGTTGTTTTCTGTGACGGACGCTCTGCGCGGAGCAAATATCGGCATTTTAAAATTAAAACCGCGCAGGGTGGCGATGATTATGCCGCTATGACAGAGGTCATTTTTCGTCGAATCAAACGGGCACAGGAGGAAGCAGAGGCAAAGGATGCGGAAAGCGGCTTTCTACCACTTCCGGATGTCATCTTGCTAGATGGCGGCAAGGGGCAGGTCAGTGCCGTTAAGGAGCTTCTGGAAATGCTCGATACAGACATTCCGCTTTTTGGTATGGTGAAGGATGACCGTCACAGAACCCGGGCACTCGTTAGCAGCGAGGGGGAAGAAATCGGCTTTCAGCGCACCTCAGAGGCCTTCCGTCTTCTTTCCGAAATACAGGAGGAGGTACATCGCTTTGCCATCACCTATCATAAAAAGCTGCGCACTAAGCATGTCATCGGCTCTGTCCTTGAAGAAATTGAAGGTGTGGGCAGTGAAACCCGAAAAAAACTGATTCGGCACTTTAAATCGGTTGCGGCCGTAAAGGAGGCCGGCCTGGAGGAGCTTTGCGCTGTTCCGGGGCTTTCGGAAAAGGTTTCAAAAAATATTTACAATTTTTTTCACAAAACATCTTGAATTTTTTTGTGTTTTATAATATACTTCTTTTAAGGCTGATTCCATGCCGTAGGCATAATTTATGAACAGGAGGAATTTGGCTTGAGAATTGCAGTAGATGCATTTGGCGGTGATCACGCACCTGAGGCAATAGTCAAGGGATGTGTGCAGGCCGTTTCCGAGTGCAATGCGGAGCTGATTTTGGTTGGTAAAGAGCAGATTCTTGCAGCACTTTTAGAACATGAAGATGTACCGACAGGAAAAATTCATATCCACCACGCGGAGGAAGTGATTGAAACAAGCGAATCTCCTGTGGATTCCATCAGGCGCAAAAAGGATTCATCCTTGGTTGTGGGACTAGAGCTTGTTAAAAACGGCGAAGCAGATGCTGTTGTTTCTGCCGGTAATACCGGAGCTTACCTGGCCGGCGCATTTCGTACGCTGGGTCGCGTGAAGGGCGTAAAGCGTCCTGCCTTAACAACGGTGCTGCCCACAGTGGGCAACCCCGGTGTGATTTTAGACGTCGGCGCAAATGCCGATTGCCGTCCGCTGCACCTGGTGCAGTTCGCGCAGATGGGTGCCATTTATGCCGAGCATGTGCTTGGTATTCAACATCCAAGGGTCGGACTGCTCAACATCGGTGCCGAAGAAGCCAAGGGAAATGCGCTGACAAAGGAGACGCATCAGCTTTTAAAGAGCGCGCCTGTTAATTTTATTGGCAATATTGAACCCCGCGATGTGCCCTATGGTCTGGCGGATGTCATTGTTTGCGACGGGTTTACGGGCAATGTGGTCATTAAGCTGATTGAAGGTACGGCTTCGGCGCTGTTTTCCATGATGAAGGATGTCTTTTATAAAAGCACGCTTACAAAGCTTGCTGCCGGCATTTTAAAGCCGGGGCTTAAAACCGTAAAAAGTCGCATGGATTATTCTGAATATGGCGGCGCTCCGCTTTTAGGTATTGACGGTGTTGTGTTTAAGGCCCACGGCAGTTCTGATGCCAAGGCAATAAAAAATGCCGTTAAAACCACGGCATTATACGTGGAAGCCGGTGTTAATGAGAAAATTAAGGCGGCTATTTCGGCTTATTCTACCAGTGATGAGGACGAAGACAGATAACCCTACTGTTTGTTTTTACAAGCGCGGCTCTGCCTCGTAAGAGTCAGTAATTATACGGAGGTGAGTAGTATGGAGTTTGAGAAGGTACAGGAAATTGTTGTAGATCAGCTGGGTGTAGACAAAAATTCAGTGACCATGGAAACATCCTTTATTGATGATTTAGGAGCAGACTCTTTGGATATTGTTGAACTGATTATGGCCATGGAGGAAGAGTTTGATATGGAGATTTCCGATGGTGAGGCTGAAACCATTAAAACAGTCGGCGATGTTGTAAATTACATCAAGGCCCAGTCCTAGAAAAAGGCTGAACAGACATGTACATGTTTTGCTGCTCTTCCTGCGGGACAACGCAGCAAAAAACGAGCGGCGGTGCTTTTTTCTGATGAAAAGGGCACCGCTTAAAATTTAGTTACACCTCTGTTTTTTTGCCTGCATACATACCATCAAGCAAAAGAGGAAAGAAAAATGAACAAATTCAAGGAATTTGAAGAAATTATCGGATATAAATTTAACAACCAAACGTTGCTCAAAACAGCACTGACTCACAGCTCCTACGCAAATGAAAACCGCGGCAAGCATCTTGCCTTTAACGAACGACTCGAATTTTTGGGAGATTCTGTTTTAAGTCTGATTGTGAGCAACTATCTGTTTGAAAATTATACAAAAATGCCCGAGGGCGGTTTAACCAAGGCAAGAGCCACCATTGTTTGTGAGCGTTCTTTATGGGAATGCGCCTTAAACATCGAGCTGGGCAAGTTTTTAATACTGGGCAAGGGAGAGGAAATGACCGGCGGAAGAACCCGTATGTCCATCCTTGCTGATGCATACGAGGCTCTGATAGCAGCGATTTACTTAGATGGCGGCATCAGCGTGGTGCGTGAATGGCTGCTTGGTCAATTGTATGACACCATTCTGCTCGCTGCTAAAGGAAAAACCTTTACTGACCACAAAACAGCATTGCAAGAGCGATTGCAGGCGGGTGGTGCCGCACATATTCATTATGAAGTTGTGGGCGAAACCGGCCCGGATCATAAAAAAACATTTCAGGTGCATGTCCATGCTGACGGCAAACTACTGGGTATTGGAGAGGGCAACAGCAAAAAAAATGCAGAGCAAGAAGCGGCACGCGATGCGCTCTTTAAGATGGGTGAGGCAAGTGGCAAAAAAGCATAAAACTATTCCTGTTTTTGTACCGCATTTGGGCTGCCCGCAGGATTGCCTGTTTTGCAACCAAAAAAAAATCACCGGCACACAAAGCATGGTTACGCCGGAGCGTGTCCGAGAGCTGATCCGCATTGGTGCAAGCTATAAAAAGCCGGGAGAGAAGCTGGAGATTGGTTTTTTTGGCGGCAGCTTCACCGGCATTGCAGAGGAAATACAGGAGGCACTTCTGGCGCCGGCTTGCGAGGCGCGGCAGGAGGGTATTTTAGATGGCATCCGGCTTTCAACGCGGCCGGACTATATTGATGAGCGTGTGTTGGACAGGCTGCTTGCCTACCGAGTTACGACGGTTGAGCTTGGCGCGCAGTCCATGGATGACGAGGTCCTTGCGCTGGCAAAGCGTGGGCATACAGCCGCGCAGACAGAAGAATCGGCCCGTAAAATTAAGGAGCGCGGTCTGGGCCTTGGCCTACAAATGATGACGGGTCTGCCGGGAGATACAATAGAGAAAACGCTTTTTACAGCCCGATGCTTTGAAGCTCTTGCGCCAGACTGTGTCAGGCTGTATCCCACCCTGGTCATCCGGGATACGGCTCTTGCAGAACTCTACCAAAGCGGAGGCTATACGCCGCTTGACGTTGAAGAGGCGGTGGACAGATGCCGGCAGCTGTATCACATTTTTGCTGCGGCACATATCGATGTGATACGCATGGGACTTTTGAATATGAAAAAAGAGGATGTACTGGCCGGTCCCTATCATCCGTCCTTTGGTGAATTGGTGCTTTCTGCTGTTTGCTATGATCATCTGAAGGAGGCCATGAAGGGCCGCGCGGAAAAGGAAATTGTCGTTCGGGTTCATCCGGCATATACCTCTGTGTTGTGCGGACATAAACGGAGCAATCTTTTGCAGCTTGAGGAGGACTTCGGCCTCAAAACTATAAAGCTGCTTCAGACAGACAGCATTCCGCATGGTAGCTTTGAAATTCTGCCGTTGACAAAATCATAAGGAAGGGTTTTGGTTGATATATGTATTTAAAGGGTCTGAAGCTGCAGGGTTTTAAGTCCTTTGCAGATCATGTAGAGCTTAATTTTAGCGAGGGCATAACAGCCATTGTAGGCCCGAACGGAAGCGGAAAAAGCAACATTTCCGATGCTGTGCGTTGGGTGTTGGGAGAGCAGAGTGCCAAAAACCTCCGAGGCAGCAAAATGGAGGATGTTATTTTTAACGGTACGGAAACAAGGAAACGGCTGGGCTTTGCTGAGGTCACGCTGCGTCTTGACAATAAAGATCGTAGCTTTCACGTGGATTTTGACGAGCTTTTTGTTACCCGTAAGGTGTATGCCTCGGGCGAAAGCCAATATTTTATTAATGATGCCCCCTGTCGTTTGAAGGACATTCATGAAATTTTTATGGATACCGGCCTTGGTCGTGACGGTTATTCCATGGTGGGTCAAGGCAAAATCGATGAAATTCTGTCAACAAAATCCGAGGATCGACGTCAAATTTTTGAGGAGGCCGCCGGCATTTCCAAATATCGTTACCGCAAGGAAGAGGCAGAGCGCCGCCTAAAGCATACCGATGAAAATTTAGACCGCGTATCGGACATTATTTCTGAGCTGGAAACGCAGCTTGAGCCGCTGGCCCAACAGGCGGAAAAGGCTAAAAAATATTTGAATCTCCGGGACAGCTTAAGGCTGTATGATGTCAATGCTGTGTTACGCACGGTTGCGCGCGGTAAAGAACAGAGCGGCAGCATAGAAGAAAAGCTGGATGCAGTTCGCACACAGCTTTGTGAGGTGGAAAAGGCCCTCTCCATGGCCGATGAAGCACAGGAGGCGTGCTATGCTCGCTTTGAGGAGCTGGATGCTGCCATTGCCAAAAAGAATGAAGAAAAAAAAGCATCCGAAGAAGGCATTGTGGTTTCGCAACGGGAAATTGAGGTGCTCAAAAACACCATTGAGGGCAATTTGCGCCTTGTAGAGCGCATTGATAAAGAAACGGCGGATTTTGCCGAGGCCAAGCTTTCTGCCGAGCAAAATCTACGCGGATTAAAGGAGCAATTAACAAGACTTGAAGCAGAGCTTGTCACAATCTGTGAGGAAAAGGCGGCATTGGGTGAAGAGGTGGCCGGCTTTACGGAAAACACAGAAGGACAAAGCGGAGAGATTGACAAAATTAAGCAGGAGATTCAGTCGGCCTTTGACAGTTCTTCCGAAAGTAAAATCAAGCTTTCGAATCTGGCTCTCTTAGAGCAGAATCTAAAAACACGCCGACGCGATTTATCTGCAGAAATTGAAGAGAAAGAGAAGGAGCTTGCTGATCAGCAGAAAAAAGGCGGCGGCATGCTTTCTGAGCACGAACGCAAGGAGGAATTTATCAAGGGGCTGGAAGAAGAGCTTGCAAAGCTTGGCGCTACAGAACAGGAGCTGCAGGATAAGCTGGACAAGCATCAAGCCAGAATGAATGCGCTATTGCAGAGCAGCAACCAGAAAAGAACGCGCCTGCATCTTTTAACAGAGATGGAGCAGAGCTTTGAAGGGTACTATAAAAGCGTGCGCGAAATTATGAAGCAGCATGCTGAAGGCATGCTGACGCGTGTTGGAATTCACGGACCGGTTTCTAAGCTGATTCACGTAAAAAAAGAATACGAGGCGGCCATTGGTGCAGCCATTGGCGGCTCTCTGCAGAACATTGTAGTGGATACCGAGGAGGATGCCAAAAAGGCCATCAGCTGCCTAAAACAGCTGGGAGCAGGACGGGCGACCTTTATGCCGATCTCGGCGGTTGGCGGCAGTCTTTTAGACGTTTCCCGCGTGGAGCAAGAGCCCGGCTATATTGGTCTTGCTTCCTCGCTTGTGAGCTGTGATGCCCAATATGACGGTATTATTAAAAATCTCCTGGGAAAGACTGTTGTGGTTGAAAAAATGGATCAGGCCATCAGTATTTCCCGAAAATATAAGCAAAGCCTTCGGCTGGTGACCTTGGAGGGAGAAATTTTTTATCCCGGCGGTTCTATTGCCGGTGGTTCGCAGCAAAAGGGCAGCCAGCTTTTGGGCCGTGAGCAGGAGATGGAGAGCTTAAAGGAAGGACTCCTGACCGCTGAGCGGCAGCTGAAGCAAATGGAGAAGGAAAAGACGGCCATAGAGGCAGAGATTCTCACTCTGACAGAGGAGCAGGAGAAGGTCGCCGCCGTCTGCCGGGAGAATAAAGAGGTTCTTTTGGTGCTGGCCAGAGACAGGGAGCATCATGAACTGCTGTTATCCTCGCTGCAAGCGTCCATTGACGGGCTGCAAGCCGCACTTCTTTCTGCTGAGCAGGAGGCAGAGGGGCTCGTGACTGATCGAGAGAGCGCAGAAAAGAATCTTTTAGCGGCAGAGAAGGATATAGAAAATAAGCGTCTGCTCTTAAATGAGCTTGAGCAAATTGCGTTTCAGGCTGCCAATCAAAAGCAAAAAATTAGTGATAGGCTGCTGGAAAAGGGGTTTGAGGAAACGGCGAAGCGAAATGAAATTGCCGGACAAAAAGAAAAAATTTCCACCCTGGAGCAGGAAATTCGCCAGACAGACTCATTGCTTAAGCTACGTGCCAAGGAGGCCGAGGAAATCAAGGCTGCAAATGAAGGCCACCGGCAGAGCATAACCGAAAAAACCGAAAAGAGTGAGCTGCTCCAAAAAGCTATTGAGACTCATACCAAGGAGATTGGCGATCTGGCAGAAAGTCGGCAGGAGGCAGAAAAGCGCCTGCGTTCTCTGCAGGGTGATGCGAAGGACACGCGTGAAAGCGTATATAATTTAAAATCAGAGCAGGACCGCCTGACGGCCCAGCTGGAAAAGGTGGAAAGCGAAGCAGAGCTTGCCATCAGCCGCCTCTGGGAGGAGTATGAAATGACGTATTCCGAGGCAGAGGCTATGCAGCAGGATTTAGGCTCCGACGCACAAATCACAAAGGAAATTGCCTCCCTGCGCGGCCGGATCCGCGCGCTTGGCAATGTCAATGTTGATGCTATTGAGGAGCTTAAGGCGGTGAGCGAGCGGTATGACTTTTTAAGCAATCAGCGCGAGGATTTAAACCGCGCTAAGCGGGACCTTTTGCATATTATTGATGAGATGCAGTCGGTCATGAAAAAGCAGTTTAAAGAGGAATTTGACAAAATTGCTCGGCATTTTAAAAGCACCTTTACCGAGCTGTTCGGCGGTGGTCGTGCCGATTTGCGCTTAGAGGATGAGAGCGATGTACTAAACTGCGGGATTGAAATCAATGTGCAGCCCCCGGGCAAGAAGCTGCAAAGCCTGTTGCTTTTGTCCGGCGGTGAGCGGGCTCTGTCTGCTATTGCGCTCCTGTTTGCCATATTACGTATTAAGCCCACGCCCTTCTGCTTTTTGGACGAGATTGAGGCAGCACTTGATGAAAATAATGTGTATCGTTATGCAGAGTTCATCAGGCGCTTCAGCCGCAAAACGCAGTTTATTCTGGTCACGCACCGCCGCGGCACCATGGAATGTGCTGATATGATTTATGGCGTGACCATGCAGGAAAAAGGTGTTTCCAAGCTCCTAAAGCTGGATTTGGATGAAATTGAACAAGCGTAAACTTCTTTGTTTATTCGAGTGTTATATCGCGCATACTAAGTTATGTAAAACTGCCGCGACACATTTGTGTCGCGGCGGAAACGGAGCTTATGTATGTCGCGATTTTTTAAAAATAAGTATTTCATCTCTGCAGTCGGCGGACTTTTGTCCGGCTTTTTAAACGGGCTGTTCGGCAGCGGCGGCGGTACGGTTGTTGTGCCGTTTTTAGAGGCCTTTTTAGATCAGGAGGAGCATACCTCTCATGCCACGGCAATTTTAATTATTCTAGCTTTTACGACGGTCAGTCTGTTTTTTTACGGAAGAGGGAACCATTTAGACTATGCCCTTGCCATCAAGGTCTCTCTTGGCGGTGTGGCCGGCGGATTTCTTGGCGCACGCCTTCTTAAAAAGCTGTCTGCAGGCGTCATTCGTAAAATTTTCGGTGCCTTTATGTTGCTGGCCGCCGTAAGAATGGTGGTGGGATGATGACAGCAGCCATAATCGCCGGATTTTTATCCGGCATCATCAGCGGCATGGGCATTGGTGGCGGTACAATACTGATTCCGGCCTTGAGTATCTTTTTAAACGTGGGGCAGCACGAGGCACAGGGCGTTAATCTTTTGTACTTCATCCCCACGGCCATTATTTCGCTCTGGGTTCACATTAAAAATAAAGCGGTCAATTTTAAGGTGGCCGTGCCCGTTATTTTGTTTGGACTTGCCGGCGCCGTGGGAGGCTCTTTGTTGGCAGGTGTCATTGAAGGAAAGCTACTGCGACGCCTGTTCGGGTTCTTTTTGCTTGCCATGGGACTGTATGAAATATTTAAAAAAGATAAAAAAAGAAAAAAAGAACAGGAAAAATAGCTTTTTCCTCTTTACCAAAAGACAAAAATGTGGTACAATAACAATAATATTGTATTAAAATTACGATTGTTCTATTTACGGACGATTCAAATGAGTGAGGTTCATGTATCGCATTTTAGAGAGTATAAACGAACCGGCAGATGTCAAACAACTGAATATGGAGGAGCTTAATGCTCTGGCCGGAGAAATCCGCAGCTTTTTGATTGAAACCGTTTCCAGGACCGGTGGCCATTTGGCTTCTAATTTAGGCGTTGTGGAGCTGACGCTGGCTCTCTTTAAATGTCTTGATATGCCAAGAGACGGCATCGTGTGGGATGTGGGCCATCAAACCTATGTGCACAAGCTGTTAACCGGGCGGCGTGAGCAGTTTGCCACGCTGCGGCAGCTTGGCGGCATGAGCGGCTTTCCCAAAAGCAGCGAAAGCGTGTTTGATGTGTTTAACACGGGTCATTCCTCCACATCCATTTCTGCTGCCTTCGGCATGACACGCGCCTCTGAGCTTGCCGGCGAAAATGCCCGGACGGTTGCGGTCATCGGAGACGGTGCCTTGGGGGGCGGCATGGCCTTTGAGGCTCTAAATGCTGCCGGTACATATCAAAAGAATTTCATTGTGATTTTAAACGATAATGAAATGTCCATTGCAAAAAATGTCGGCGGTATGTCCCGCTATTTGACCAGAATCCGGACGCGCCCGCTGTATTTTCGAATGAAATCAAGGCTGGAGCGCGGTTTTCGCCGCATTCCCGTTGTGGGTGAGCCGGTTGTTTTGGCCCTTAAGAAAATTAAGGATGCCTTTCGATACCTGATTACAAGCAGCACGGTGTTTGAGGATTTGGGATTTACTTATTTGGGTCCCATTGATGGCCACGATTTGCCGTTTTTATGTGATGTTTTGGAGCAGGCTATGCAAATTCAGGCGCCTGTTTTAATACATATTAAAACAAAAAAAGGAAAAGGCTATAAATTTGCAGAGGAAGCACCCACGGCCTTCCACGGCATAGGTGCCTTTCAAGTAGAAACCGGTGAAGCAGATGCCGGTTGTGAGAGCTATTCCTCCGTTTTTGGCCATACGCTCTTTTCGTTAGCTTGTGCCAATGAAAAAATTTGCGCTGTGACGGCCGCTATGCCGGACGGAACCGGGCTGAAGGCATTTGCCGAGCATTTCCCAAAACGCTTTTTTGATGTCGGTATTGCAGAGCAGCATGCCATCACCTTTGCTGCCGGTCTGTCGAAAAGTGGCTTAAAGCCGGTGGTGGCGATATATTCCTCGTTTTTGCAGCGTGCTTATGACCAGATACTGCATGATGTGTGTCTGCAAAATATTGATTTATTGTTATGCGTAGACAGGTCCGGCATTGTAGGTGAGGATGGAGAAACCCATCAAGGCATTTATGACCTTGCCTATCTTTCACAGATGCCTCATATGGCGGTGCTGGCACCGGCTCATTTTGCAGAGCTTTCCGACATGCTTCGATATGCGCTGACAGAGCACACAGGTCCAATCGCCATTCGTTATCCACGTGGCAGCATGCAGGCGACGTACCGAACAAAAACAACCTTTTCCTTTCAAAAGGCTGAATGGGTACATCGCGGGGAGATGGTGTGTCTCATTGCTGCGGGGCATATGCTCAGCACCGCCTTGGAGGTATATGAGCTGCTGCAAAGCCGGGGGCTGTCTGCCTCTGTAATCAATCTTCGTACCATAAGGCCTCTTGATGAAGCTGCGATGCTGGAGGCTGCTCAAAGCCACAGACTGTTGGTTACGTTGGAGGACGGAATTCGCCGGGGCGGCGTGGGCGAGCAGATTCTTGCTGCAGTTAAGGATTGTCAGACACAGGTGTTAATCAAGGCGCACGAAAACGGGATTGTGCCGCATGGCCGGCGTGAGCTTTTATATGCTGCCTGCGGCCTTGATGCCAAAACCATAACCCAAGACATTACAGATCAACTGCATTGGGAGAAAAAAGATGAATAAACCGGAATTGTTGGCACCTGCCGGCTCCTTAGAGCGGCTGGAAACAGCGCTTCTATTCGGCGCAGATGCGGTATATGCCGGCGGCGAGGCGTTTTCCATGCGCACTGCCGCGAAAAATTTTTCCTCGGAGGATTTAAAACGCGCCAGAGAGCTGACATTAGCCAAGAATAAAAAATTATATATTGCAACCAATATCATTCCTCATAATGAGGATATGGAAGCCTTGCCTGCCTTTTTAGAGGAGATGGCAGAGCTTGAGCCGGATGCGCTGATTATCTCTGATTTAGGTGTGTTTTTTATGGCCAAGCGGCTTGCGCCCAAGGTGCCGATTCACATCAGCACCCAGGCCAACAACACCAACGCAGAGACCTTTGCTGCCTGGCACAGCCTAGGCGCCGGCCGTGTTGTGGCAGCGCGTGAGCTTTCTCTTGCAGAAATCAAGGAGATTCATGATAAAATTCCGCAGGAATTGGAAATCGAGGCCTTTGTGCACGGTGCTATGTGCATTTCCTATTCCGGACGCTGTCTTTTGTCCGGCTATATGGCAGGCCGCGATTCCAACCGCGGTAACTGTGCCCACCCTTGCCGCTGGAATTACAGCTTGGTGGAGGAGCAGCGCCCGGGAGAATATTACCCGGTTTTTGAAGGTGAGCGAGGTACCTTTTTATTTAACTCAAAGGACCTTTGCATGATAGAATATATTCCACAGCTGATTGAAGCGGGCATCTCAAGCTTTAAAATCGAGGGGCGCGTCAAGACAGAGTATTACGTGGCCACGGTGGTGAAGGCCTATCGCGAGGCCATTGATCGCTACTGTGAGTCTCCGGAAACCTATCGCTTTGACCCGGCTTGGCTGGAGGAGCTTTCCAAGGTCAGCAACCGGCGCTATACAACCGGCTTTTATCTGGGCAGGCCGGATGAGACTGCACAGGTTTATGAAAGCAGCGCCTATGTGCGTAATTATGAAGTATCCGCTGTGGTTATCGGTTATGATGAGGAAACCGGTGACACGCTCATTGAACAGCGGAATCGCTTTTTTACCGGAGATACTCTGGAGGCTGTGGCGCCGTTTATACCTTCCTTTGCTTTTAAGGCAGAGAATCTGCGTGATGCAGAGGGAAATCCGGTGGAAAGCGCACCGCATCCTAAGCAGGTGCTTCGGCTAAAATTGCCTGAGCGATTGCCCGAAATGAGTCTTTTGCGCCGCAAGCGCGATGAATAAAGATATATAATAAATTTGGGAGGACAAAACGTTGGGTTTTTTTGTAAACTACAGTAAGCCCGGTAAAGGGGTTAGTAAGGAAGAGGCTGCCAAGCGAAACTATTTTGATATTTTAGGCAGACGTTTCTGGGATTTAGTGAAGCTGAATCTGCTCTTTGTTTTGTGCAACATTGTGTTTATCGGTGCTGTCGTACTTTTTTCAATGCCGTATATTATGGAGCTTGACACAGTGATTGACGCTCTTATTTGGAATCGGTATATCCTCCTGCCGCCTGGGCCCTTTATTCCCTTTATGTTCATGGGGCCGTTTATTGCAGGCTTTACTTATGTACTTAGGAACTGGTCACGGCAGGAGCATGCCTTTTTGGTATCCGATTTTTTTGAGCATACAAAAAAGAACTGGAAACAGGGTCTTGCGCTCAGCATCATCAGCACGGTTGCAACCTATTTGTATTTGACTGCTTTGCTATTTTATTTAAAAACCGGCGTTGCCACAGAGGTTATTCTGTTTTTGGGAGCCGTGGTAGCCGTGGTCTTATTGATTATGGGCTTTTATACATATCCGATGGTGGTCACCTTTGATATGAAGCTGATTGACATCATCAAGAATGCTTTAATTTTTACTATGGCAAAGCTGCCGCAAAATCTATTCTTTTTCATTATAATAGCTGCAGTGCATATCCTCCTTTTGTGGTATATTCCATTTGCATGGATTGTGCTGATGGTATTTATTTTAATCGCTTGGAGCGGTTATACTATGAATTTTTATGTGTGGCATGTGATCAATAAGTATATGATGCCGCAAGCGAACAAGCAAGAAGAGGAAAATGTTTTTGATAATAAGCGGGAGGACGGCCTTGATTAAAGCAGTTATTTTTGATTTAGACGGTACAATTTTAGATACACTTGGCGATTTAATGGGTGCCGTAAACGGCATGCTGCGGCATTTCGGTTATCCCGAGCACCCGGACCCTGCCTTCCATAAGCTGGCCATCGGCACCGGTATGCGGAACTATGTGCGCAAAAGCCTGCCGCCGGAGGTTGCTGCAGATGAAGAAAAGTTGGACCTTTGCCTGACTAAAATGCGCGAGCTATACGCCGCTCACACAAACGATTTGACAAAGCCCTATCCCGGCATAATCAAAATGCTGGATGCCTTAACCGAGGAGGGCATTATCATCAATGTGCTTTCCAACAAGCCGAATATACCTACAAACGAGTTGGTAGAGGCTTGGTTCTCTCAGCAGCCCTTCCGTTATGTGTTTGGTGAACGAGAGGGAGTTCCCCGCAAGCCGGAACCGCAGGCACCTTTAGAGATTGCTGAGGCTCTGGGCTTTTTGCCCTCGGAAATGGCCTTTATCGGTGACAGCGGCGTAGACATGCAGACGGGAAAGAACGCAGGCATGCTGCCCATCGGCGTGTTGTGGGGCTTTCGTTCCCGTGAAGAGCTATCTGAAAATGGTGCGGCTTACCTTGCCGAAACACCGGAGGATATCCTGAAAGTGATAAAAAACTACAAGGGTTGAGTTATAAAATACTTTAAAAGCAGCACATGCTGCGGAAATGGAGTTTTGTGATATGAAAATTTCAAAGGAAGAAGTTTTGCACGTGGCAAAACTGGCTCGGCTCAAGCTTTCTGATGCTGAGGCCGAAGCGCTTTCTAAAGACATGGAAAGCATCATAGGCTTTGCCAACAAGCTCAATGAGCTTGACACAGAGGGAATTGTTCCCACTGCCCACGCCATTCCCATGAGCAATGCGTTCAGAGAAGATGTTGTTAAGCCTTCTTATGACCGGGAGGAAATGCTAAAGAACGCACCGAGCGCAGAGGATGGCGGCTATACCGTACCCAAGGTTGTGGAGTAAAAAATAAAGGAGCTTGATTATGCATACATGGACAGCGCATGAAATACGTGACAAAATTAAAAATAAGGAGATTTCTTCAAAGGAAATTACAAAGGCCTTTTTAGACAGAATCGATCAAGTAGAGGACAAGGTGGAGAGCTATGTGACCGTTCTGCCGGAGGAGGCTATGGCCGCAGCTGAGGCAGTGGATAAAAAAATCGCTGCCGGAGAGCCGGTCGGAGACCTTGCCGGTGTGCCGATGGCCTTAAAGGACAATCTGTGCACAAAGGATGTTTTGACTACCTGTTCCTCTAAAATGCTGCACAATTTCCGCCCGCCATACGATTCTACGGTGGCTCAAAAGCTTAAAGAGGCAGATACGGTTCTGCTGGGAAAACTGAACATGGATGAGTTTGCCATGGGTTCTTCCACAGAGACCTCTTACTTTAAAAAAACCAAAAACCCCTACGACCTCACAAAGGTGCCCGGCGGCTCCTCCGGCGGCTCTGCGGCTTGCGTTGCTGCAGACGAGGCAGCCTTTACGCTGGGTTCTGATACAGGCGGCTCTATCCGCCAGCCGGCAGCACTGTGCGGTTGCGTGGGCATGAAGCCAACCTACGGTACGGTGTCCCGTTTCGGTTTGGTGGCCTTTGCCTCCTCACTTGACCAGATTGGTCCCTTAGCGAAGGATGTGCGCGACTGCGCAATTGTTTACGATAAAATTGTGGGCTATGACGCCATGGATTCCACCAGTGTAAAGCGTGAATATGAGAGCTTTGAGGCTGCGCTCACCGGCGACGTAAAAGGTCTTAAAATCGGTGTGCCGGCAGAATACATCGGCGAAGGTATTGATGCCAATGTGCAAAAGGCTGTGTATGCCGCCCTTGACTCCTTTAAGAGCATGGGAGCAGAGTATGCTGATATGCATTTACCATTAAATGAATATGCCCTGCCGGCCTATTACATGATTTCATCTGCGGAGGCAAGCTCAAATCTTGCTCGCTTTGACGGCGTGAAATACGGCTTCCGTGCAGAAAAATTTGAAGATTTAATTGACCTTTATGCCCAGACCCGGAGCGAAGGCTTTGGTGCAGAGGTGAAGCGCCGTATCATGATTGGTACCTACGCACTTTCCTCCGGCTATTATGATGCATATTATAAAAAAGCACAGCAAGTCAGAACCATGATTATGCAGGACTTTGACAAGGCGTTTAAGACCTATGATGTGCTGGTGACGCCGACCACACCTACAACGGCCTTCGGTCTTGGCGAAAAGACGGATGACCCGCTGCAGATGTACATGGCGGATATCTGTACGGTATCTGTTAACATCGGCGGCTTGCCGGCTGTTGTGCTGCCCTGCGGCTATGATGCAAACGGTCTGCCCATTGGCTTGCAGATTATCGGTAAGCCCTTCGGTGAGGCAGCAATACTCAATGCAGCTTATGCCTTGGAAAAAACCATTTCCAAGCAAAAGCCGGCACTGTGATAGAGGAGGACATAAAAATGAAATACGAAACCGTCATCGGTCTTGAGGTCCATGCTGAGCTTAAGACCAATACCAAAATATATTGCGGCTGTAAAAACGAGTTCGGCGGCGAGCCCAATACCCACACCTGTCCGATATGCTCCGGCATGCCCGGAACCCTGCCTGTTTTAAATAAAAAGGTTGTGGATTATGCCATTAAGGCAGGTCTTGCCATGAACTGCTCTATTACAAGGTATGGCAAGCAGGATCGCAAGAATTATTTTTATCCGGACCTGCCCAAGGCCTATCAGATTTCTCAGTTTGACCTGCCGCTGTGCCAAAACGGGTATATAGACATTCTGGTAGAGGGCGAGACAAAGCGCATCGGCATCACCCGCATCCATATTGAGGAGGATGCCGGCAAGCTTGTGCATGACGATTACGGCAACAGCTCTATGGCAGACTATAACCGTTGCGGTGTGCCCTTGATTGAGATTGTCACAGAGCCGGATCTCCGTTCCCCGGAGGAGGCCCGTGTCTTTTTGGAAACCTTAAAATCCATTTTGGAATATACCGAGGTGTCCGACTGTAAAATGCAGGAGGGCTCCCTGCGCTGTGACGTAAACCTTTCTCTGCGCCCTGAGGGCCAGGAGGAATACGGAACACGCTGTGAAATGAAGAACATCAACTCCTTCCGTGCGGCTGTTCGCTCTATGGAATATGAGCAACGCCGTCAGGCAGAGGTATTAGATGACGGCGGCGTTGTCGATCAGGAAACCCGTCGTTGGGATGATGTAAAGGGTATCAGCACGGTGATGCGTACCAAGGAGGATGCGCATGACTATCGCTATTTCCCCGAACCGGATTTGCTTCCGATTGTGGTTTCGGATGAGTGGGTGGAGGAGATCAGAAGTTCCATTCCCGAACTGCCCGACCAGCGCCGTGCTCGCTATGTAGAGGAATATGGCCTGCCGGAATATGACGCCTTTATTTTAACCTCATCTAAAAAAACAGCCGATTATTTTGATGCAACGGTGTCACTAGGTGCTGCCCCGAAAACCGTCAGCAACTGGCTGATGGGCGATATTGCAAAGCTTGTTAACGAGCGTGAAGGTGAGCCGGGGGATATTCCCTTTGAGCCTGCTCACCTAAAGGCGCTGATTGATTTGATTGAAAAGGGAACCATTAGTAACAGCGCGGCCAAAAAAGTGCTTGCCGCTCTCTTTGAAAATCCCGAGGAGCCGGCAAAAATTGTAGAAAAGCTGGGTCTTTCTCAGGTTTCCGATGAAGGGGCGCTCATGCAGATGGTGCAAGAAGTAATGGCACAGAATCCCCAGTCCGTTGCCGACTATAAGGCCGGTAAGGATAAGGCCATGGGCTTTTTGGTGGGCCAGATTATGCGCGTCTCCAAAGGCAAGGCCAATCCGCAGGTCATTAATAAGCTGCTGAAAGAAGCGCTGGATCAGGCATAAATCATGCACATCAGTGAGCTTTACAAACAGATTTACAGGCGCTTTGATGATGTAACTCCGTTACCTGTTGATTGCGGGAAACTGTGTGATAAGCTATGCTGCCGAGGAGATGAGGAAAGCGGCATGTATCTCTTTCCCGGTGAGGAGCGACTGTTTATAAACAATGATCATTTTTCCGTTCTGCCCACCGATTTTAAGGCAAACGGCCGACAGGTACAGCTTTTGGTTTGTCACGGTCCGTGCTCGCGCATGGACCGTCCGCTTGCCTGCCGGATTTTTCCGCTTTTTCCGCTCTACCATAAGGAGACGGGACTGAAGGTGATTTTAGACCCTCGCGCTGCTTTATGTCCGTTGACGCATCCCGAGGCGGCGCCTTACATAAGCCCTCGCTTTATCCGGAGGGTGACGAAGGTCTTCCGGCTCCTTGTTAAAATTCCGGAGATAGCGGCATATTTAGAAGCCATTTCCGATACCTTCAGCGATTTAGAAAAACTGAAGGGAGATATACTTTAAAACAGAAGGTGTGAACAGCGTAATGAGCACAACCATTGCAGCTATTGCCACGCCGCCGGGAGAGGGCGGCATTTCCGTCATCCGCGTTAGCGGAGAGGCGGCCATTTCTGTCTGCGATTGTGTTTTTAGTGGAAAAAGGCCTCTTGCCGAGGCGAAAAGCCATACGTTGACTTATGGACATATTCAGCACAACGGACGTGTGCTCGACGAGGTTTTAGCTGCTGTGATGCATGCACCGAATTCCTACACAGGAGAGAACGTGGTGGAAATCAGCTGCCACGGCGGGGTATATGTAACCCAAAGCGTTCTTGCCGCTGTTTTGGAGAGCGGCGCGGTGTTGGCTTCGCCGGGTGAATTTACCAAGCGTGCCTTTTTAAATGGCAAGCTGGATTTATCTCAGGCCGAGGCTGTTATTGATTTAATTCAGGCTGAATCCGGTGATGCGGCGTCCCTTTCGGTCAATCAGCTTAAGGGCAGGCTTTCGCAATCGATTGAGGAGCAGAGAAGTGCGCTGCTTTCCTTAGCTGCGCATCTTGATGCCATGGCCGATTTTCCCGATGAGGGCATTGGAGAGTTAACGGCGGAGGAAATAAAAAAAGACATTCAACGCATTTATGCGACGCTTTCTGATATGTATACCCACGCCGACCAGGGACGCATGATTAGAAACGGCATCAACACGGTTATCGTGGGCAAGCCCAATGTGGGAAAATCCTCACTCCTGAACGCTCTTACCGGCACAGAGCGCGCTTTGGTGACAGAGACTGCCGGCACAACCCGTGACGTGATAGAAGAGCGTGTTCGCCTTGGAGCCGCTCGGCTGAATATCTTTGACACGGCAGGCATCCGCAAAAATGCCGACGATATAGAAGAAATGGGTATTCAAAAGGCCATGGACTATGTTAAGCAGGCAGATTTGGTTTTTTTTGTTCTGGATACGACGCGTCCCTATACGCAAGAGGACGAAGCCATTTATAAACTTATTTGTGACAAAAAAATCATTTTACTTTTAAATAAGGCGGAGCTGACGGAGAAGCAGGAGCCGCCTGCGTTTGCAACAAACCTGCCTCTGATTAGGATTTCAGCGAAAAGCGGCATGGGGCTTTCGCAGCTGGGTGAGGCTGTAGAGGACATGTTCCGTCTGGGTGAAATCACAGAGAATCAAGAGGCCGCGGTGATTAATCTGCGACACAAAAAGGCTGTCGCCGAGGCTGTCAGTCATCTTAAAGACGCGCTTTCTGCTATAGAAGCCGGTGTTCCGCTGGACATTTTATCAGTGGATTTGCGTAGTGCCGTGAGCGCCTTGGGCGCTGTGAGCGGACAGACGGTTTCCGAAGAAATTATAGATGAAATCTTTGCCAGATTCTGTCTGGGAAAATAGCCGAAAGGTTATATTCTCAGGCGTCCGGCCATACAATAAAAAAAGATAAAGCTTAGGACAGACTGGAGGGAATGTTTTGAAAAAACAATCCTATTTAAAGGGTGCGGTCATTTTGGTGTTTGCCAATGCCTTGGTTAAGGTCATTGGAGCACTGTTTAAAATACCGCTTGCCAATATCATTGAAGAAGAAGGCATGGCCATTTTTAACACGGCCTACAATCTTTATGCCTGCATGTTTGTTATTGCCACAGCCGGTCTGCCGGTGGCGGTTTCCAAAATGGTCTCTGCAAGCCTTGCCAGACACAATTATGCAGAAACGAATAAAATTTTTAAAGCGGCATTGACGCTTCTCAGCCTGATTGGTCTTGCAGGCACGCTGGTGCTTTTATTGGGAGCCAGAGCTTTTTCCGACTATGCGGTGAAATCTCCCTCTTCCTACCTGAGTATCATTTCCATTGCGCCTGCGGTATTTTTTGTGGCGGTTCTGTCTGCCTTCCGCGGCTATTTTCAAGGGTTTTCCAACATGGGCCCCACAGCTCTTTCGGAGGTGGTTGAAGCCCTGGGCAAGCTTATCATTGGACTTTTGCTTGCCTATCTTTTAATGCCGAGCGGCGTTGTAAATGCTTCTGCCGGTGCGGTGCTGGGCGTTACGGCCGGTACCTTTTTTGCTTGTTTGATTATGGCGATTACCTTTATTATCAAGCGCAGAGAAATGTATACACCGGGTGCCGGTATTTCGACTCAGTCACGCTCGACCAAGCAGATTTTTGCTGAGCTTGCTAAGCTTGCCATCCCCATTACCATTGGTGCGGCAGTTACCTCGTTGACCAACGTGATTGACGTGGTCATGATTCGCCAGCGCTTGCAGACCATTCCCGTCACTCAGGAAATCTACAGCATGTTGACGGAATTTTACGGACTTTCCGGGGCTGAGGCTGTCATTGGCCAGCTGATGAAGGTAAAGCCGTCTGAGATTCTGTACGGTGCTTATTCCGGCTATGCCATTCCTATGTTCAATTTGCCGCCTACCATCATCATGGCACTCTCTATGAGTGTGGTGCCTTGTATTTCGGCGGCCTTTGCTGTGAAAAATCAGGCCGAAGTAAAAAAATTAACCGAATCTACCATTCGCATCACGATGCTTTTTGCGCTGCCCTGTGCAGTGGGGCTTTCCGTGCTGAGTCAACCGATTTTGACGGCGGTTTACAACAACGCTCGTGCGGCCTCTATGCTTACCATACTTAGCTACGCCGTGATTTTTGTCAGCCTTGTGTCTGTCACAACAGCTATGCTGCAGGCTGTAGGGCAGGTGATGATTCCGGTGCGGAATATGCTGATTGGCGGCGTGGTTAAAATCTTGACGAATTTTGTTTTGATTGCCATCCCTTCGGTTAATATAGGCGGTGCTCCAATCAGCACCAATCTCTGCTATATCACCATCGCAGTTTTAAATCTGCTGTCCGTTAAAAAGGTATTACATCCGGAGCTGCCCGTTTCCGGCTTCGTTATAAAGCCGGTTATCTCGGCCGGTGTTATGGGTGTGGTTGCCGCCATCGGCTATCAGCTTGCAGCGGGTTTTTTAGGTGCGGTGCCTTTGGGCCTTGGTGTCAATTTTGTGCCACAAACGCAGCCGGTGACGCCTGTTTCTTCTGAAATGCGTCTGAAGGTCATTGTGGCTTTGGGGATTGCAATTTGCTTAGCGGCGCTTGTCTATGCAATCTGCCTCTTTGTTCTGCGGCTGATTAAGCGTGAGGATGTTGTAATGCTCCCCAAGGGCGAGGCGCTTGCAAGGCTTATGGATCGTTTTCATCTCTTATCTTAGAAAAGGCTTGGTGAACAAATGATGACAAAAAAGGAATATACCTTCGGGGATTTGGTTTCGATTATAAAAACCCTGCGAGGCGAAAACGGCTGTCCGTGGGACAGGGTACAGACGCATGACTCTATTAAAATGAATTTGTTAGAGGAGGCCTATGAGGCTCTGGAGGCCCTGGATACCGGCACCAAGGATCAGTTTGCCGATGAGCTTGGTGACATCCTCCTGCAGGTGGTTTTTCACTCCCACATCGGAGAGGATGAAGGCACCTTTTCGCTTGCGGATGTGCTACGCCATGTATGCGAAAAAATGATTTCTCGCCATTCACATATTTTCGGCACAGATACGGCAGAAACACCTGAGGAGGTGCTGGCTACCTGGGAAAAAAATAAGCAGAAGGAAAGAGGACAAAAAAGCCACACCGAGAGCATGGAGAGCGTCTGCTCATATCTGCCGGCGTTGATTCGTGCCCAAAAGGTGCAATCCAAGGCGGCCAAGGTTGGCTTTGACTGGGAGAGTGCAGAGGGGGCTCTTGCAAAGCTTACCGAAGAGGTAGAGGAGCTCACAGAGGCTGTGAAGGAAGAGAATGTAGATCACATCAGCGAGGAATTGGGTGATGTGTTGTTTTCTGCCGTGAATGTCGCTCGCTTTTATCATGTTACGGCAGAGGAGGCTTTAACAAAAACCGTGAGAAAGTTTATTGACCGCTTTTCACACGTAGAAGCCGAGGCGAAAAGAATGGGAAAGAATCTTGAAGAGATGAGCCTTACGGAGATGGATGTCCTCTGGGAGCAGGCTAAACTTCGTTAAAATGTACTAAAAACGTCGGTTTTATTCGTTGTATTACACAAAGATTACTTTTATGTTAAAAAATGATTTCAAAAAAGAAGGATTTTGTCGTTTAATAACGAATACGTTTTTATAAATTCTAAAGAAAAAGGAGGGGAATACCCATGAACAAGACAGAGTTGGTTGCTGCAATGGCCGCAAAGGCTGATGTGAGCAAGAAGGACGCAGAAAAGGTTTTGGCTGCATTTGTTGATATTGTTGGTGCATCTTTAAAGAAGGGCGATAAGGTTCAGCTGGTAGGTTTTGGCACCTTTGAGGCCAGAAAAAGAGCTGCTCGGACCGGCAAAAATCCGCAAACAAAAGCTACAATCAAAATTCCTGCAAGCACTGTTCCCGCTTTTAAGGCCGGAAAGGCTCTGAAGGATGTTGTTTCCGGAAAGTAATTGCAAAAAAAGGAGTTGTAAAAAAGATATTTTACAGCTCCTTTTTTCATGCCTCTGTTGCATATTAAAAACAAAACAACATAACTGGATTATATAAAAAATTTTTAATTTTTTTTCTTGACAGCAGGAAATAATTGTGGTATACTCATAGAGTAGTAAGCGGAAACGGAAGTTTTCCACCATCAGGCAAAGCCGCCATGGTCAATATGCTTTTTAAGTGTATTTGCGGATAGGTTTGCCTGTCCGCTTTTTTGTCCTTTCGGAAGAACTTTAACGGAGGTGCTTTAAAGATTAGTAAGCAAGAAATGAAGATTAATGAAGAGATCAGAGTGAGCGAGGTTCGCCTTGTGGGCCCGGAAGGGGAGCAGCTTGGCATTATGAAGACCGCAGAAGCCCTTGATCTTGCGTATCAGAAAAATTTGGATTTGGTTTTGATTGCTCCGAAAGCTGAGCCGCCGGTTTGTAAGGTCATGGATTATGGTAAATATAAGTTTGACCTTGCTAAGCGCGACAAGGAGGCCAGAAAAAATCAAAAAACAATCAATGTCAAGGAGATTCGGCTATCGGCCTCCATTGATGACCATGACTTTGATACAAAAGTTAATCATGCCAAAAAGTTTTTGCAGAGTGGCGATAAGGTTAAGGTTTCCATTCGCTTCCGCGGCAGAGAGATTCATCACTCGGCCTTGGGTGCAAAGATTCTGGAACGCTTTAAGGAAACGCTGGCAGATTACGGCACATCCGACAAGCCTCCTAAGCTTGAAGGACGCAGTATGAACATTATCATTTCGCCTGCACCGAAAAAGGACTAATGTACATTTATATTTTATAGAGTGGAAGGAGTACCAAATTATGCCTAAGATTAAAACACACCGGGCTTCAGCGAAGCGCTTCAAGGTGACCAAAAACGGTAAAATCAAAATGAAACACGCTTTTAAAAGCCACATTTTGACCAAGAAGTCTACAAAGAGAAAGCGTCTTTTAAGAAAGGGCGCATACGCCTGCGACGCAAACGCCAAGGTAATTAAAAAGCTCATCCCCTACAAATAAGATTACGATTGAGAGAAAATCAGGAGGTATTGAAAAATGGCAAGAATCAAAGGCGCTTTAAATACACGCAAAAGACATAAACGTGTCTTAAAACTCGCAAAGGGCTACAGAGGCGGAAAAAGCAAGCTGTTTAGAACAGCAAAGCAGGCCGTTATGAAGTCTCTTTCTTACGCTTACATCGGCAGAAAGCAGAAAAAGCGTGATTTCCGTCGTCTCTGGATTACCAGAATCAGCGCACAGGCAAAGGCTTGCGGCATGAACTATTCAACCTTTATGAATGGTCTTAAAAAGGCCGGCATTGAGATGAACAGAAAAATGCTTGCAGAAATCGCTGTCAGCGATAAGGAAGCCTTCGCAGCTTTAGTAGAAAAAGCTAAAGCCAGCCTATAAAACAAAAAAATGCATGTAAGGGCTTTTGCTATTTTTAGTGAAAGCCCCTTTTTTTCTTATCATTAAAAGGCAGATAATCTACATGCAGATGGAGGAAAGATGAAAACATCGTTGATTCTTGTGCGTCATGGTGAGGCACGGGGAAATATTGACCGTGTGTTTCACGGCTATACGAATTCTGAACTGACAGAAAACGGCCGCATACAGGTAATGCGCGCCGCAAAAAGGCTTGAAAATACAGCAATTGATTACTTTTATGCAAGCGACCTAAAACGTGCTTACGAGACTGCTTTGGCCGTTGCAAAGCCTCATAACGGAACTGTCGCAACTGATCCACGCTTTCGGGAAATTAATGGTGGTCAGTGGGAGGGTGTTCCCTGGGATGACTTGCCGCATCAGTTTCCGGAAAGCTATACGCATTGGCTCGATACTCCGTATCTGCTGCAAATGCCGGAGGGGGAGAGCATGGAGGCTTTTCGTAACCGCCTTGTGGAGGCTGTGACGGAGCTTGTGAATCAACATCCCGGAAAAACGCTCTGCATTGCCACGCACGGCACCGCCATTCGCGTGCTCACCGGATATTTTAAAGGAATGCCGCTTTCACGCTTGACAGATGTGGAATGGTGTGACAACGCTTCCATTACTGTTGCAGACTATGAAAACGGCGCCTTTACACTTTTGATTGACGGCGATAATTCCCATCTTGCAGACATTTCCACCATCGGCAATCAAGCATGGTGGCAGGAAGAACAAAAAAGACGAAAAAATAAAATATAAATAGATAGAGTACTCCAAAAATGTCGATTTAGAACATTTTTATTGATAAATGTACACCAATGTGATATAATTGGCATATACAGAATTTTATTTTATAAAATTCTGAAAAGCCTGACGGCTTTCTGCAGTCTTTCAGCCTGTGTATGCCAATTGACGGCGTCGTAAAAATGCCCTTGCAAGCAAGCATTTTTGCTCCTGGTAGAATGATTTGCATCTTTTCTATCACCTAATTATATAATAATGCGTGATGTAATTTGAAAACCATTATTTGCAAAAATGGCGAGAAATGGCGAAGTAACTACATATTAAACGCTTAAAACACTGATAAATCAAGGAGATGTGATATAGAATGAAATTAGGTATTGTGGGGCTTCCCAACGTGGGCAAGTCAACGCTTTTTAATGCAATTACACAGGCGGGTGCCGAATCTGCCAATTACCCCTTTTGCACCATTGAGCCAAATGTCGGCGTGGTGCCGGTGCCTGACGAGCGCCTGGACGCTCTGGCAGAAATGTACCATCCCCAAAAGGTGACACATGCCGTTATTGAGTTTGTGGATATAGCCGGTCTTGTAAAGGGCGCAAGCCGCGGCGAAGGCCTTGGCAACAAATTTTTATCACACATCCGCGAGGTGGATGCCATTGTGCATGTGGTACGATGCTTCGAGGACTCCAACATTGTTCATGTAGAGGGCTCAGTTTCGCCGCTGCGTGATGTGGAAACCATTCAGCTGGAGCTGATTTTTGCAGACATCGAAATGGTGGATAAACGCATTGACAGAACTAAAAAAATGATGAAATCCGGCGAAAAAAAATATCAGCAGGAGCTCTCTCTTTTAGAGGAAATAAAGGCACTATTAGAGGGCGGAAGCCCGGCACGCGCCCGCAGCTTTTCCGAGGAAGAGGAGGAGCTTTTGCGTGATTTGCCGCTTTTGACCTTAAAGCCCGTGTTATATGCAGCAAATGTTTCAGAGGATGACTTTTTAAATGGTATAGAGGACAACGTCATGGTGCGCGAGTTAACAGAAATGGCAGAAAAGGAAGGCTCAGAGGTCATGCCGATTTCGGCCAAAATTGAAGAGGACGTATCAGCTCTGGAACCTGCAGAAAAACTGGAGTTTTTAAACGAATTGGGCATATCAGAATCCGGCCTTGACAGATTGGTGAAAAAGAGCTATAAGCTGCTTGGTCTCATCAGCTATTTAACCGCCGGTGAACCGGAGGTGCGCGCCTGGACAATTACCCGTGGCACCAAGGCACCCGGCGCCGCCGGAAAAATTCACACGGATTTTGAAAAAGGCTTTATCCGAGCAGAGGTTGTTGCCTATACCGATTTAATGGAATGCGGCGGCATGACCGCAGCCAGGGAAAAGGGTCTGGTTCGCTCTGAGGGCAAAGAATACGTCATGCAGGACGGCGATGTGGTGCTCTTCCGATTTAATGTGTAAATCATAAGCGCAAAGGGGCTGCAGCAAATGCTACAGCCCCTTTTATATAAAATTTTATTCTCCTTCTTGCGACAAGATTTCTGTCTTTTTGGCGATGTTTTCAAGATATTCGGCCACGACGGTTACCTCGATTGTTTCCTCGTCAATAGCCTGATGAGAAGCACGGCTGTCTGTCAGTTTTGAACCGGGGGCTACTTCCTCGTCCATTTCCCTCAAAAGCTCCATCGTGCTGCTTTGCGCTACGCTTTCTGCGGTCAACCTTTCATAGGTTATTGTCACTTCCTTATAGGTCACGGAGGAAAGTGCCAGCCCCAGATAGCGACCAAAAAGAGTTAGCTCCTTTTTGTCAGTCTCTGTCAGATAATGTGAAAATTGACTTTCTTCACGCTTAAACAGCCTCAGCTCCCAACCAAAAAGTGAGAGCGTATATTTTGTTTCTGTTTCTCCTGTTTCTGTTTTAATGGGATCAAGCAAAGAATAAGCACGGTTTTTTTCATACCACACACGAGCATAAATTTCTGCCTCAGACTGCACCGTGCGGGGCGGGACGCCCTTGTCACTAACCAGCATACCGCTGACCAAAATATCGCCCTTTTGCACTGTATCTCCCAAAGCGACCATCGGGGCACCGTTTTTGACAATCATTAAATCTATCACACCATCTTTTGCTGCAATGATATTACAAAACGCATCCTTATCATATATCTCCGGCACAGGTGTGCGTTCCTTGACCTCGACCACAACCTTAGAGCCGCTTTTATCTGCCCAAATCCATGCCAGCTCCGGCGTTTTAATCAGCATCTCATTTTTCAGCTTTTGTTCATTTAAAAAAGGTCTGAAGCTGCCTGTTTTGAGTCCGCATTCGGCGAGCCTTTCCAGCACATATCCCTGACTAACGTTTTCGCAGCCGGTGACCTCTATTTTCCAGATGAACTGATTCATTGCAATAAATATTAGAATAAAAAGTCCCAGACCGGACAAAAACAGCTTGCGTTTTTTATACTGTGAAAGCAGCACAGGTAAACCCTGTTTTTTTATAATTTTAACGTGAACCGCTGTTTTTTTGGCGATGGGCCGCAAAAGCCGGAAGCCGCGGATGCTGATGGAGCAGCGTAAAACCTTTGACGAGCAAGGAAACACATCCCAAATTAAAATGCCACGCTTGGCACACACATTTAAAAATCGCTCGGGATACTGTCCGCTGACTGTAATTGTCAGGTAACCGCCTAGGAAGTGAAAAAGCCTGGTGAGCAGCATGGTATAACTCCTTTATGTAAGTGAAATGGTTGCAATATTGCCTTGAATCAAAATCTCTTCATCAGTTATAGCCACAATGGATAAATCACTTCCGGAAGCTGTAATCCGATATTTTGTGCACCTGAGACGGACTTCCTCCGGCTCATAGCCTTCTACACTTTTATAATTTTCAACTGTCAGTTCACGATTGTCATTCATCGTAATGCGCGGCACATCCGCAACCATGTCCAGAGAAACATCGAGCAGTTGTGACACATGGTGCGCTGCGCCCTTTTTCTTTTTTTTCATTTTTTAACCACCTCTATCGTTATTTTTATGCGAAAAAATTCATATTCATTACTAATCCAACTTACCTAAAGGAGCTAAAGCCATGGAAAAAAGGGTAGCAAGAGCAGCATTTTACGTGACTGTTCTTATCATAATTCTCCTGCTGGCCGTACAGTCGGAAGCAGCCATCACTGCGGTGCGCGGTGCATTAAGGTTATGTTACCGGACGGTCATCCCCGCGCTGTTTCCCTTCTTTGTGCTGTCTGCACTTTTGACCGGCAGCGGCTTTTCCAGCTCTGCAGCACGCTTCTTTTCGCCGGTGATGCGTCCGCTTTTTAAGATAAGAGGTGCAGGGGCGCTTCCGTTTATTCTTGGTTTAATCAGCGGATATCCCATGGGGGCGAAGGCGACCGGCGATTTGGTTTTAGCCGGCAAGCTGACAAAGGAAGAGGGGAGCCGACTTTTGCCGTTTTGCAATAATTCCGGCCCGCTGTTTATTATCGGTGCCATGGGAACGGGCATGCTGGGAAGCACCGCAGCAGGCGTTTATTTATATTTGATTCATGTGATAAGTGCGCTTCTACTGGGGCTTTTGCTACGCTTTTTTTCGCATGGCAGCGGGACGGGTGAGACAGATAAAAGAGCAGAAAAAACAAATTTTCTTAAGCTCTTTTCCAGCTCCGTTTCCAACAGCGTTACCACCATGCTGACGGTCTGTGGATTTATCGTTTTCTTTGCGGCGCTTACAGCCTGTCTTGCGCCTGTCCTTGCACAGCTGCCGCCATTTTTGACCATGCTGATAAAAGGGCTTATTGAGGTGACAAACGGCGTATATCTTGTTAGCACCGCAGGGCTTATGGGGCGCTATATGTTGCCTGTTGTTGCTTTTTTGCTGGGTTTTGGCGGTTTGTGTGTGATGATGCAGGTCGCGGCAGTTACGGCCGGCACAGGCATCAAGCTGAGACTGTATGTCCTTGGTAAGCTGTTACAGGGCGTGATTTCAGCGGTTTTGATATATATTACCTATCCCTTTTGCATGCACGCCCTACAGCCGGTTTCTGTCGGTGCAGGAAGGGTGGAGGCTTTAATCCTTGATCTGCCGCCGGTGCTGACAACACTGCCTGTGCTTTTGCTCTTTATCTGTCTTGCCCTTCGCATGAAGCTGCGGAAAAAGAACAGGAGCAGTTAAGCACGTCATTTTGGTATAAAACTTCCAATCATTACATATATATATTTATATACATTTTTAAGGACAATGATGAGATGACAAAACAACATCTCAAAAAGGAGATGAAGGACGTATGATGAACAAAAAAAAGTGCATTGCCATGCTGTTGGCCGGCGGTCAGGGCAGTCGCTTAGGCACGCTCACCCATAATATTGCAAAGCCAGCCGTCCATTTTGGCGGCAAGTACCGCATTATTGATTTTACTCTGTCAAATTGTGTCAATTCAGGCATTGATACAGTTGGTGTGCTGACGCAATACAAGCCGCTTCAGTTAAATGACTACATCGGCAACGGTCAGCCCTGGGGTTTAGACCGTAAGCGTGGCGGTGTTCACATTTTGCAGCCTTATGCAAAAATTAAATCAAAATCATGGTATGAAGGAACTGCTAATGCTATTTTTCAAAATATTCCCTTCATTGAGCGGTACAATCCTGAGCATATTCTTGTGCTGTCCGGTGACCATATTTATAAAATGGATTACACAAAGCTTTTGGACTTTCACGAAAAGAATGATGCGGACTGCACCATTGCAGCCCTTCACGTACCACTTAGTGAGGCCTCCCGCTTTGGAATTTTAAACGCCGGGCCGGATGGCAGAATAGAGACCTTTGAGGAAAAGCCGAAGGAGCCAAAAAGCACAAAGGCCTCCATGGGCGTTTATGCTTTTAAATGGCCGACTCTGCGTGCCTATTTAGAGGCAGATGAAAAAAATGAAAGGTCTGCCCATGATTTTGGGAAAAACGTTATCCCGGCCATGCTGTCAGAGGGAAAAAGACTTTACGCCTGGTCCTTTGATGGCTATTGGAAAGATGTGGGAACCACAGAAAGCTTGTGGAGCGCCAATATGGATCTATTGGACAAAAGCTGTAAATTGCAATTAGATGACGATGAGCTGCGCATATACACACGAAATTTTGATTGCCCGCCCACCTTCATTGCAGAAGGGGCGCGTCTGGAGAACTCCATAATTACCCGCGGCTGCAGCATTGGCGGGAGTATAATTTCCTCTGTGATTTCCAGCGAATGCTGTATTGAGTCCGGTGCCGAGGTGATGCATTCTGTTCTGTTGCCCGGTGCAAAAATCAAGAGCGGTGCCAGAGTGCAGCATGCCATTATAGGAGAAAACGCAACCATTGAAGCCGGTGCTTTGATAGGAAGCGAAAGCTTCGATGAAAAAGAACCCTCCATTACGGTTGTGCCTGAAAACAAAAGAGTGACAAAAAGTAAATCCAGTGCCTAACGGAGGAATAAACATGCATATGATGGGAATTATATTTTCCAATATTTTTGATGAAAGTTTGGGGGAAATTTCGGCTCAAAGAACACTTGCATCGGTCCCCTTTGGCGGACGCTACCGGCTGATTGACTTTGTTATGTCTAACATGGTTAATTCCGGTATAACCAATGTCGGTGTCATTACCAAGCAGAATTATCAGTCCTTAATGGATCACTTGGGAAGCGGCAAGGAGTGGGACTTAGACCGTAAGGTAGACGGCCTTTTCATTCTGCCGCCCTTCGGCGTGGGGCAGAAAAGTATGTATCGCGGAAAGATTGAGGCCCTTTTAGGTGTGCTTCGGTTTTTGAAACGCTCAAACGAGGAATATGTGCTGCTTTCCGATTCCAATAATGTGTGTAACATTGATTACCGAGGGCTACTAAAGCAACATATAAAATCCGGTGCGGAAATCAGCATTATCACCTGTCGAGAGAGTATCAGCGGGCCGGACGATGCAAAAGACCTTGTGATTCGCAGTAATAAAAGCGGCGAGGTGGTAGATGTTTTGGTGCACTACAAAAATCCAGGCATCGCCGATTGCGGCATGGGTATGTACATGATGAAGCGTCGCTTTTTAATTGAGCTATTAGAGGAGGCGCATTCATACAGCCTGATTGACTTTGAACGGGAAATTATTCAGGCAAAGCATTCTTATATTAAAATGGGCAAGCTGGATTTTTCCGGACGTGTACTTCGTATTGACAGCGTCTCTCGGTATTTTGCGGCAAATATGTCTCTACTTAAGCCGGAGGTACGGGAGGAAATCTTCTTTAAAAACGGCCCGATTTATACCAAAATCCGCGATGAGGTGCCCACACGCTATGAAGCGGAGAGTGGCGTGAAAAACAGCCTGATTGCCGACGGCTGCGTGATTGAAGGGGAGGTTGAAAACTCCATTTTGTTCCGCGGTGTGAAAGTCTCTAAAGGAGCCAAAATCAAAAACTGCGTGCTCATGCAGGAAACAACGGTAGGTGAGTGTGCAGAGCTTGAGTATGTCATTGCAGATAAGGATGCTGTTATCAGTCAGGGACGCTTGCTCATGGGAGCACCTGCGCACCAGATTATTATTGGAAAGGGAAAAGCTGTGTAACAAAAGAATCACAATGGCGAAAAGGAAGATACAAGCGCAAGGATTTTATTTGCAACCGCCGAAGGCGCAGGGATTTTCTCATCTGACATAAGTATGGCCATGTGGCCATACTTATGCCGTAAGGCTTGCTTTTAACTCTTGCCAGAGCTCTAACAGCTTAAAGCCCGGCTTTATGGTGATGGACTCACCCTCACAAATGGCGGAAAAGCTTTCCGGGCTCATGGAATCCTTTAGTGTCTTAAGAGCCTCCCGGTTTAAGGCACCGTTGCCCTCACCGGAAAAACAAAGCGGGGGATACATCACGCACCACCAATTTTCCCCCGCGCCCTTACCGATAATAATGCGTACGGCCTGATATTTCCCTGCAGGTAGCGTAATATTTTCATAATGCTTGCGGGGAAAATAATACTTTCCTCGCAAAACCTGTACCTCGTAGTCATATCCGTTTTTTTCTATCTCTTCGCGGCAAAGCTCTGCAATCGCTTCATCCGATAAGCTTTCCGGCCGGTTTTTTGCCGCTTGCAGCAAGCAGTCACGTACCTTAAGCTTTAAGGCTTGGTCTGCCTCTGTATTGCTGTTTGCCAAAATATGCAGTCTTGTGATGCTTGCACCGATTTCTGCCGATAAGTTTTCAGATGCTGCGGCCCACGTGGCCGTCAGAATTATTCCGGCAAGAAGTGCAAAAGCAAGTCTGTTTTTTGTTATTTTCATATTCATCATCTCCTCATGCTCAGTATTGACAAATATTTTCTAAATAAACCTCATAATTTTACAGTATGCATTGTTTCTGTGAAAAATGGCGTAACTATTATAGTGCAGCCGGATTTTTTTCCTCTTTTTTTAATTTACTATTGCATTTTTATGCAAAATCATGTATAATAATACACATTGTGAAAAAGTTCTATGAAAGGAAGTCATTTTTATGATTCGCGTTGGTGTTTTAGGTGCGACAGGCTATGCCGGCAGCGAGCTTGTCCGCCTTTTATCGCAGCATGGCGGCGTGTGCCTTTGTATGCTAACCTCAAAAAGCTATGAGGGGCAAAAAATGTCAGATATATATCCCGCTATGCGCGGAGTTTGTGATTTGGTTCTGGAGGCACCCGAGCCGGAGACGGTGGCAGAAAAGTGCGATTTGGTTTTTACCGCATTGCCGCACGGTGCTTCAAAAGAAATTATCCCCAGGCTTTACGCGCTTGGTCTTAAAATTATTGATTTATCCGGTGATTACCGCTATAACGATCAGGCTGTGTATGAGCAGTGGTATCAGCAGCCCCATTCCTCGCCAGAGCTTTTGGCAGAGTCGGTTTATGGTCTGCCGGAGCTGCACAGGGAAGAGATTAAAAAAACCCGCCTGATCGGAAACCCCGGCTGCTATACGACCTGCTCCATTTTAGGTCTAGCACCGCTTTTATCTGCCAAGGTTATTGAGGAAAAAAATATTATCATTGATGCAAAATCCGGCGTTTCCGGTGCAGGCCGCGGGCTGGGGCTTGATTATCATTTTTGCGAATGCACGGAAAACATGAAGGCCTATAAGGTGGCCACTCATCGGCACACCTCCGAAATCGAGCAGGAGCTCTCTTTAGTGGCAAAAAGCCCCATTACTTTGTCTTTCACGCCGCATTTAGTACCCATGAAGCGTGGCATTTTTGCAACCATGTATGCAAATCTGATAGAATTAAAAAAGAAGGAAGAGCTTATAGCGCTGTATCAGGATTTTTATAAGGACGAGCCCTTTGTACGCGTGTATCAGGAGGGGCTGCCGGAATCCAATCATGTGTCCGGCTCAAACTTTGTAGATATAGGGCTTTGTGTGGATGAACGCCTGTCGCGGGTGATTGTGGTCAGCGCCATTGATAATCTGGTGAAGGGTGCAGCAGGACAGGCCGTGCAGAACATGAACTTACTCTTAGGACTCCCTGAAACACAAGGCATATCAGCCGCCGGATTTTATCTGTAAAAAAGGAGAGAGTAGCATGCAGGAACTGATTAAAAAAGCAGGAATCTTAGTTGAGGCGCTGCCTTACATACAAAAGCTGCACAACAAAACCATTGTTATTAAATATGGCGGCAATGCCATGATTAATGAGGATTTAAAGCATTCCGTTATGGAGGACGTGACGCTCCTTAAATATGTCGGTATTCATCCTGTGGTGGTTCACGGCGGCGGGCCGGATATTTCGGCCGCTTTAAAGACCTTTCAGATTGAAAGCAAATTCATAAACGGTCTGCGGGTGACAGACAGCGAAACGATGCGGGTTGCACAGATGGTTTTGGTGGGCAAAACCAATAAGGAGATTGTTTCTTTAATCAACCAAAACGGCGGTAAGGCTGTGGGTGTTTGCGGTATTGATGGCGGACTGATTGAATGTGAGCCGCTGGATACCGATGCCGAGGGAAATAAGGTGGATTTAGGTTATGTCGGAAAAATTGTTAATATCAACCACAGGCTCCTGCAAAACCTTACAAACGATGAGTTTATTCCCGTTATCGCCCCCATCGGTACCGATAAAAACGGCCAGAGCTACAACATTAATGCTGATACGGTGGCTGGCGAAGTGGCTGCCGCTTTAGGTGCTGAAAAGCTGATTTTCTTAACCGATATTTCCGGCGTGCAGGATAAAGACGGCAATACCATTTATGAAATGACGGCCGGAAAAGCGGCCGACCTCATTGAGGACGGCACCATCAGCGGCGGCATGATTCCAAAGGTGCGTGGCTGCATTGAGGCTGCCGTGCAGGGTGTGAACCGCGTGCATATTATTGACGGACGGATTTTGCACTCCATTCTGTTGGAAATCTTCACCGACACCGGTATTGGCACCATGTTTACCCGGGAGGGGTAGGCCATTCATAATTAGTTTACATAATTTCCAGAGATTTGCGCTTGCAATCTCTGGTTTTTTTATGTTATGATTTTAAGCAAGGGCGCAAAGCCTGTGAATTGCTGTTGAAAAACAAAGAACCGGAGGAGAGAAGGATGAAGTTAAAATCAATTATATTCAGCCTGCTACTTGCCTTAAGCTTGCCGGTAGCACCTGTTTCGGCAGAGGTCAATTTTGATACGCCGATTACCATGACTGTGAATCAGACCTTGATTAAAACCGACAGCGAGCCCTTTTTATATCGCGGCACAACCTATGTACCCATACGTTTTGTCAGCGAGGCCTTAGGGGCAGAAAGCGTCAGCTGGGATGATAAAAAGGCCGAGGCCACCATCGTGCAGGAGGGAAAAACAATTATACTTCCTAAAAACAAAAGCATTGCCTATGTAAATGGAAAGGCAGTAAACATAAACGGCGGAAGCAAGCTGGTTAATGATCGCGTGTATGTACCTGTTCGTTTTGTGGCCGAGGAGCTTTCCTGCGTGGTTGACTGGATTTTTGATACCTATACGGTGGATATTAAAAAGGGTGGGGTGACAGTGCCCCAGGAGCTCATCGCCACAAGAAGCTACACCGACGATGAAATTTACTGGCTTTCAAAAATTATTCATGCTGAAAGCAGAGGTGAGCCCATGGATGGCAAAATTGCCGTGGGAAATGTGGTGCTGAACCGCGTGAAAAGTAGAGAATATCCCGATACCATTTACGGCGTTATTTTTGATAGAGCAAACGGCGTGCAGTTTTCTCCGATTTTAGATGGCTCCATTTACCAAAGGCCCTATGGCGACAGCGTGATTGCCGCCAAGCGTGCTCTGGCGGGTGAAGAGAAGGTAGGGAATTGTCTTTTCTTTTTAAATCCGAAAACGGCGCAAAGCAATTGGATTATTAAGAACAGACCCTATTATACAACCATACAAAATCACGACTTTTATCTGTAACAAAAAAAGGCTGCTACAAAACGCAAACCCAAAGGGCAGGGTAGATTGTAGCAGCCTTTTTTGTATCTCCAGGCTTTAGCCGATTAACAAAAGATTGAAATATTCAGCCAAAGGAAAACCAAGGATTTCATCCAACTCAACAAATTTTGTAGGAATGCCGACCTTTTTATCCATTCTTTTATCAAATGGTCTAACTGCAGTCGACACCTGCATATCCAGCTTGGTTTCGGTGGTTTCCTCGGGATGTATGCTATTGGCTGCGATTGTGGTATTGCTCATAACAGCCTCTGCCCGAGTCGCTATACCATCCTTCATCACATAATCCATGTGCAGCGTCATATCCATGCCCTCAAGCGTTTCCTGCAAGGCTTCCCTGACGGCTTCAGCCTCTTCTTTTGCTACATCTTTAAGACTCATATCAAGCACCATGTTCAAATATGCATCACTGTCCAGCGCATAGCTCCAGTGCACAGAACCGTCTTTCTTTTCGGTTTTTGTAAAGAAATCGTTGCTGTAAATGCTGATATACTGAGAGATATAAGAATCAATCAGATACACGCTTTGACTGTAGAGCATATCATCCTCTATGATTAAGTTTTCAAGAAGTTCACCCAAGGTGTTAGATTTGGCAATTAGCTCTTCAAAATCGACCTGCAGATGGAGAAGGGCACCAAGCACATCACGTAGAGAAAGCTTCACGTATTTATCTCCGATATTATCGGCAATTCGTTCCTGACCGGAATCGCGCAGAATTTGCACAATGGCCTTGCTCTTTAGATACAGGTTCCAGTCCTCGTCCACCACCATGTCAAGATCAATGCGGTGCTTCTTGGCATACACATCCATCATAGCAAGTTCTTCCTCGTCCTCGGCAGGAAGGGAAGCCAGATCTCTTAAATCGGCCTCCAATATGAGGTTAGAGCCGGTATTTGCACCATCAAAAACCTCTGTAGCAGTAAAATCAATAGAGATATCAATAGTGTTTTTATAACGGGGCACCAAGTCGTTTTTCATTGTGACGGAAATGTTATAGCTCCCAGTGGTATCGCCGGCTTGAGGTGACTGGGCAAGAGGTGTATCCAGCAGCATAGAGAAAAATTCTGAATTTTCGGCAATTTCAGCCTTCCATTCGGCAATGTCAATAATAACAACCTCACGGCCGTTTGGATTCCAGTTCACCTTGGCGCCAAGGCTTTCTGCTATGAAGCGAATCGGCACATAGGTTCTGTCATCAATGATGGTTGCCGGGGCCTCTAAGGTCACAGTCTTGGAGGTATCACCCGCAAAAACAGTAGCCTCAGCGCTGTCAATGGGCATAGAAATCAAGAGGCCGTCCTTTTCAGCGGTGACCAAGCGGGACTCAGCATCAAAATTCACGGTCAACTCAGCACGTTCTAAAATAGCGCGGATGGGAACTAGCGTTCTTTCGGCCTCTATAAGGGGCAGCGCGTCAGGGAAAACAATAGCGTCACCATTATAGGTCACGGTAATGGGCTTATCCACTACGAGATATGTGGTCTGCTCGGATTCAGCTCCCACGGCGACTGTTGAGAGCAGAAGAAACATCGTTGCCATAACCAAGGCAAAAATCTTTTTTTTCATGTCCTTTCACTCCTTCAGGTATTAAACCCTAATGATTATAAGGCTCGTTTGTAACATTGTATCATAAAATAATGGTAAATACAAGAAAAATATGCTTGCAATCCGGTAGCATATGTTATATAATAATTATGTGTAGAAAGTTTCATAGTAACAATCTTCAGGGCAGGGTGGAAATCCCGACCGGCGGTAATAGAAATTTTTCTGAGCCCGCGAGCCTGTAAACAGGCCGATTTTGGTGTGATTCCAAAGCCGACAGTGAGCGAAAGCAAGTCTGGATGAAAGAAGGTTTCATTTTTTTATTTGCTGTCTTGATTTTTGTGTGACGAAAGCCATCTATGCAAATAAAAAAATAAAGGGAGTCTTTCCACATGAAAAAAAACATTAGATTTATGACATTCACAGCGCTTTTTGCAGCGCTCAGCGTATTACTTTCTTATTTTGAAATTCCAATTATTCCGGCCTTTCCTTTTTTGAAGCTTGATTTTGCAGAGGTGCCGATTATCCTCTCTGCTGTGCTCCTTGGTTTCGTGCCCGCAGTTTGCGCAGAAGGCATCCGCTCACTTATCGCCCTGTTTTTAACGGGAACGGCAAGCGCCGGAGTAGGCACAGCCTTTAACTTTGTTCTGGGCGTTCTGTTTGCTTTTATCTATTGCTTTTTCCTACGTTCTAAAAGCTGGAAGCTCCTGCTTAAAATGATTGTGGTTGCATTCGGCCTAACGGTGGTTGCATGTATATTGAATTTCGTTGCAGTGGTGCCGCTTTACAAGCAGATTGGCATGTTTCCGCAGGGAATTGCAACAGAATATTACATTCTGGCGGGCGCCTTGCCCTTAAATCTTGTTAAATGGTTGTCTAACTCGCTCCTTGCTGCTTTAATCAGCAAAAGCGGAGTAGAGCGCTTTATCAAAAAGGACAAATCCATTTAATGTGTATAAAAAATCCATTTGCAGTCATAGGGACAAAAATCATAGAAAAATCCTTCCTGAACATTTGTTCGAAAATAGGGGAGGATTTTTTCTTTAAAAGCGAGGAAAGGCATAAAGGAAATGCAGCGGAAAAGAAGAATCGATGAAATAATGTCGTCAAAACAGAGAAGCCGTAAATGAGTTTTTAAATGAATGGTATCTGCCGGTTTATACCAATTAGGGTCAGTTCATAAATCATATGAGAATTGTTGTGTAAAAAACTAAATGTTTTTATATACAGAATAATTGTCTGTCATAACGCTTCTTGTACGGCCACAGAAATTCTTTGATTGTGGGTTGCATCATTTAATAAATTTCTGTGGCATCGTTTTTTATATTATATAAGTAAAAATAATAAAACATAAATGCATCAGCGTGTATGTATACGTATGCGTAAATGCCAAAGACATATATAAAAAAGAAGCCATTTGCTTTTTTATACACAAGCAGAAGCGTCGTGCTATAGGGTAGAACGGAGAATTTTACAAGATTTGCTTGACAAACGCAAATACAAATGATATAATTTCAATATACACAATTATACAAAATAAGAATTTTGTATAATTCGGAGGAGGAGAAAAATGCTACAAGCGTATCAAGACGTGCCGTATTTCCTTAAAGACTTTATTACATATATGGAAGCCATTCGAGGTAAATCTAAAAACACCGTTAAGGAATATTTCTTCGACCTGCGCACCTTTCTTCGTTATATGAAGGTTCTGCGTGGTCAAGCTTCCTTGGATGACTTTGAAGAAATTTCTATTGCCGAAATTGATATTGATTTCATTGCCGGTATTACCTTGCATGATTTGTATGAATTTTTATCATACACGTCCTCTGAGAGGCTGAATAATGCCAACTCCCGTGCACGGAAGGTGGCAGCTCTCCGTTCTTTTTTTAAATATCTACACGTAAAAGCCAAGCTCATTGATGATAACCCGGCACGGGATTTGGACTCTCCCAAAATTCCTAAATCTCTGCCTAAATATCTTTCTTTAGATGAAAGCCGCGCTCTTTTAGAAAACATTGAGGGCAATAACCATTATCGTGACTATGCTATTATTACGCTTTTTTTAAACTGCGGTATGCGTCTTTCCGAGCTTGTCGGGATCAATCTGCGTGACATTAAAGAAGAAAAGCTTACGGTAATCGGTAAAGGCAACAAGGAACGCGTCATTTATCTGAATCAGGCTTGTATGAAGGCTCTTGATGATTATATAAAAAACGAGCGACCGCACGAAGGGATTAAGGCGCCGCACCAGAATGCGCTATTTATCAGCCGTAATAAGCGCAGAATCAGCAACCAGACGGTTCAGCATATCATTAAAAAGCATCTAAAAGCCGCCGGACTTGATGACACCAAGTATTCCGTACATAAATTGCGTCACACAGCGGCAACCCTCATGTATCAGTACGGCCATGTAGATGTGCGCGTGCTGCAGGAGATTTTAGGCCATACGGATTTATCGACCACCCAGATTTACACACACCTAGACAATGAACAGCTCCGAAAGGCTGCAGACAGTAACCCATTGTCAGAGCTATAATCCCCCTACTCTCTTGAATCGGCGGCTCTCATGGCTCATGTGCCGCCGGCAACAAAGGCACCATCATGCCTGCGATGCATCACGGTTTACCCATGCAGCTTATCATCCAACTCCGTATATGCCTTATAGGTAGCGCTATAGTCCACGCCCTGTGGCTCATATAGCTTGTCGGTTTTAACCAGTTGCGCACAAGCCTCCTCCACAGAGTGATACGCCCCTATGCCCACACCGGCTAAAATCGCCGAGCCCAGACAGGCCGTTTCCGTATTTTTCAGCGTAACCAAACGGATGCCGGTCATATCTGCCTTAATCTGGCACCACAGCGGGCTCTTGGCGCCGCCACCCATCAGGCGTATTTCGTCAATCTCCATGCCGATATAATCTAAATTACTCTTTAACATGCAGGAAACTGCCTCTAAAATGCTGCGCACAAAATGGCCGCGGGTATGCTGCAGAGTGATACCATAAAAGGCACCCCTTGCATCGGGATTGTAACGCGGCATGGTCGAGCCGCAAAGGTGCGGCAACATAACGAGACCGTCGCTGCCCGGCGGCACACTGGCAGCCAGCTCATCTAATTCCTTAAAGTCATTCATCTCGCAAAAGCTGTTCTTAAACCACTTTAAGCTCATGCCGGCAGTGCTGGTCCAAAGCAGTCTAACAAAACCGCCATCATAATTATAATGCAGGGGAATTTTGCTGGCAGGGTCATAGGCCGGCTCCTCGTCCGTCGGCACAAACAGCACCATAGTCGTACCTGTCATTTCGCTCATGATGCCCTTCTTTACTACGCCGGCGCCAATCGCACCGGCCACCTGGTCCATGGCGCCTGTCACCACGGTCATACCCTGATAGGTGCCCACCTTCTCTGCACTTTCCTTTAAAGCCGGCAGCTGTTCCGGCCGCACGCCAATGTAATCAAGCATTTCCTGCCACCAGTCGCCTGCGTGAATATCCAGATAAATCGTAGAGGATTGTAGAGTTTTTTCCGTCACAAATTCACCCGTCATTTTGTAAAGCAGATAGTCCTCCAAAAGGAAAATCTTCTCTGTCTTTGCCCAAATCTCCGGCTCATTTTCCTTCACCCATAAAAGCTTACAGGCCGGCCATGTCGCTGTAATCTCCGGCTGTCCTGTCACCTCATAGACCTTTTTTTCACCGAAATGCGCCTCAATTTTCTTGGCCTGCTCTTCGGCACGGTTATCCAGCCAGACAATGGCATCGCGCACAGGATTACCGGCCGCATCGGTTAAAATCAGGGTTTCACATTGGGTATCAACGCTCATCGTCGTCACCTCAATGCCCTTTGTCACGTCCTTGATTGCCTGTTTTAAAAGCGTCCAATAGGACTCTGCATCAAACTCAACCACATTCCCCTCCTGACGCAGGGTGTAGTCTAAGGTGGTCGAGGCAAGCTCCTCACCTGTCTTGCTGAATACCGCAGCCTTCATGGATGTGGTTCCCACATCTACGCCTAAAAAATTCATGTTGACCTCCTTCTTTTTTTCGGATAGCGATACATAATACTTGTGATTATACGCATGCCGATACCGGACAATCCTCGTCGTTCCATACTCATATGCACGCCACTTTATAAATAGGTTATCGTTTATCGTCCGCAAAAATCAAATTTGCCTGTGCTTTTTTTAATGTGTTTTCTATTTCTGCATCTATTTTTGCATTGGTAATAATATCATCCACCGCATCCACCGAGGCAATTTGTGCAAAAGCCACGCGGCCCATCTTGGTATAATCCGCAGCCACAATCCGTACATCAGCCCGCTGCATCATCGTCCGGCAGATTTCTGCCTCCTGCTGATAGTAGGTCGAAAGCCCGGCCTCTGCATCCACACCGTCTACAGATATAATCAGCTTATCTGCGTGATAGGTCGAAAGCTGACGGAGCGCATCCGTCCCATAGGTAAACTGATACTTCGTATTCACCGAGCCACCTAAAAGCACCACATGGAAATTACGATTATTAGAGGCCTCTAAGGCGATGGCAATAGAATTTGTCACAATTTTAATATCCTTATGCTGAGCCAGCATGCGTAGCACAAATAAGGTGGTACTGCCGGCATTCATCATAATGGTGTCGCTGTCATGCACCGTTCCCTGAATATAGGCAGCAATGGCCTTTTTTTCAGCTTCGTTGGCCGAGGAACGCTGACTCATGCTCATATTATAATACGGTCGGTAGGAGCTGACTGCACCACCATGTACGCGGGAGAGCAAACCCTTTTGCTCAAGGTCTGCCAAATCCATCCGCACGGTAACCTCCGAAATATTAAAAAGGCGGCTGAGCTCACTGACCTTAACCTTACCCTCTCTGGTCAACATTGCTAGTATTTTCTCTTTTCGCTCATCAATATGTATATCCAAACAGCACCCTCCTTTGCCGCCTCAAATGCACCTCGAGACCCATTTTCGGCCGGTATTGTCAGAAAAACAAAAGTTTTCCTTTCATTTTCCTTGTTTTCAAAAGACGTTTATCTTTCGATTGTATTATATATCACTTTCGTTTCTTTGTCAACCTTTTTGCACACGTGCCTGCCTCCTTATAAATTTTTAACGATTTATTCATTGTGTTTATGGTAAAATAGTAAAAAAATTGTTAAAATCTTCTTTTTTACTTGACGTACAGCCATTTTAGGTGTATGATAATTATGAAATAAAATTAAATTTTAGAGGGAGGACTCACTCATGAAAACATTTGATATCATGCTTAGCTCAATCAACGATGTGAAAAACTTTGTTAACATCGTAAATAAGTACAATTTTGACGTTGATTTAACCTCCGGTCGTTACGTGGTGGATGCAAAATCCATTATGGGCATTTTCAGCCTGGATTTATCTAAGCCCATCAAGGTTGAGGTTCATTCTGACAATGCTGATGCATTCGTTACAGAGATGGAGCCGTTCATCAAGGGCTAATGCTTTTACTGCAAACTTCTATATGTACGTAAGTTAAAAACGGAGCGCATCTGCGCTCCGTTTTTTTGTTGTGTAACGAAAACCATCAGCTAAGCTGGTGGTTCGAAAAAGGCTTTTGCCGTTGAGTATTAAAGCCTTCCCCTTGAGGGGAAGCCTTGTGTAGCCATATCTATAGTTGTTGGGTATTTTTTATGTGCCGAGCGCTTTTTTCTTTTGTCTGGGTATATAATTTACTTTTTTTGGAAATTATGATACCGAGACTGAAAAAGGCTGGTGATATCTTTGGCAAACAAAGTAGAAATCTGCGGTGTAAACACATCCAAGCTCCCCGTCCTTTCCAACGAGGAAAAGATGGAGCTTTTTGAAAAGATAAAGCAAGGCGACATGGACGCCCGCGAAAAGTTTATCGGCGGCAATCTGCGTCTTGTGCTCAGCGTCATTCAACGCTTTAACAACCGGGGTGAAAATTTAGATGACCTGTTCCAAATCGGTTGCATTGGTTTGATTAAAGCCATTGATAACTTTGACACATCCCATCAGGTAAAATTTTCCACCTACGCAGTTCCCATGATCATAGGTGAGATCAGGCGATACCTGCGCGATAATAACCAAATCCGTGTCAGTCGCTCCATGCGAGACATAGCATATAAAACGCTAAAGGCCAAGGAGGAATATATCACAAGGCACGCAAAAGAGCCCACCATCGAGGAGCTTGCCAAAATTCTGGGGCTTGCTAAAGAGGATATCGTCTTTGCGCTGGAGTCCATTCAAGACCCCATCAGCCTCCACGAGCCGGCCTACAACGACGGAACCGACACCATTTTTGTCATGGACCAGGTAAAAGATACAAAAAACACAGATGAGCAATGGCTAGAAAAAATTGCCCTTTCCGAGGCCATGAAGCGCCTGACGGAGCGAGAAAAACACATCATCAGTCTGCGTTTTTTTTCCGGTAAAACCCAGATGGAGGTTGCAGAGGAAATTGGCATTTCACAGGCTCAGGTCTCTCGTCTGGAAAAGGGCGCGCTGGACCGCATGAAAAAATATATCTGACCGCAAAAGCAAATTTTCAGGTATCACTAAGTTCAAAAAGAAAACTGCCGGCTTAGCCGGCAGTTTTAATTAAATCTTTTCTATTCGGAGCTAAAGGGCAGCAGCGCGATATGTCTTGCACGCTTGATTGCCTCCGTCAGCTGTCTTTGATGCTTAGCACAAGTTCCTGTTATTCTTCTGGGCAGAATCTTGGCACGCTCGGAAATAAATCTTCTGAGCTTAGCAACATCTTTATAATCAATATAATCAATTTTATCCTGGCAAAATGCGCAAACTTTCTTCTTTGCCTTTCTAGGTCTGTTCATTGATCTTTCAGCCATGCTTGGCGCCTCCTTCCGGAAAACTGTTAAAAGGGTAAATCCTCTTCTTCTACAGGCATAAAGCCGTCAATATCAGCAGACGGAGCCTGTGGTGCGGGAGCTTCTGAATAAGCCGGTGCCTGATAGGAGCTGCCACCTTCGTTTTTGCTTTGCGCAAATTCAACGTCCTCAGCAATGACCTCTGTTGCATAGCGCTTCTGTCCGTTCTGGTCATCCCAGGAGCGGGTCTGAATACGTCCATCTAATGCGATGCGCATACCCTTCGTGAAATACCGACTGACAAACTCAGCGGTTTTCCCCCAAGCGACACAACTGATAAAATCTGCCTGACGTTCCTCGCCCTGTCTGACAAAACGTCTGTCACAGGCAACTGTAAAGCTGGTTACTGCTGTGCCCGACTGTGTTGTTCTAAGCTCAGGGTCACGAGCAAGCCTTCCTACCAAAACAACCTTATTCATACACCATACTTCCTTTCATAATAAAGGAGCTTCCCTTTGGTTATTTGCTGATCTTTCTCTTTTCTTCTTTTTTGATCACGATATCGCGCAAAATGCCGTCCGTGATACGATAGATTCGTTCCAGCTCCTGCGGGAAGTCCGGCTTAGCGCTGAACTGAACCAAAACATAATAACCCTCAGTCTGATCATCGATCGGGTATGCAAGTCTGCGCTTACCCCACTCATCAACGGATTCAATCTCACCCGCATCAGAAATCAATGATTTGAACTTTTCAACAAGGGCCGTGATTTTCTCTTCCTCTAAAGAAGCATTAATCACAAAAATAGTCTCATACTTGTTGATGATATCAACCATCTTTTTCACCTCCTTCTGGACTTTGGCTCTTTGACGGGCAAAGAGCAAGGATTTTATATCATATTTTGATATATTACCTATTTATTATATCTAAATATAACCAGCTTGTCAAGCATTTTTTTACTGTTTTCTCTGTTCTTTTCCGTGCAGGACACTCCCCTTCCTTTATTCTGCACTTTTTTCACCCGATGACTAATCGCGGCTGAGTATCAGCAGCATAACCCCGGATTCGATGCGAATTGTGGCACTTTCTTCAGTAAATTCATTGCTGACACCATAGGGATTGCCCCAATCCATACTCTCGCCCTGCAGCGGATAATAGAGCCCCTCTGTATAAATCCCATGTACCTCCGTCAACGGCAACAGCGAAAGGCGATACCCCTTCCTGCGCGGCACAGTCACCTCTCCGGTGAACACAGTGAGCTCGTTGTGTTCGTCTATCAACCGAACCTGCACGCCCTGCAGATACGCCATATACACTAAAGAAATGGCGGCAAGGCTATGATCAAGCCTTGTTCCCCGGCTACCGAACACCAGAATTTCCTCCACACCCTGCTCCATGGCATAACGGATGCAGGTATGTAAATCTGTTTCATCTTTTTCTACGGGCAACATAACACGCGGAATATCTGCCGGCAATCTGTGCAGGGAAAAAGAATCAAAATCGCCAATGACAACAGAGGGAACAACCCCCAGAGCCATCGCATGTACATATCCGCTGTCTGCACAAATGATTAAATCCTCGTCACCGATAAACGGCTTGTAAAAAGCGGGCTCGCGAAGGTCGCCGCCCGCTATCACAATTGCTCTCATTTCGTCACAGTCCTTCACGCTTTAAAATCACGCACTGCCTGTGCCGGATCGTCACTGCCGAACACAGCGCTGCCGGCCACAATAACGTTGGCGCCGGCATTTACAGGCACATGCAGGTTATGTAAATATACACCGCCGTCCACCTGAATGTCAAAGTCGGGGCCGAGCAGCTTACGCGCCTCGCTGATTTTCGCATTGACATCATCAATGTAGCTCTGGCCGCCAAAGCCGGCATACACGCTCATAATCAAAAGCATGTCAATCTTATCAAAATACGGCACTGCCCGAGAGAGATCAGCATCAGGGTTCAGCGCAAGGCCTGCCTTTTTGCCGAGAGCGTGAATTTTGTCCAAGGTTTCTCCAATGGGGCTTTCACATTCCACGTGAATGGTGATAATATCTGCACCGGCCTTTGCAAAGGCTTCTACATATTTATGCGGTTCGCTGATCATCAGATGTGCGTCAAATACCAGCTTGCTGTGAGCGCGCAACGACTGCAACACAGGGCCGCCAAAGGAAAGATTCGGTACCAGATGACCGTCCATAACGTCTAAGTGAAGATAATCTGCACCTGCTTCTTCAATGTTTTTAACCTCTTCTCCCAAGCGGGAAAAGTCTGCCGCCAGAAGCGACGGAGCCAGTTTGATGTTCATAGTTGTCATGACCTTTCTGCCTACAAATTAATAATGTTCTGCCGCAGGCCTGCAGTGATATATAGCATTTTAATATTTGACTGTTGCCTGTGCCTCCTGATATAAAGAGACATAGCTTTCATAACGCTCCGGTGCAATTTTGCCCTGCCGCAGGGCCTCTTTCACCGAGCAGGAAGGCTCTGCTACATGCGCACAGCCGGCAAAGCGGCAGCCTCCCTCATGCCGCGCAATGTCAGGAAAAAGGCCGGCGAGCACTTCTTTGGCAATATCCTCTGCGGCATAGGCAGAAAAGCCCGGGGTATCAAATACAAACCCACCAAAGGGAAGCTCAAAAAGCTCTGTATGCCGCGTGGTGTGTCTACCCCTCTCCGTCTTTTCGCTAACCTTTCCTGTTTCCAGACCAAAGGCCTTATGCAGCCGATTGATAATGCTGGACTTGCCCACACCGGAATTTCCTGCCAGAGCCGTAATTTTGTCCTTTAAAACGGACTTTAAGGCCTCGGTGCCCAAATCCTCTCTCCGGCTGGAAAGGATGACCTGATAACCGGTTGTTTTATATATAGATGCGATATGCTGTGCCGCCTCCATATCCAAATCAACCTTATTAATACAAATAACAGGCGTCACACCCATAGCTTCAGCCGCCACCGTCAGTCGGTCCACAAGACGCAGATTCGGCATTGGAGATTTTACGGAAAGCGTAACCACCAGTTGGTCGATATTTGCCACGGGAGGTCTAATGAATGCATTTTTCCTTGGTAAAATTTCTTCCAGGCTGCCTTTTTCTGCATCCTCGGCAGTTTGCTTGATTCTAACCATATCCCCCACCATAGGGGTTTCACCCTCGTTGCGGAAACGACCCCGTGCGCGGCATTCAATCAGACCGTTTGCCGTCTGAACGTAGTAAAAGCCACCGATTCCTTTAATGATTGTACCTTTTAGCATATTGTCTTATTCAGTGCCACCGGCATTAGGCGCCACAATCGGCACACCGGAGCTCGGTCTGGCCGAGGGCTTCTGCGTTGGCGCTTGCGTCGGTGCCTGTGTCGGCGCAGATGATGTGGTCGGTGGCGTTGTCTTATTACTGCCGGCAGAAATTTTGAGGTCAATGCTGGTTTTTTCCTTTACTTCTACACCGGCACGGATAGACTGAGAAATAACCGTTCCCTTTGCCTTTGTGCTCTCCGTTTCCACAATCTGTCCCCAGGTGAGTCCTGCATCTAATAGATCTGCCTTTGCCTCGCTTTCAGAACGTCCGAGCAGGTTCGGCACCTCTGTGGTGGTCTGCTCCTTACCCGTGCTGACATAGACAGTGACCGTTGTGGCAGCGCTGATATATGTGCCGGCCTCCGGGGTTTGCCGCAGCACATAATTTTCCGGAATGGTTTCGCTGGGCTCACCCACAATTGAAAATTGTAGATTGTTATCATTTAGAATTCGCTGTGCATCTGAATCCTTGCGGTTAATCAGGTCCGGCATGGGGAATTCGCCTTGACCCAGACTGATGACAACCTTAACCTTTGCATTTTCTTTTACCATTTTACCGGCTGCCGGGCTTTGAGAGATAATCTTGCCCGCGTCTACGGTGTCACTTTTTTCTTCTTTTTCAATCTCAATCTGAAGCTTGCTGTTCACTACCATCTGCTCTGCTTCCTGCACGGTTTTATTTTTAAAATCAGGCAGCTCAATTTCTACCACATTTTCACTACCGGTGATATGGTATCCAATTAAAAATAAAAGCAGTACAAGTGCAAGACCGGTGAGTGTGCCGGCCACAATAGCCAAAAAGTCCTTTTTAGATGTGATTTTCTTTTTTTTCTTGCCTGTCAGCTCCAATGGAAGCTCAGAAGAGTGACGACCGTCCGTTGGTATTGATACTACCGTTGTGTCGCCGGACAGTATTTCAGAATAATCCACCGCATTGCCGGTGTATACCTTCTTTAAATCCACCAAGGTCTGAGTCACAGAGTCATAGCGCAGCGCCTGTTCTTTACACATCGCCCGCAGAATCACATTTTCAAGTCCCTCGGGAACCTCAGGATTTATGCTGCGGGGCGGCACAGGCTCCTGTTCAATGTGTTGCATGGCAATAGCAATGGCCGTATCGCCCTGAAACGGCAATTTACCTGTGACCATTTCATACAAAACAACACCCAGAGAATAAATATCCGTTTTATAGTCGGTATAACCGCCTCTTGCTTGCTCCGGTGAGAAATAATGAACGCTGCACATGTTGGCGCTGTCTGTTTTAATGGTGCTGGAGCTGATGACCTTCGCAATACCAAAATCTGTAATTTTCAGCGTGCCTTCACGCGTAATCATAATGTTTTGAGGCTTAATGTCTTTATGGATAATGCCTTTTTTATGTGCGTGCTCAAGACCGGCACAAATCTGTGCCGCATAATCCACAGCCTCCCGCCAAGGGATGATGCCCTTGGCTTCCATGTATTGCTTTAGGGTGACGCCCTCGACATATTCCATGACAATGTAATCTAGATCTCCCTCTTGTCCTACATCATAAATAGAAACAATGTTGGGATGGGAAAGGCTGCCGGCAGACTGTGCTTCTGCCCGAAAGCGAGCGATGAAGTCCTTATCCTCCCGAAATTCGGGGCGCAACACCTTCAAGGCCACATAACGATTCAGCATTAGACATTTGGCCTTGTAGACAATTGCCATGCCGCCTTTTCCAATGGGTTCTATTACCTCATAGCGGTTTCCTATTAATCCACCGTTCATCATATATCTCAATCCTTTCAGAATAAATCCTTAGTCTTTTTTCAAAACGACTGCCGTTATATTATCATAGCCGCCCTTTTGGTTTGCAGAAACAATCAGCTGCTTAGAAATAGCATTCATATCGTCTGCTCCGCTTAATAGCTCTGTCATTTCTGCCTCCGATACAAGGTTTGTCAGCCCATCCGTGCAAAGTAAAATGCAATCGCCGGGCAGAACCTGAAACTCATACAGATCAATATCGACACCGGAATCGGTTCCCAGAGCACGGGTAATTACATTCTTCTGCGGATGATGCTCCGCTTCCTCCGGCGTTATCTGACCGCTTTTAATGAGCTCCTGCACCAGAGAGTGGTCTGTGGTAATCTGGTGGAGCGTTCCACCGCGCAATATGTATGCCCGCGAATCGCCGACGTGAGCCACCATAGCCTTTTCTCCGGCTATAAAGCAAAGCGTAATGGTCGTTCCCATGCCGCCGCAGCTATGCTCTGATAAGCTCTTTTTAAAAATGCTTTCATTGGCTTCCCTAACGGCGGTTCCCAGCAATTCCTTGAGCTCCTGGGAACTCATCTCTGCACAAAAGCCTTGATTAATTGCCTCACTCACCTGCCGCAGGGCAAGCGCGCTGGCAACCTCTCCTGCCTGATGTCCGCCCATGCCGTCTGCCACGATGGCATAAATGGCATCAAGCTCTGCGCTGTAATCGGAAATGTAGTAGCCGTCCTCATTGACAGGCCGGCTTTGTCCTAAATCCGTACAGCCACCCCATTTAATCATGGTATCACCTCAATTTCTCCTACAGCGTAGTCCGCTGTCCTTTGGATATATCCCTTTTTATGTTCTAAGTTCGTGTCTCAGCTGACCACAGGCCGCACTGATATCGCTGCCGAGCTCCCGGCGTGCCGTAGCCGGAATTCCCTGTTTTTCAAAACAATCTAAAAAAGCCTTAACCTCATTAGCTCCGCTTTTCACAAAGCCCTCCCGCGCCTGATTGACCGGAATCACGTTCACATGGTAGGAAAGCCGGGAAAAAAGCTTCATCAATGTCGCCGCGTGAGCAGGCGTATCGTTTTTTCCATGAATCAGTGCATATTCCACACTGATGCGTCGGCCTGTTTTTTCCTGATAGACCAAAAGCGCTGAAATAAGCTGCTTAAGTGGATATTTTTTGTTCACCGGCATCATTTCGCTCCGCTCACTATCAAAGGGAGAATGTACCGAAACAGAAAGCGTAATCGGAAGCCTTTCTTCTGCCAGTAGTATAATTTTATCACATAATCCGCAAGTTGACAAGGTAAAATGTCGATATCCGATGTGCAGGCCTTCCTCATGGTTGGCAATTTCCATAAATTTCAGAACCTCCCGAAGGTTATCAAGAGGCTCCCCCATGCCCATTAAAACCACATTGGATATACGCAGACCGAGCTCCTTCTGTGCCGCCAAAATCTGTCCTATCATTTCCCCCGCCGTTAAATCACGAGCCTTACCACCCACGGCAGAAGCACAGAAGGCACAGCCCATATTACAACCTGCTTGGGTGGAAATACAAATGGTGTTTCCATGGTGATAAGACATCACCACAGATTCTATCATTTCACCATCGGAAAGCAAAAAGGCAAATTTCACCGTGCCATCACGGGAGACCTGTTTTTTTTGAACAACCGGCAGCTCCATGCGGCAATGCTCGGAAAGCTTTGTGCGCAGAGCCTTGGATACATTCGTCATATCCTCAAAGGTTTCCGCTCCGGCATACAGCCATTTAAAAATCTGCCTGCCCCGGTATGGCTTTTCTCCCAACGCTGCCATATAATCGCAGAGCTCCTGCCGGGTCATACTATATACATCCTGAATCATGCTTCATTCCTCTTTAGCTTGGCAATAAAAAAGCCGTCGCCGCCATTTTTTTGCGGATATACCGTAGCCATGCCTGTGCTCAAAGGGCCGGCTGCACGCTCTTTAATCATTGCATTTTTTACGGGCATCAGCGAAAAATCGCTGTGTGTGCGCAGAAAAGCCTCAATCACGCCCTCATTCTCTGCCGGGTTCACCGTGCAGGTGCTGTAAACAAGCTCTCCACCTTTTTTCAGCAGTCCGGCACAGTTTTCTAAAATAGCAAACTGAATAGCCACAAGCTCGGTAAAATCCGTTATGTTTTCTTTATATTTAATGTCCGGCCGCCGGCGTATTACACCGAGCCCCGAACAGGGGACATCTGCCAAGATTTTGTCAAAGCGTTTTTCCGTCTGATATACCGAAGCATCCGCAGCTTTTGTTGTAATGATGGTAAGCCCCAAACGTCCGGCTGTTTGCAGCACGGAAGCAAGCCGTTTTTCATACAAATCCAAAGCCAAAATTTCGCCCCGATTCTCCATTAATTCTGCCAGATGGGTCGTTTTGCCGCCCGGCGCAGCACAAGCATCCAGCACCCGGTCGCCCGGCACGGGAGAAAGTGCCAGCGCCGCCAGCTGGGCGCTTTGATCCTGAAAGGTAAATAAGCCCTCGTTATATGCCGCATGCTTTTGAGCAGAACCACCACCAAAAAGCAACGCAGATGTCGTAAGCGTGCCTTCTTTTGTCTCTATGCCTTCATGTAATAGCCGTTCTGAGAGTGCCTCCTGAGTTGTCTTTAAGGTGTTGACCCGCACCGAAAGCGGTGGCGTTTCATTATTTTCAGCAAGCAGTTCCTCTGCCCGCTCTCCAAAGGTTTTCATATACCACGCCACAAGTGGCTCGGGATGTGAATATAATACGCTCAGGGTAGCTATCTTGTCTATCTGTTGCGGCATCGCGGGTCCCTCTGCCGCCGCCCGACGCAAAATGGCGTTGACAAAGCCGCGGGAGGCTCCGTGACCGTATTTTCCTGCCAGCTTTACTGATTCATTCACGGCGGCGCTTTTGGGAACTCTGTCCATGTAAAACAGTTGATAGAGACCCATTCGCAGAATGGAAAGAATGTAGGCAGAGAGCTTTTTAAGCTTGATTGAGGAAAACCGGCTGATGGTATAATCCAATGTGATTTTGCGTTTGATAACGCCGTAGACCAGCTCTTTAAGAAAGGCTGCATCCCGCGCGGACAGCTCTTTTCCCTCTGTTTTTTCCTGAAAGCTGATATTTAAGTACGCCTGATTTTTTTCTACATCTGATAAAATTTTAAGTGCAAGCTCTCTGGGCTGTATCATAGGCAAACCTCACGCCATAATTCTCATTGTATATATTTTATCACAGATTTAAGAAAAATTCAATACAAAGCTTTTCC
>SVKE01000053.1 GCA_015068615.1 Oscillospiraceae bacterium | reverse complement strand
AAAACACCCTTTTCGAGCCAGCCGGCTGCATTTAAAATAATCTGATAATCTGCCATTTTGCCAACAGCATCAAGCAAACCTTTTTTGATAAAATCTTTTAAATTAAACATTACACATTACCTCCAAGCGATATAATTGCATTTGTTAATTTTTCAATAACCTTGTTTGAATCCCTGTTATATTCAACATCTATTACAGCCCCTTGTGTGTCTGTTATAAGATTTGTTACCGGATAAGCGGAAATAATTCCGTCAACACTTCCGTCTAGATTTACGGTATACTTCTCTTCCGTGTATGTTTCATATTCTGTCGGGGCATCAGCTATCTCGATCTGAAATTCTTTAGCATATATGATCTGGTTATTTCCACCACTGCCACCATAAGTAACACCTATTACATCACCCTCCTGCACCTCAGCTGTAAATGTAGCCTTGCGATAATCACTGCCGTTAGCGGGTATATTTTCCGCCATTACTTGTGTTTTGTCTGATGCTCGGTATAAGCGAATTGAGCAGTAAGTTGTGCTATCCGTTCCACCTTCGCTTCGCAACATGCAACTTGCAGAAATAGTTTTACCGTTCATTGAAGCTGGTATGGTGAAGTTTGTTTTCAAATGCTGAGAGCCAGCGCCTCCCACCACATCACCATAAATAGTAAGTGAGGAATTCTTCTTGGCAGCACCTAAAAAGTCGAAGAGATTTTTTCCAAGCTTTGTTAAGGTAGCTGTATCAGAATCATCAATCCCGCTGACACTTACCTTCAATTCATGCTCAATCGGCGACACGTCACTAATGTGTATAGAAGAGCCTATGGCAGTACCGGCGAGAGCATTGGTAAAGCGCTGCCGAGAGACAGCGTCTGCTTCTGCCGCTGCCTCCGCTGCCCTCTGGGCTGCCTGTTCAGCCTGCATAGCGCGCTCTATCAGTTGCGATAGGATGGGCGTGGTGTTCTCTGCCGTCAAATCCCCGGCGCCGTGTCCCTCGCGCACCCTGCATATCAGCTCATGGGTGGTGATGTATCCGCCCACTGGTGTGCAGAGTGCAATCTCTAAGGATAGTTCCCCCGGTACGGCATACACATCGGATTTTACCTCATAATATACTGTGCCGTTTCCTGCCACCGTGCCGCCGTCCGTCACTACAACACCATCTGCCCGCCTCGCCTTTACCGCCAGCGTGCAGCCCGATGTGTCATAGGGCTTCCCCTCCGAGGCGAACACAATCCCCAGCCGGTAAGCCGATACATCCCCTGGGGTAAATACAGCATCTGTATAGGTCGTACGCGGCCCCTGCAAAGATAGTTTATATGTATATGTAATCATCTTTTACCCCCTAACACAATCTAAGCGTAAGATTTACGCCATACTGTCCGTACCAGCCGCCGTGCTGCAGAGTCGTCGTGCGATACACCCGTAGCACATTGTCAGAATCCAGGCTGAATCGTAGCATGGTTCTGTAGTCATTGCTGCCGTATTCCGTCCAGCATACAAAAAGCCTACCCTCTGTATTGCTGCTAACCTCCGAATAAGGATACTTGTCCAAATAAAGCGCACGACCCATACAGTGGCTCATAATGCCATAGGCCTCCCCTGTAGCAAGGTGAACCATGCCACATACATCATTGTAATGTGCCGCTGAACTACTTCCCGTCACAAGCAGGTACTGATACCCCTCCTGTGTCGGAATAATTTCTGCAAAAAGCTCTTCTCCGTCTGTTGTATGTATAGTTGTGCTGATGCCCAGACTCAGCGTGTGAGTCTCTGTCTTATTAAGCCCTAAAAAGCTGTTTTTCATAATGGCTCTGTCCGGCCTGCCGGTAATGCTACCCTCTGCCGTTACCAGTCCCAAAAGCACATAATCCGTACCGCTTGGCTCTTCCTGCGTGCAACAAGGCACCACAAACCCCGTCACAGAATCGTGATGTAGCCAAACATAATTTAAAACGCCCGGCTTATAAGAAAGCGCAACACCCTCTGCATCAATCTCCACGCGTTTACCGTCCGCCATAAAGACCACGCCGTTACCGATAACAACCTTGCCATCGCGCACGGAAAGTCCACAGCCCCAGGAAACACCCTTGCCGATTAAGGAGGATGAAATTTTGTTTAAGTCCTCCACGCCGTATAGGGTGTCGTCCGTAAAGGAAAGGGCACCGCCGCCCAGCTCCGTCGCCAGACTATTTAAATCTGTCGCCGCAACCGATTGATTGTCCAAAAAATTAACCTTATATCCCATATCATACCTCCGTTTTCAAAATAGGCTGCTCTCCCGCATCATCCTTTTCATACCAAAGATGCACGCCCGTAACCCGCCTGGTCATATCGGAAGAGAAATCACCCTTTTTCACCTGTGTCCGCACAGTATCGTTCAGCCCGTAATCGTGGCCAAACAAGAGTCCCTTTGTTTTGAGCTCGGTCTGCCTTTCTATCATGTGGCTGTCTAAATCCTTCCTTGCTTCCGCTTCCGTTTCACCACGAAGCCCTGTCTCCCAGGCATATATACCGCAAAGGTCAGACGCCAGCTGCACAAACTCCGTCTCACCGGATTCTGTCTTTTTCTCATAGTAGCCACCGGGGAAGTAACTCTGTAAGTCCTCCGTATAAACGATGTCATAGCAATTCCGATTCGCCTCAGAGACCACGCTGTCCGATCTTCTCCCTGTAAAAAGTCGAAACAGCCACTGTTTTTTTGGCACATCAAATATAACCTCATAGCCGCAGCCCGCCTGACCCGCGCAGTCTGACACCAAATCCAGCACGGATGTAATGCCCTTGCTTTCAATATAAACCTCGCCAAACGTTGACTCTGTATTCTCTTCAAAAGCAAAACAATCAATCTGCCCCATGCCCCGGTTGATAATATACCGGCACACCGTCTGCGCATCCTTGGCACCAATGCTGCCTGCTGTGTACAGGCTGTCCGTATCAAAGACCTCCGGCAGACAAAAGCGCGACAAAAGCCAGTTGCATGTCCTGCCGTAAAGCACTGCCTCCGTCCCCAGCTGTCGCCCTGTGATAATGGCTTGCTTTCTTCCCTGCACTGCCACCAAATACCGGTTTTTCATTGCCACGGGAACCAGCCCGCTTGCTAGGGGCACATGCATCTCAAAGCTGCCGACCTCTTTTTCATATAGCGTCCAGTTGCAGGAGATGATGTCATGTTCAATGTGCAGAAGATTAAATTCGTAATCATAAAAGCGCACATCCTCCATCATATCACCGCCTCTATGTAAAGGTTGTCATAACTAAGCGACACGCTGATATTTTCTCCCGTGTTATAATTCACGGCCTCCAGATCGTTCGGCCCCGGCACAAGATAAAAGTCAGAAAGATAAGAATCCGCCGAAAGAACTGCCACAATGTTTCCGGCAGTGCTGCTCACAATCCGCCTGTTTGGAATATCCACGGTGACGGTTTCCCCCGCACCTATAGCATATTCCAGCATAAGCCGCTGACCCGTGGTATGATTTAACAGCTCAACCCCCACAGCCTCTGCAAGGAGCGCCGCTTCATTCGGCGCGTTATAAATCGTAAACACCGGCTCGGTGCGAAAATCCCCCTGATTGCTGACGATGCGCCGATTGATTCGTTCAGTAAAAATACAAGGCAGCGTAAAGCTATCCTCAATTAAATCCGTGTGCGAAAAGAGTGTTTCTGTCTCCGGTGTGCGGTCTGTAAAGTACGGGTTATCACAGGTAAGCTGCAGCACCACGCTGCGGATGTCTCTGCCGTGCCGCACCGGCTCATCCACCTCACTGCATCGGCAACGGATAACACGCTGCATGCCGCCCACAGACACGGTCAGCCTGCCCGGATGCTGCAACACCCGCAGCATCCGCCTGAGCTCGCGCGCCACATCATCACCACGCACCACATCACAGGAAAGCGTAATCACCCGCGCAGCATCACGCTCCGCTACCAAAATCTGCCCCGGCTGATTGGCATATGTAACAACCGTGTTCTCTCGCTTGGGCATTCCCAAACCGCTGACAGACCTCAGGTAGAGCTGCCTGCCCCCAAACTCCAAAACACCCAAATCATTTTCATATAAGAGTATCATCAATAACCACCTCTGAGTTTTGCAATTTCTGCATGCGCTCTGGCACTTCTAAGCTGCTCTGCAACGGTTTCCCCCGCGCCACTCAGCACATAGGTCACAGAGTTTTGCGTGTTACCAACTGCGCGACTGTCTCTTCCTTCTGCCGAAAGAGTCATCTGGCCGGCAGAATCTGAAACAACCGACAGCACAGCCTGGTTGAGTGTTTCCTTCATGTCGGCCAGCTTATTCATAAAGGCCGTCCCAAAGGCCTCTGCCGAAAGCTCCCCCTCTTGAAAAAATCCAGCCGGTATACTGCCATACCAGCCTTCAAGCTCTTGTTCAACGCGCTCTAACGCCTGCCTTGTCTCCTCTGCAAAGCTGGCCTCTGCCGTTTGTTTTGAAAGACTGGCAATCGCCTGCCAATCCTCCACATACGCCGCCAGTTCTTGTTTATCAAGAGACAGAAGTGACTCCTTGAAGCGTAGCGCATCACTAATTGAAAGCTCCCGTATAGCGTGAAAGAGCTCTGCCGGTATGTCTGTCCGATTTTGTATCTCTTGCAAAAAAGCTGCATAGCGCTCGAGCTCCTCGCGTTGCGCCGTTAGGTCCGGTAGAACCTCTTCAAAAAGTTCAGACGCTCCGTCAACCCCGGAATTTAGAAAAAACACGCTCCGCTCTTGAAACAAATTTCCATAACCGGATATTTTGGCCGCCATTTTCTCCCGGGCTTCCTCCAGTTCACCCAGGCTCTCTGTCGCACGCCTGGCAATCGCATCAAAATCGTCTGTAATCCTTTGTTTATGCTCTTTAAAGCGTGCCTCCGCCTCCATAAGACTTTGGGAAAGCGACTCTAAATATTCCTCATTTGCCTTTTTTTGCAGCCGCAGCCGTTCGTTTATCTGCACCGTTTCTGCTTGCTGAAAGGTTTTTGCCTTCTGTAGCTTAATTTGGTAATCTCGCCTGTGTTTTTCTTCCTCTGCTGCATCATATTCTTGCTGCAAACGTTTTTTCTCTTCTAAATAAAACTGCTCTGCACGCAGCAGATCCTCATTAAAATTCTCTATGGCCTGCTCTGCCTTTTGCTTGTTATTCGAAATCCCCTGGGAAAGTCCCTCTGCCATCAGCCTGCCAATATGCTCGTATGTCTTCTCTGTTTGCTGCAGTTTTTTTTCATCTATGTCCATTGGCTATATACCTCCCGGGTTAAAAAATTTTTTCAAAGGATGCAGCCAGCTCCCGTTCCTTTTCCGCCTCCGAGCGTAAATCACGCAGTCCGTAGAGCACCTTCATGTTCTGTAAAAAACGCTTTTGTGCCGGATCTTGAACGGCAGAAAGATCTGCCGCTCGATAGGAAATGACCTGCATCAGCCTAGTCTCCTTTGTCAGGCCATTAAACAGAGCTCGAAACTGCCACCAATGCAAGGCTGCCCTCGATAAGTCAATTCCGTACTGCTGATAAAAAGCCGCATATATTAATTCCGTATCTTGACAAAAACTAAAAACAGGCCGCGTCTTTTTGCGTGAATTTCTTTTTTTATTCTCTGATCCTTCTGCGGTGTAAAACCAAACCATCCCAAAAATGGCATCTTCCACTCTCTCCGGCAGTTTTTGATAGCACAGCCGCAGAAGCTTTGGAATTTTTAACAGAAATTCCTCTGCCTCTTCAAATAAAACGGATTCTATCTGAATCCAATTTCTAAAGTCGGTAAAAATCGGATATGACTCACCGCCAATCTTAATTAGCTCCGGCAATTTCTCCCATAAAACGCTTACTGGCATACATCCTCCTACATATTTAGAGACCTGTCTTTACGCCTCGGTAAAGGTACAGGTCTCCCACGCATCTTGACTCAATGCAACACCAAAAACCTTTTCACCTTTTACCTTGAAATTTCCCGAATACGTATAGGCCTCCATAGAATCACCCTCACGGTCATAGATCACGCTAAAATCGCGTTTGACTGCCGGATGGCTGTTTTCACTTTCTCCTGTTTGTGTTAAATCCACAATGACAATAGAGCGAATTGCTGCATCGCCGACCAATTCACCCTCTGCAATGCCGGCCAAATCCATATGCACAGCATCATCACAAAACTGGTCAAAGGAAAAGGATATGCTGGGGCTGTAGCCCACAACATCGGATTGCTCGAATTCCTCATCCACATATTGTCGTGAGTATTCAATGGGGTTTCTGTTTACTGTAATCTCATTAAAGCCCTTCATGCGATGGTAGGTAACGGTACCACCTTCACCCACCACACCAAAAAAGGTCAGTTTTTCACATCGTTTCACAATTTTTCTCATGTTTTCACGCTCCCTCTTGATAGTAAATCAATCTGCATTTCATTTCATACCGAAAGCTGCCGTGGGTATTCCCGGCCACAGCTGACGACTCCAGCACCTCAAAACGTTGGGCGCTTATGCTTTCCTTGAGCATCAGAGTTTCTGTGTCACAGACCTCCAGCCAGGCTCCCAAATCTGTCAGCAGGGATTCTCCCGCCTTACAAAGCGCCTCACCCGGACGTTTTCGCAGTGCAATGACAAACACAAACTGCCGCAAGCTACTTCCGTCTGCATAGCGCTGCATAATTGGCTGCTCCGGCACAGTCTGTACACTCACAGCATCTGTCCCCTCGCGTAAAAGCTCTGCCGTTACTGACAGCGCAGACAGCAGCGGACAGCTTTTTAAAAGCCTTATCACCTCATCAAGCATGCTCTTCCTCCTAACACCGGCAAATCACCTTCCAGTGGGAAAGCCCGCTGCCGCATTTTCGGTTATCCCGAACCTCAGTCACAACAAAGCACAAATCATCACCGACACGGCAGACAAGATCGCCACACTCGATATCCGTCATGCCATTTGTGGGAACCCGCAGGGTCGCGTTGCCGCTGTCCTGATAACCGCCTTGCTCTCGGGCGACTGCTTTTGTCACGGTAAAAGAAACACCATCTAAGATACATTCCTGCCTCGTAGCCTCCGGATTCCCCATTTTGATGATTTTGACACAATCTGTAAATCTCATGAGTAGCGCCCCCTGTATAAAACGCCATCATCTCCGAAATAGCGGCGAATGATATTGATAAGCTCCCGCCCGGAGCGATTCTTGTCATAGGTCACATCATAACCATCAAGGCTTTCTCGCAAAAAGCCCTCTCGGCCGTGACTTTCGTACAGATAATCACTCACCTCACAAACCGCCCGATTCACCTTATCCGGCTCAAGCTCAGAAAGCGATGCGCCACGAATGGCGTGCTGCAAAATCATCTCCGCCCGGTTTTTTACAAAGGCAAAATCTGCCTCGGGAATCACCGTTCCCATATAAATTTCACTATAATAGTTGTAATCAATCTCTGTCATATCTTTTTTTCCACCCTCCCGCCCCTATGGCTTATAAATTAACCGTTTGTCACAAGTTTTGCAATGGGAATCGCCTTAGGATCAAAGGCAATCGACCAGTTAGCCGTCGCTGAGAGTTGCTCATCCGTCGGACTGTTGGTCCAGCTTGTACCGGGCACAGCAAAGGAAAAGCCATTGGGATGAATGGTCTCACGGATTCTGGTATATAAGGTGTCCTGACCGCCATTTATGCTGGGATCCCGATGTACCTCTGCCGGCACATCCACACGGCCACGGGCTGTTCTGATAGCACCCTCACCCAAAAGATAAGTGGTGTAAGCAGAGTTACCGTTTTCATCCGCTTCGCTCACGGGCACCCCATCATCAATAATAACCGTATAGCCGCTAACAGAAGCAATGGAGGTAGGACGTTGAATACCATTCACATCCGTGTATTTCCAAAATTCCAAGAGCTGCAGATTTTCCAGGGTTTTTGCAACATTAGAGTGCATAATTGCCAGTGAAAACATGTTTTTATTATCACCCAGCGCCTGCGTTGCCAGCGCATTTAAGTCTGTGGCACCAATGGTATATGGTGCCCCTTCGGCAGAGGTCAGGTCTGCCACATGGTTGGTCTGCCATTTTTTGGCATTCCCACTACCGGTGATGCCGAAAATTGCCTCCAAAATGGAAATCAGCTTCTTCTGGCGCTGCTTTGCCCAATACTTACC
>SVKE01000052.1 GCA_015068615.1 Oscillospiraceae bacterium | reverse complement strand
TTTATGTATTGCATTGTGTCATAAATGGCCATGCCGCTCGTGATTGAGCCTCCGGGGCTATTGATGTAAAACTGAATATCCTTATCAGGATCTTCTCCTTCTAAGAAAAGCATTTGTGCGACAACCAGACTGGCAGTGACATCATTGACCTCCTCTGAGAGGAAAATGATACGATCCTTAAGCAGCCTCGAAAAAATGTCATACGATCGTTCGCCGCGATTGGTCTGTTCTACGACAACGGGTACCAAGCTCATTATTCTACCTCCGGTTTTTCCTTCTTTACAGTCTTTTTAGACTCAGCCTTTTTTGTGGTTGTTTTAGTCTCTGTCTTTTTTGTCTCAGTTTTCTTTGCAGCTGTTTTTGCAGGTGCTTTCTCCGCTTTTTCGGCAGATGCCTTGGCGGTTTTGGTCGCCGTGGATTTAGAGGCGGCAGACTTTGTGGCAGTCGATTTTGCTGCAGTAGCTTTTGTGCCGGTTGTCTTAGCTGCACCGGATTTTGCCTTCGTCCACTTTGCACTGTCAACCAAAAGTGCAACAGCCTGCTCAATCTTCATATCTTCCTTGATATTTTCAAGATCCTGCTCACGCAGTGTCTCCTTCAGCTTATCTGCCTCCATGTGATACATGTCAGCCATTTCCTTAATTTTTTCATCAACTGCTTCATCAGAAACGCTAAAGCCCTCTGCCTTAACAATGGCCTCTAAAATCAGATTTGCCTTTACCTGCTTTAACGCATTGGGACGCATCATGTCCTTAAACTGGTCAAGATTGCTGCCCATAAAGGATAAATACTGATCAAAGCTCAGTCCCTGCTGGGCCATGCGCATATTGTTCTCACGAATGATGTTTTCTATGCGCGTCTCAATCATGCAATCGGGCACATCAATTTCCGTGGCATCCACCAGTGCATCAACCACAGCATTTTCCTGCTCCTGCTTAGTGGTTTTTTCTGCCTGCTCAGTTAATTTTGCCCGGATATCGGCTTTTAATTCATCCAATGTATCAAATTCGCTGACATCCTTTGCAAATTCATCATCTAAAGCGGGAAGCTCTTTATATTGTATGCTGTTGACCTTCACTTTGAACACAGCAGGCTTGCCCTTTAAATCCTCTGCATGATATTCCTCGGGGAAGGTGACGTTCACATCAAATTCCTCGCCGATTGTCTTGCCGACAATCTGCTCCTCAAAGCCGGGAATAAACTGGCCGGAGCCGATGGTAAGGTCATGGTTTTCTCCCTTGCCGCCGGCAAAGGCCTTATCATCTACAAAGCCTTCAAAATTGATATTGGCAATATCGCCCTCTTTGACGGCGCGGTCCTCAACCGTTACCAGACGTGCATTGCGCTCCTGCTTCTGGCTGAGCTCCTTCTCCACGTCTTCATCTGCCACGGTATGTACAATTTCATCGAGCTTAATGCCCTTATATTCACCCAGCTCAACCTCCGGCTTTACGGTAACGCTGACAGTCATTACCAAATCCTTACCACTACCGATTTCCTTTACATCCAGCTTCGGCACATCAACCGGTTCAATAGCAAGCTCCTTCACGGCAGCTTCATACTCGGCAGGGAACACAATATCTATTGCATCATCATAAAACACAGCCTCCCCATATGCTCTTTCAATCAGCTTTCTGGGAGCCTTTCCTTTTCTGAAGCCGGGCAAAGCAATCTTTTTTACGTTCTTTTTAAACGACTGATTCATTGCCTCATCAAAAGCCTCAGCCTTGACGGTCATGGTAAATTCTACTGTGTTTTTTTCTTTTTTGTCCAGTACACTGCTCATTTCTTTCGTCCTCCTACTTCATTCCTCTATTTGGCCTGTTTTCGGCCGGTGTGGCCGTTTTAACGGCCAATATTCTTACCGCGCCGCCATAAAGGTAGCGCAAAAGAGAAAAAAACATTGGTGTTTTCTCCCATAGATAGTTTATTATACCATAACAAATACTGATTTTTCAATAGAAAAAATGAATTATTTTAAAATTTTATATAAAATATGGTCTTATTATCACTTCAGCACCCAAATGGCGTCTAAAATATTTTTTTCATATGCCTCCCTGTCGTATTTACCCACTTCATTTTTATCCTTCACGCCATGGGTTAAACACCCCGCGCCACCGGTGCAAATCGTGAGGTGTATCATAGTGATTCCTCTATAAAATCATGCAAAATTTTTACCAATCTGCTTCCTCTCCAAAACCATAGGAAAACACCAAATCTAAATACGGACTTTTTGACAAGTCATGCGGTGTCACCAGCCAGCCGCCGTCTGCATCAAGATCTAATCCGGCGCTGTAATAGGCTTGCCAGACCAGATGTGAGCAATGGGTAGAATCCACCCCTTTGGTTTTTTTATCCTTTCTGACAATGCCCGTAAACAGGTTATAGGGCAAGCCCACAAGGTGTTCGCGTGCAAATTCCAAAGCCGCCGGAATCACAGCTTTATATTCCTCCTTCGGACGCAAAAGCATCAGCGTGGAATAATGCATCATATTCTCTGCCGAAAGCATTGCCGAGGGAACGCCGAGCATGAAGGATTCAATCGTATCTCCCTCTTCGTTTACAACCAAAGCCGCGTGACCGTGCCTGAAGAACAGGGTGCGGGTGGATTTGGTCAGCAAAATATCTCCCGGCTTGAGCGGAGGCAGCCGCAGGGACTCCAAATCGCCGTTCTCCTTCACAAGCACCTCTGCCTTCGTTGTGGGAAAAAACAAAAACAAACTTTCATGTGCTTTCGACTCTGCCATTTGGTCCCGGAAACGTTCAAGCTCTGCCGAAAAGGTATCCGGCTGCCCTTTTAATTCCTTAACAGCTGCTTGTCCCAGCCCGGTTTGTAAAAACAGCTCCGCATATTCCTCTTCTGTTATAGCTTGCTCTGCTGTCACTTCTGTGAACGAAGCCGGGGGCGCAAGCTGCTCTGTTACAGGTATCATATCCGGCAGTACAATGGATAAAAGCAATATCAGCAAAATAGTTGTCAAAATAATCCATAATTTTTTTCTCAAGGCTGAAAAACTCCTGTCTTGTGTATGATATCATTGTACTAGATTCTAAGAAAAAAAACAAGTAAATCGAATAAATTTATTTGTTTTTTTCATACTAACAGTATCACCATTTATTGTTTTAGAATACAAAACCGAAAAGAGGTTATCACATGACGATAAAAATAATGAGACGAGCCGTTTTCTTTTTAATTCTTGTTGCAGTTTGCGTTGGTGCAGTTCTTCAATACAGAACCGCAGATTTTAAAACCAGCCGAATGGATGCCATTTTGGTGATGGCACAAGCAGAATAAATTTTGCCTGCCACACCGCCAATAAAGTGGAAAGGAAGCTTACTATGAATATGACGAAGGATGAGTATCGGCAATATATTGATAAAAAAACGCCCAATTCCACCCTGCTTAAGGATCTTTGCTTTGCCTTTATCATCGGCGGCTTCATCTGCATCATCGGTCAGCTTGTGACAGATGGCTTAAAGTCGATGGGTCTCCCAACGGAGGCGGCTTCCGGATGGACATCGGTCATCATGGTGTTTTTGGGGGCTTTTTTAACAGGTGTCGGCGTGTATGACAAAATTGCCAAATATGCCGGTGCCGGTACAATCGTGCCGATTACCGGCTTTGCCAATTCCGTGGTCTCGCCTGCCATGGAGTTTAAAAGTGAAGGGCTGGTGCTGGGACTTGCTGCAAAGATGTTTATCATCGCCGGGCCGGTTATTGTCTACGGCATTCTCAGCTCGGTGATCACCGGCACTATCTATTACGTACTTTCGCTGATGTAAATATCTCCCCTGTTGATTCATACTGAGCCCGTCCCGTCGCATAAAAATAGTATGAACATTTTTGAAGGGAGATGAAGTCTTTGGAGCTTCATTATTTTCTGACCACAAACGGCTCCTTAGGGCACGTCAGCTTTTTAGAGACTGCCTTTGCCGGCTATCACGACGTAATTAGATTAGAGGGATACCCCCGCACATTGGCGGCAAAGCTTGTCAGAGAATGCTATGCCGAAAGCAAAAAGCGCAATCTGGATTTAGAGCTCATTCACAACCCGCTGGATAACAGCCCGGAGGGTATTTTGCTCCCCTCTTTAGGAACTGCACTTATCAACATTCCTCTTTACGATGCAAAATTCAGTCTGCCGGCCCTTTTTGTTAACGACAATTTAGGGCTTTACATGCATCATATTGAAAAGGCGCACCGGCATTTTAAAGAGGCACTTGCCATCCACGATGATTGGGAGAAAATTTATATTCAGGCAACAGATTACACTACCTTAAATGACTTGACAGAACGTATTATTAATACACTTTTGACAGGCATTGGAACAGATTATAAGGGCGCCCTTTGCGACCGGTTTTTCGGTTCTGCCACAATCAGCGGCTCTATTGATTACGTGGAGCTTTTATCAGAGGGATTAAAGCGTTACTATATAAAGGGGCGACCCGGGACGGGTAAATCTACCTTTATGAAAAAGCTGGCTCTGGCTGCCTGTGAGAAGGGCTTTCACGTGGAGCGTTACCATTGTTCCTTTGACCCGAACAGCCTTGATATGGTCATCATTCGCGAGCCCGGCATTTGCGTTTTTGACTCCACGGCGCCTCACGAATACTTTCCCACAGCAGAAAGCGATGAAATCATCGATCTGTATCAAGAGGCTGTTCTGCCCGGGACAGATGAGACATATGAAAAAGAGCTTTCGGTCATTTCTCAGGCCTATAAGGATGCCATAGGCCGTGCCGTTAAACACCTGATGGTGGCAAACGAAGCAGCTCTTTCAGCTGATGAAGCACACATGAAATACATTGATAACGAACGTGTTTTAATCGTCTTAAAGGAAGCTATGCAAAGACTCTTCCCGTAAAAAAAGGCACAGGGCTGCAGCGGTGCGCTGTAGCCCTGTGCTTATAGAATGGTTATCGTATGCCGTATTCCTTATAAACTTTAATTCTTTCCTTTATATCCGGATATTTTTCCTTGGTTTCTCTTGAGAACATGCCCAAGGATAAATCCTCGGTGGCCATCTTTTCATGGCCGATTAAGGCCCAGGTTGCATCAATCAGATGTGCAAACATCGGATCATCCAGCTTTTCGCAAATAAAGCTTTGCCGTGGGCTGTTAATGTCCTCACCACTAATCTGAAACAGATTGTATTTGTCGCAAAGTGTCATAACACGGGCAAGCTGCTCCGGTGTATTGCGAGAGGGCATGTACGTTACGGCATCAAAGCCAAGCTCGCTGATGGTTTCAAATAACAGCTCAATGTAATCATCCTCAAACTTTTGTGCCTTTTTATCGCCGGTGACGCTCTGTCCCACATCTCCCAGATACGCATAGGCCGAAACCGCGCCGATTTCCTTGGAAAAAGCAATGATATCGCGGATTTTCGGACATTCATCCGTGGCGTCAATATAAATTTTGCCAATCAAATCACTTTTCATAACTCCCAGCAGATCATAGGCATAATGCGGGTTGGTGTCATTGAGCAAAAAGCCCTCAATTTTCTCGGAAAGAGCGATGCCTAAGGTATTCTTTAAAAATCCGACACAGCCGGCACCCCTGCCGAATACGGAGATGATTTTCAGGCTCAGGGCATAGAGAATGTGTCTTTCTGTCACAGAGCCGCCGATATCATATAAAGAAAGCGGCAACACGTCAGCTTCAAAATCCAGCGTCACGCCGTAGACCTGAAACAGCTTATTGATGTTTTCCACCATTTTTTTGTTGCGGACATTGCGCGCCTCTGTATAGGGGGCAAAGTAAGCCGCCAGCTTTTCAATCTGTGTATGAGGCACCCCATGAAGAGCCATGTAGATAACACCCTTCTGGTCGGGATTATTGATGCGCTTTTCGGCAAGAGGTGTGCCTTCCATATTGGCCCTGCATTCTGCACCGATGGTGGTCTTCATGCCAAGAATCTTGCCGGCTTCCAAAAACTCACGAGCACCGCTGATGGAATCGTGATCCATGATGCCTGCCGTGCAGAGGCCAGCCATTTGCGCCTTCGCCACAGCCATTGCAGGAGAATACGGCGAAAAGGAATAAGTCGTGTGAATATGATTGTTCACCTTGTTCGAGCTCGCCGCAGCCTCTAAAGCACCGCTTGCCTTCAACTCCCTTAAAAGCTGCAGACGTTTTTTTATATCCTGTTCTTGCATCAACTTCTCAAAATCTACCATAACACTCTCTCCTATCCGCACCGTTACATGTGCTTTTATTTTTTACAGACCTTTAATTCTATCCACAAAACGCAATCGTCTTTTATACCGCGGCCTTCCGTCTCGCCCGCGGACTGCTTCCACGCTTGTAAACACCTCACGCTTGCAGGCTTTGCACCGCATAAACGCGAAGAAATTGCGGCCATCAGAAAACCATCCGCGCTTGTTTTTCAAAATTTTTCCACATTCCGGGCAGCTGAGCACAAAGCGCTCTTTTTCGAGCTGTTCCTTCGCCGCCTCCGACTCCTTTAAGCCCGCTGCTTTTTTTGGTTTAGATGCATCTGTCACAAAGGGAGCAAAAGACTTTTTCTCAAAAATTTTTGCAAAGACCTGACCGGAGATTTCCGCATCTACGTGTGCATCATGCAGAGTTTCCGGGTCATAATCAATCTGGCACAAATCTGCTGCCGTCTGCAGCCCCATCTGCTGTTTATCACCCTCACGCAGGCGCAGGGAGGCATATCGTTGCAAATCTGCAAAATGCTGCATAAACGTAAGCCGCGCCTTTTTGTTGTAATACTGCGCGTTCACCCGTAAAACCTGCACATCCTGCGGGCCCCAGGAAAGCAAGATATATTCCCGGCCCATGAAGGCCTTAAATTCACGGAAGGCCTCATTAAAGGGCACGCCAAAGCGTTCCAAGTGCTCTTTTGTAATGCCGGTGATTTCTGCCACCTTCGCATCAACACTGCGATATACGCCGGGCTTAATAAAACGGTTAAAGCTACCCTTATACTGTAAATTTTTATCGTATTTTACTGCTCCAATTTGAATAATTTCATCCGGACACTTGGGAATCACATGTCTGATATTTCGTGACCACTCAAGGTCGAAAATAATATAATCCATTGTGATAATACCTTTCTGGTTAGATTTAAAGCCGCCAGTCAATCGGGGTTTTGCAAAGTCTTTCAAGAATCAGGTTCGCCTTGCTGAAATGACGGCAGCCGAAGAAACCGCGGCTGGCTGAAAGCGGGCTGGGATGCGGCGCGCTGAGCACGAAATGGCGGCTGTTTGTAATGAGCGGCAGTTTTTCTCTGGCGTTTGCGCCCCAAAGCAGAAAAATCACCGGCTCCTCCCGCTCATTGAGCGCACTGATGACTGCATCGGTAAATGTTGTCCAGCCCAAATTTTTGTGAGAATTCGGCTCACCCTCGCGCACAGTCAGGACAGTGTTTAACAACATAACGCCTTGCCCGGCCCAGGGGGTCAGGCATCCGTTCTGAGATACGGGCACACCCAAGTCATCATGGAGCTCTTTGAACATGTTTTTCAAGGAGGGAGGACACAAAACGCCGGGCTGCACCGAAAATGCGAGTCCGTGCGCCTGCCCCTCTCCGTGATAGGGATCCTGCCCCAAAAGCAGAATTTTAACATCCTCGTAGGCGGTATAGCGCAATGCGTTAAAAATATTTTCCCGAGCGGGAAACACCTTATGCTGCTGGTATTCTTCCTCAACCGCCTGCATCAGTGCAGAAAAATAAGGCTTTTTGACTTCCTGCTGCAACACACCATCCCAGGTATTTCCAATTTTCAGCATAATTCTTACCTCTTTAAAAGCTTGTTTACTTCATCAATAAAGGTATTGATGTCCTTAAACTGTCTGTAAACAGAGGCAAAGCGTACATAAGCCACCTCGTCCACGTCCTTGAGGCGCTCCATGACCATTTCACCGATTTGCTCGCTTTTAATTTCCCTCTCCAAAAGGTTTTGGGCTGCATTTTCAATCTCATTGGTAATGTGCTCCATATCCATGGTGGCAACAGGGCGCTTTTCGCAGGCACGCATAATGCCGTTCAGCAGCTTTTCTCTGTCAAACATTTGCCGCGAGCCGTCCTTTTTAATGACCATCAACGGGATGCTTTCTACCTTTTCGTAGGTTGTGAACCGCTTGGCACAGGAGAGGCATTCCCTTCTGCGTCTGATGGCTTCGTTTTCATCTGTTGGCCGCGAATCAATAACCTTGCTTTCCTCATACTCACAGTATGGACATTTCATATTTTTTCGCTCCTTTTTTATGTAGTGCATCAATCTGCATAAAAGGTATACAGATATTGTTTTTTTTCGCGCATTTCCTGTTGACGGTTCAAATATTCCT
>SVKE01000051.1 GCA_015068615.1 Oscillospiraceae bacterium | reverse complement strand
CCGGTGTTTTTCCCGGGTGTTGTCAATGGTGCTGAGGCGGGCGAGTGCCTCTTCTGCCGAGAATTCGCCGTCCGACACCTTTCTGACAACGGTGTTAATCTGCTCCAGCTTCCCCAAATGGGTGGAGCGCCGCCGGATGCGCCGGCAGCCGTAAACGGAATCGCCGTCCGTTGTTGTGATTTCGATAATCAGCACCGTCGGAACGGCAAAAATATTGATATTACCCTCCCCGAGCGTCCGGAACATATACAGGGCAGCGTCCTCTGCCCGATAGGTTTCTGCACCGGACTCCAGCAGGAGCTGTCCGGCGGTTAAAAGCAGGTTGATACAGGTGCGGTTATCCATAAAGACACCTTCTTTTTTTGGAATTTCTCTTTAAAAGAGGCCGCTGATAACGCCGTCGTCATCCACGGAGATGTCGGCAGCGGCCGGTCTTTGCGGCAGGCCCGGCATGGTCATAATGTTACCGCAATACACGGTGACAAAGCCGGCACCGGCATACACGCGGGCATCGCTCACGTGGACCGTAAAGCCCTCGGGCCGCCCTAAAAGAGTGGCGTTATCCGAGAGTGAATATTGGGTTTTGGCCATACAGACGGGCAGATGTCCATAGCCGTTTTCTGTCAGCTGGCTTAAGGCCTTTTTAGCCTCGGCAGAATAGGTAACATCGGCGCCGCCGTAGACCTTGGTGACGATGGTGTGAATTTTTTCGGTCAAGGATAGATTGTCCTCGTACAGGGGCTTAAAGTTTCCGGTGTTTTGATCCAGAGTCTCTACCAGCTTTTGAGCGAGCTCAACGCCGCCCTCGCCGCCCTTGGCAAAAACCTCGGACAAGGAAAACTCTGCCCCGTTTTTGCGGCAGCAGTCAGCAATGAGGGAAAGCTCCGCATCAGAATCCGTGCCAAAGCGGTTAATCGCCACAATTACAGAAACACCGTATTGCTTTAAAATTTCAATGTGCTTTTCCAGATTGCAAAGCCCGGCGGAAAGTGCCTCGGTATTTTCCTCTGTCAAGGCCGTTTTGGGCACGCCGCCGTTATATTTGAGCGCGCGCACTGTGGCCACAAGCACAACAGCAGCCGGTGCAAGACCTGTGGCACGGCACTTAATGTCAAAGAACTTTTCTGCGCCGAGGTCTGCACCGAAGCCGGCCTCGGTAATCACATAATCCGCAAGATGCAGCGCTGTTTTGGTAGCGAGCACGCTGTTACAGCCGTGAGCGATGTTCGCAAAGGGGCCGCCGTGCATCAGGCAGGGAGTTTCCTCTAAGGTCTGAACCAGATTGGGTCGCAACGCATCCTTGAGCAGTGCGGCCATGGCGCCCTCTGCCTCAAGGTCCTTTGCTTTTACCTCGGCGCCATCATATGTATAGCCCACCACAATTCGTCCCAGCCGTTCCTTCAGGTCGCTGAGGCTTTCGGAAAGACATAAAATAGCCATGACCTCTGAGGCCACGGTGATGGTAAAACCATCCTCACGAGGGTTGCCGTTTAATTTGCCGCCGAGGCCCACCACGATTTTGCGCAGGGCTCTGTCATTCATATCCAGCACGCGGCGAAAGACGATGCGCGTCGGGTCAATGCCCAGTGCATTGCCTTGGGTGATGTGGTTATCCACCATAGCACAAAGCAGATTGTTTGCAGCGGTAATGGCGTGCATATCGCCGGTGAAATGCAGGTTGATGTCCTCCATGGGAATGACCTGTGCATAGCCACCGCCGGCGGCGCCGCCCTTAACACCCATCACCGGACCCATAGAAGGTTCCCTGAGGGCAATGACCGCTTTTTTGCCGATTTTCGCCATGGCCTGCCCCAAGCCTACCGTGGTGGTTGTTTTTCCCTCGCCGGCCGGGGTCGGATTAATGGCAGTGACCAGCACCAGCTTGCCGCGGGGCTGCGACTGTATACGTTTTGTCAGGCTTTCTGAGAGCTTTGCTTTGTTATGACCGTAGTAAATCAGCTCTTCTTCACTGATGCCGAGCTTTTCTGCAATTTTTTTAATATGTAAGGGTTTTTTCTCCTGTGCTATTTGAATATCACTTTTCATATGCTTATTGATCCCTTCCGCGAGCCAGCGTTTTTTGCATAAATTTTTCTTTATAAATAATAAAGCGTTCATGGAGGCCGTCTGCCACCTGGCCCACCTCATCAAACACAGCCACGCGGAACACCAGCCTACGGCCGTCCACCTCTATGAGCTCGGATTCGGCATGAGCCTTCATGCCCATGGGGGTTGCGGCGGTGTGGCGAATGTTGACCATGGTGCCGACCGTGGCGCAGCCATCTTCCAGGTACGGGCGAACGCTCTTATCCGCCGTCTGTTCCATCAGCGCAATAACAAAGGGGGTGCCGAACACGTCCATTTCGCCGCTGGCAGCCCGCATGGCGCTGACATTTTCATCCACGATGAGTTCAATTTTTCCGCAGATTCCGGGGGTTAATTCCTTCATTGCTGTCAATCCCTTTCTGTAGCGATACCTTCTGCGCGATTCATCGCGCAGAAGGCATTGCGCGAAATCTATTTTTTGTCTTGTTTGTTATCTGCACGCCTCTCTTCAATCATACCATAGAGGCATTCTAAGGCTCCGTCAATGCCGGACACTTCATCAATCAGTCCCAGACGGACGGCCTCATCGCCCAGAATGATACAGCCGACATCATTGGCAATTTCGCCGGTTTTCATCATCAAATCCGTAAAAACGTTCTTTTTAATGCCGGAATTTTTCACCACAAAATTGACCACCCGCTCCTGCATTTTGTTAAAGTATTCATAGGTTTGCGGCACACCGATGACCGTGCCGTTCATGCGGATGGGGTGAATGGTCATGGTGGCAGAGGGCACAATAAAGGAGCGCTTGGCAGAGACCGCCAAAGGGACGCCGATGCTGTGTCCGCCGCCTAACACCAGCGACACGGTGGGCTTGGTCATACCGGCGATCATCTCTGCTATGGCAAGCCCCGCCTCAACATCGCCGCCAATGGTGTTTAAGACCACCAGAAGGCCGTCAATGCGTTCATCCTGCTCAACGGAAACCAGCAGGGGAATCACATGCTCATATTTGGTGGATTTATTTTGTGCCGGCAGCAGCATGTGGCCCTCTACCTGACCCACGATGCTGAGACAATGGATTTTCCCGCGGGAATTCTGAATATCCGTCATGCCGAAATCCTTAATGTTTTGCGTGTTTTCCTCACTTTCGGTAGCGGGATCGTTCTTATCGTTTTTGGTTTGTTCTTCTTGCATCATCTGTCTCCCTTCTTTTTTCTCAGTATGAGAAAAAATGAAGGGATTTATGCGAACGGAAAAACTCATTTTCTATTATACCTGTTTTCTTCGTATCTTGCAATATTTTTTTCTCGTATGCATGATTTTCTTAAAAACAAGGAAACATAAGCTAAAAAGTAAGCATAACGAGGTGAAAGCATGGGCGAGACCATCTTGCGCATGGAGGGTATAGAAAAGCGTTTTCCCGGCGTTCATGCCTTGCAGAACTGCCATTTTGATTTAAAGGGCGGTGAGGTACATGCGCTGCTGGGTGAAAACGGCGCGGGAAAATCCACCTTAATGAAGGTGTTGACGGGCGTGCACAAAAAGGACGGAGGCCGCATTGTATTCATGGGCGAGGAGCTGGGCGCGCTCTCCACACAAAAGACGCAGGCGATGGGCATTTCCATGATTCATCAGGAGTTGAATTTAATGCCGCACCTGTCTGCGGCGCAAAACATCTTTATCGGTAGAGAGCCGCGAATCGGCGGTGTTTTCACAGATGAAAAACGGCTTAACAGAGAGGCCATGCGGCTGTTTCAAATGCTGGGACTCGGGCTGGACCCGCGCGTGCGAGTGGCAGATATCACCGTGGCAAAGCAGCAGATGGTAGAAATTGCCAAGGCGCTCTCCTTTGAATCGAAGGTTTTAATCATGGATGAGCCCACGGCGGCGCTGACGGCACGGGAGATTGAGGAGCTATTTAAAATCATCCGGGATTTAAAGGCGCGCGGGGTGGGCATTGTGTATATCTCTCACCGCATGGAGGAGCTGATGGAAATCACCGACCGTATCACCGTCATGCGGGACGGCGCTCACATTAAAACCGTTGAAACAGCCTCTGTCACCACGGGGGAGCTGATTCATATGATGGTGGGCCGAACCATTTTTGAACAGGCAAAGGAAAGCGGCAGTGCGAAAAGGGAAGTGGCACTTGAGGTGAGGGGCTTAAACACCCGGGTGCTCAAGGATATCAGCTTTACCCTTCATCGGGGTGAAATTTTGGGCTTTGCCGGCCTGATGGGTGCCGGCCGAACGGAGGTGGCGCGGGCAATTTTCGGGGCGGATACAATCACCTCGGGCGAGATTTTAATTAAGGATAGACTGGTTCGTATTGCCTCGCCCAAGGACGCGGTGCGTTGCGGGATAGGCTATCTGTCTGAGGATAGAAAGAGATATGGCCTGGCCCTTTCCATGACCGTGGAGGAAAATACGGTGCTGGCCTCTATGAAGAGTTTCTCTCGGGTGGGGTTTATCCGTTTCCGCGAAACGGCAAAAACGGCGGCAGACTATGTGAGCATGCTGAAAACAAAGACGCCGGGCATCCGCCAGGCTGTGCGAAATCTCTCGGGGGGCAACCAGCAAAAGGTTATCATTGCCAAGTGGCTGGTGCGGGACTGCGATATTTTAATTTTCGATGAGCCCACCCGCGGCATAGATATAGGTGCCAAGAGCGAAATTTACAAGCTGCTGAGCGAGCTGGCTGCAGGAGGGAAATCCATCATCATGATTAGCTCCGAGCTGCCGGAGATTCTGCGAATGAGTGACAGGGTGGCTGTTATGTGCGAGGGTCGTATTACGAAAATTTTGGACATAAAAGAAGCAAATCAGGAAACAATAATGGAATATGCAACACAGCGAGAAGAAAAACAACAGTCTGCTAAAGAAAATTGAGCAGGCTTGGGAACAGGAGTGGAGCTTGTGAAGGACAAGGAAATGACAGCGCAGCAAATACTAAAACCCTCTCGGGTGTTTTCCGGTCAGGCCATACAAAAGATATTGGCGTTTTTAACCTTGATTGTGATGATTGTCTTTTTTTCTGTGGCCTCACCGAATTTTTTTGTTTCGGATAACATCATTTCAATTTTACTTGCCACCTGTGTGAACGGGCTTTTGGCTCTTGGGGTGACGTTTGTCATCATCACCGGAGGGATTGATTTATCCATTGGCACCGTGATGACCTTTGCCTCGGTGATGGCGGGTGTGGTAGTGACGAGTCTCGGTGCACCTCTTTGGCTGGGCGTTCTTGTGGCCGTTGTCACAGGCGGTGTCATCGGCAGCATCACGGGGCTTTTAGTGGCATACCTGCGTATTCCGGCCTTTATTGCCACGCTGGGTATCATGATGATCACCAAGGGCCTTTCTCTTGTGGTCTCCGGGGCCTCGCCCATTTATTTCCCTGCTGAATATAAGGAAATTGCCGTTGGCTCCCTGGTGGGGAAGGTGATTCCGGGCTTTAGCCTGCAGAATGGTGTGCTGATCTTCTTTGTCATGGCAATTCTGGCCGGTGTAATTTTAAACCGCACCATTTTGGGTCGATATAATTTTGCCATTGGCTCCAACACGGAGGCCACCCGTCTTTCCGGAGTGAATGTGGCCGGCTGGCTCACAGCCATTCACACGCTTTCCGGCATTTTTTGCGGCATTGCCGGCGTGGTGATGTCCTCCCGTCTCGGCTCGGCACAGCCGGCATTGGGACAGGGTTACGAGCTGGAGGCCATAGCGGCGGTTGTCATCGGTGGCACCTCGCTTTCCGGCGGGCAGGGAACCATTTCCGGTACAGTTATCGGCGCATTTATCATGAGTGTTCTGACAAACGGTCTGCGCATCATGGGTGTTAAGCAGGAGTGGCAGACGGTGACGATTGGCATTGTGGTGATTCTGGCTGTGTTTATTGATATTTACAGGCGAAAAAAACAACGTTAATGAGGTGAAAGCATGAAACAATACATGAAATATATCGGTCTTGCGGTGGTGCTGGCATTATTTTTAGCGACAGGAGTCGGCTGCAATGCTATGCAGCAGATGGAAGGCGGAGGTAACGAAGAAAACAGCGACAAGCCTTATGTGGCGGTGATTGCCAAGGGCTTTCAGCATAAATTCTGGCAGACGGTTAAGAAAGGTGCTGAGCAGGCTGCAAAGGATTTGGATATCCGCATCACCTTTGAAGGTCCCGATACGGAGGCACAGGTGGATAAACAGGTGGAAATGCTGGATGCAGCGATTTCCAAAAACCCTGTGGCCATCTGCATAGCGGCACTGGACTCAAGAGCCCTGCTAGGCTCTTTAGATAAAGCGGCAGAGCGGGGCATTGCCCTTGTGGGCTTTGATTCCGGCGTGGACAGCGACCTTCTGGTTGCAACCGCCGCGACAGATAACACGGCAGCGGCGGCTCTTGCAGCAGATAAGCTGGCAGAGGCCATTGGAGAGGAAGGAAAAGTCGGCATGGTGGTGCACGACCAGGTCAGCACAACGGGTCGACAAAGACGCGACGGCTTTCGTGAGAGGATTGAATCAACCTATCCCAATATTGAAATTGTGGACATTCAGTACGGCGAGGGTGACCACACCCAATCGGCGGATGTGGCAAAGGCCATGATCACTGCCAACAGCGATTTAAAGGCAATTTACGGTTCAAACGAGGGCTCTGCTATCGGCGTGATGCTGGCGGTGGAGGAGCTTAATAAGGTCGGAAAGATTCAGGTGGTGGGCTTTGACTCCGGTAAAAAGCAGGTGGACTCCATTCGAAACGGCGACATGCTGGGTGCGGTGACGCAGAACCCTATCCAATTAGGCTATAAAGCGGTAGAGGCGGCATATCGCGCCTCCCGGGGCGAGACTGTGCAGAAGGAAATTGATACCGGCTTTGAGTGGTACGATAAAAACAACGTGGATTCAGACGTGATTAAGCCGTTATTATATGATTAAATAGGGCTGTCTCTTTAAACAAATCAATGCATAAAAATATTTTTTGTAGGGGCTGATGCCCACATCAGCCCGTTTTTCGGCTCGACATAGGCGTTGACCCCTACATTTTGAATATTTATGCAAATAAAATGTTTATTGAGACAGCCCCTCTTTGGCAATCAGCGCTTCCTTTTCGCTCCGGGAAAGCTGTTTAATCTCAATTTCGCGCCTTAAGGCCTGCGACTTATCGGGAAAGCTTTCGTGATAGACAAGGGTCACAGGCAACCGCGAACGTGTATATTTGGCGCCCTTGCCGCTGTTGTGAACCCTGATGCGCTCTGTAAGATCGGTTGTCCAGCCCGTGTACAAGCTGCCGTCAGCGCATTTTAGCATATATACATAATGCATGGCCTCACCGCAGTCCTTCAAGGGGCGTGGGCTCGGCAAAAAGAATGTCCACGCCTTCGCACGCCTTCTGCAGACGACCCTCCTGTATGACAAACAGCGTCCCCTGCAGACTGTCTTTTGTCGTGTATACAATGTAATCGAGGCCCTCGCGATTTGTCACGTTATAGGTGCCGCCATCGGCGCGCTCCTCCAGCCTGTCATAGAAAATCTGGTTGATGCCGCCCTCCTGCTCCTTGTAAACGGCTATGCCGGCCCCCATACGGACAACCAGCTCTTGCAAACCGTCATGATCAACATCTGCCAGCCAGTAATAGGCCTTATCTGTCTGCCAGCTGCGATTGATGCCCTGCACTTCCTCATCGAGTGCCGCAGCATAGAGATAATAGGCAGAGGCTCCCTTCGGCTCGGGGTTGGAAGTGTTCATAATGTGCACAATAGTGGGCACTTCGCTCATATCCGGCGGGGCAAATATGTAATCCTCGTCTGCAAAGGGAGCGGAGGTATCTATTTCCGTAATGCCGGTTTCGCTGTTTTCCTGCACGGAAACATTTAAAAGCGCGGCCACGTCCAGCAGCCTGCAATAATAGCTGTTTTCAATCATATAGGCCTCCAGCAGCATTTCCTCCCCGTTCTTATAGAAGGTTACGGCGCGGCGGGTGGCGATAGGGTTTTTTAAAGGCGCGGCGGTCAGCGCTTCCTCGGCAGAATAGGCCACACCGGATAAAAGCTCAATACCCATTTTATCCTGATTCCAGCTGATGTCAAATTGCGCCTTGGTACCATTTAACACGGTTGCCAGATCACGCAGCTTAAAATAGTTATATTCTAAAATGGGATAGGCCACAAGATAGGTGGCGCTGCCGTCAATGTCTAAGCGGAACCCTTCAGGCTCTGCAGGTGGCACAGAGGCTTTCGGGACATCTGTCGGCAATGGGGCTTCTGTGGCAGGGGCCATATGCTCCGGCGCACAGGCCGAGACGGAAAGCAGCGTCGCCGCGACCAGTAAAGCAGATACTATTTTTTTCATGTTATAAAACTCTCCCTAACGAATCCTTCGTATAGATTCTAGCATAAAATATCCAAAAAGTCTACGATATTTTCACGCTTATTTTTTCGGTGTGAGATGCAGTCAGTAGGGCGCAACACTCCACATGTGTCGGACGACTGAAAAGAAGGCAAAATTTCCGCTAATTTTTCACGTGTTTTATCTGCAAAGGAAGGCAAATTCATAAACTCTTTCGCCCTTCCGTTCTTCCTCTCAGGCTTGTGTTTATCA
>SVKE01000050.1 GCA_015068615.1 Oscillospiraceae bacterium | reverse complement strand
TATCAATCAAGTTAATCTTACCGCCACTCCACTCTAAAGGTAATATGGAGGCACTGATTGAGCACAGACGTTTGATTTCCTCTGCGTCGTAATCACTGACGGTATTTCCCTGAGCGACGCTGCCCATGCGCTCTGTGACACCGGCGGAATATAAAAGAGCCTCTGCCAGCGTGGTCTTGCCTGCGCGTCCATGACCTAAGAGCACTACGTTTTTAATGTTTGCTACCGGATAGTCTTTCATTCCTTTTCCCTCCATTGTTCTCATGCTTATGCATGTAATTTACTCGCGAATGTCTTTTTGTATCCATTCCAAAAGAGAACTGCGCTGATTGTCCTCAGGGTGCTCCAGCACATGGGCAAGAGCTGCCGAAAGCAGGCTGCCAATTGCCTTTCCCTGATATCCAAGTGCCAGTAAATCGTGCCCTCCAATGGCCAAGTCGGAAAGAGAGAGCGCATCATCATCTGCTCGTATTTCCTGCCACAGCGATTCTAAAAGCCGGTTATGCGCCAGGCGTTCTTCCAAAAAGGCAGGATTCTGTCCGCAGTTATCTGCCCTCTGTAGTGCCAAAAGGTCTGTAAACAGCTCCGGCCCTACGGCTACCGCCGCCCGACGGACGCTTTTTTTCGTTGCCTCAATTCTGCGGTCGTGGCAGGTAATGAGCCGGACAACTGCATCCTTTGTGCGGTTATCCAGTCGCAACCGGGTCAAAATAGCTTCTGCCAGCTGCGCACTCACCTTGTCATGGCCCTTAAAGTGGTCAATGCCGTCTTCATCCGTTGTCTTTTTGTCCGGCTTACCGATATCATGCAGAAGGGCCGCCAGCCGCAACACCTGCGTTTTCGGCACATGCCGCGTCACTTCTATACTATGCCGCCCCACGTCAAAAACATGATATTTAATATGTTGCGGAACAAAAAAGCAACGATCAAGCTCCGGCAAAATAACGGCTAAAACGCCTGTTTCGTGCAGATGCAAAACGGCCTCCGGCCTGTCGGAAAGCAGGATTTTTAACAGTTCATCACGAATCCGCTCTCCGCTGATGCTGCGCATCAGCCCGGAAAGCTTCTGCATGGCGGCAGGAATGTCCTCCCGGAGCGCAAAGCCGGTTTGTGCACAAAAACGCACGGCCCGCATCATCCGCAGGGCATCCTCATTAAAACGCACCAAGGGGTCCCCCACGCAACGAATCAGCCCGCGACGAATATCCTCCTCCCCACCGAAGGGATCGATAAGGCCTGTCTCCGGATGATACGCCATGGCGTTCATCGTAAAATCGCGCCGGGACAAATCCTCGGTAATTTCCGCGGTAAAGGTTATGCTCTCGGGACTCCGGTGATTTTCATAAACCCCGTCCACGCGAAAGGTGGTCACCTCATACTGACCGCCGGGCATCACCACGGTCACTGTGCCGTGCCGAATGCCCGTGGGTATGCTTTTGGGGAAGGCTGCCATCACCGCCTCCGGTGTTGCCGCAGTGGCAATGTCCCAGTCCTCCGGCGCTTTGCCACGGAGAACATCCCGCACGCAGCCACCCACCACATAGGTATTATAACCAAGCTGCTGCAAGGTGTTTATAATATCGATAACTTCTTGCGGAAGCAAAATCTGCATGATACATCGCCTCTCTGTCTATTATTATAAAATCTTTTATAATATCTGTCAATAGCCCACTAGGGATGAAATTAAAATTCTGTGCTATTTTAACAAAAGAAATCACTCCGTTTTGTTTGTCATTTCTTGTAGAGTACGAATTTTTCTACCTAATTTAAAAATGGCGGAATAATGATAATTAATTTTTTAAAAAATTCCTTAATTTATCATTGACAGAATTCAAAAAAAAAGGTACAATAAAATGTGTCGTTCTTTATCTTTTAACTAAAAAAACAAATAACAATTCAGGCGTATGAGCCTTATATTCTCTGGCCACATGCCCGAAAATAACAAAATTTTACAAAAGGAGGTATTCGCAATAGATAATTTAACAACACTTATCATCTACATAGCAGTTGCTTTGATTTTAGTTGCCTTGGCGGCATTTATCGCATTCCGTCTGGGCATTGCCTATAGAAAAAAGATTGCCGAAGCAGAGTATGGAAGCGCTGAGGCAGAAGCAAAAGAAATCATACAGCGTGCTAAAAAAGAAGGCGAAAGCAAAAAACGTGAGCTTTTGCTGGAGGCTAAGGAAGAAAACCACAAACAACGAAAAGAATTTGAAGAAGAAATTAAAGAACGCAGAAACGAAATCTCCCGGCAGGAACGCCGCATGCAGCAAAAGGAAGAGAATTTAGACAAAAAAACCGAGACCATTGAACAGAAGGAAGAAAAGCTTTCTAAAAAGGAAAAGGATTTAGACCGGCTCCGTGGCGAAATTGAAGAGGTCAAGAAAAAGGAACTGGTGATTTTAGAGCAGCTTTCCGGTCTGTCTGCAGACGAAGCCAAGCAGTATCTGCTAAAGAGCATCGAGAGCGAGGTTCGCCACGAGGCGGCCTTGATGGTGAAGGAAATTGAAACCCAGGCAAAGGAAAATGCCGAAAAGAACGCAAAGAACATCATTGCCGGCGCCATTCAAAAGTGTGCCGCCGACCATGTTGCAGAAACCACGGTTAGCGTGGTGAATCTGCCCAGCGATGAAATGAAGGGCAGAATCATCGGCCGTGAGGGAAGAAACATCCGTACCCTTGAAACACTGACGGGCATTGACCTGATTATTGACGACACACCCGAGGCGGTCATTTTGTCTGGTTTTGATCCGGTACGGCGTGAAATTGCCCGCGTAACATTGGAAAAACTGATTGTTGACGGACGCATTCACCCCGCACGGATTGAGGAAATGTACGAAAAGGCCAAAAAAGAGGTGGAGGCCGAGATTAAGCAGGAGGGTGAAAACGCTGTGTTTGAAACCGGCGTACACGGCCTGCATCCTGAAATTATCAAGCTCTTAGGTAAGCTGAAATTCAGAACCAGCTACGGCCAGAATGTGCTGAAGCACTCCATTGAGGTGTCGCACCTGTCCGGCCTCATTGCCGGTGAGCTGGGTGCCGATATCACCGTGGCCAAACGTGCCGGTATGCTGCACGATTTGGGCAAGGCCGCTGACCATGAGATGGAAGGCTCTCACGTTATGATTGGTGCAGATCTTGCCAAAAAGTATAAAGAAGGCCCGGAGATTGTCCACGCGATTATGGCACACCACGGCGACGTGGAAGCAAATTCTCTGGTTGCCGTCATTGTACAGGCAGCAGATGCAATCTCTGCAGCCCGTCCCGGCGCCCGTCGCGAAAACATTGAGTCTTATATCAAGCGTCTTGAAAAGCTTGAGGAAATCGCTAACTCTTTCGAGGGCGTGGAGCGCTCCTTCGCCATTCAGGCAGGCCGCGAAATTCGCATCATGGTAAAGCCGGACGACATTAAGGATGATGGTATCACCATGGTGGCTCGCGATATTGTTAAGCGCATTGAGAGCGAGCTTGAATATCCGGGACAAATCAAGGTCAATGTCATCCGCGAAACACGCGCGATTGAATACGCAAAATAAAGCCACAAAAAATGTATAGGCGTTTACAACTTGTAAACGCCTTTTCTTTACCGGAAATTAACTGTGTATACTTTTTTTGGAACTTTTTGAAGGCTTTGGCAGTCTGTTTTCTTAGAAGTCAATTTCAACTTTTATTTTAGGAAGGGAGCATTCTGTATGAAAAAAATGTTTTGCCTCATTTTGGCTACTGTTCTTTGCTTTTCTGCCGGCGGTGCAGTCTCTGCCGACACGCCTGAAAGCGAAACTGTTGCAAAGCTGATTTTAACGGCTAAAGATAAGCTTGCTATCAGCGATGAAATCATGGAATTTTCCAACTATTATTTTCATGAAACAGAGGATGAAGGAACTCTCTATACGCTGGATTGGGAAACTAAAGATGAAAATACATACGGAGGCATCAGTGTAACGCTGAACGAGGAAGGCATTATCAGCCGCTACTCTCTGCATGAGGACAAGCCCGACACAAAGCCCTCCTTCTCCAAATATACAAGGGAAGAGGCCTTACAGGCTGCCAAGGACTTTATTGCAGGTATTGACCCGGACAAGCTGGCAAAAACCGGTGAGCCGGAGGTGACCCGTTCCTATGGAAGCATGTACAGCGTTGCCTTTCCCCGCATGCAAAATGGCATTCCTGTTGCGGGCAACACCCTGCGCTGCACGGTAGACAGCAACTCCCTGAAGATCACAGAATATGCAGCAAATTGGCAAAATAATCTAACCTTTGCAGAGGGGGAGCCCATCACGGCAGAAGAGGCTACACAGGCCTATGCCGAGCACATTGGCTACGAGTTGTTTTATCAAATCAAAAGCGAGGATTATCAAAACACCGTCACCCCGCTCTATCGCAGCCGCTACGATGAAGATGTGATGATTGATGCTCTGACGGGCGAGGCTGTGACCCACGAGCAGGAGCTATACAGATATGCCGCAGCAGACGCAGCCATGACTATGGAGGGTAGCAGAGGCAGTAACAGCAAGGCACAGCTGTCGGCCATTGAGCAAGCGCTGGTGGAAGAGGTTTCTGCCATGCTCTCAAGGGAGGACGCCGATGCAATTGCCCGCGCCGTCCCGGAATTTGGCATTACCGAAGCATACACCCTCGAAAATTACAGTACCTACCGTATGCAAACCGGCGAATACAGCATTGGCCTTAGCTACCGCACGGAAAATAAGGCGGACGAGGGCTATTCCTATAAATCCCTGCAGTTGAATGCCGCCACCGGTCAAGTGACCGAATATTATTCCGGCGGCTACATTGCCTTACGGACAGAAAAGGAAGAAACAGACCCCATTCCGAAAGAGGAGCTGCAGGAAAAGGCCAACGCCTTTATGACAGAATACTATGCCGAGCAGTATGCTCAAATGACGGAAAAGCCCGTCTTTACACCTGCAAATGCAAGCTTTACCTATCTCAGAGAGGTAAACGGCATTAAGGTATATAACAACACCGCCCACCTCGCCTATAATGACAAAACCGGCGAGCTTACCTCCTTCTCCATAAGCTGGACGGATGTTCCCTTCCCCGCCGCCGATGATGCAGCCGGCGTGGAAGCAGCTAACGAAAAAGCCCTTACTGTCGGCAATTTCCGCCTGCAATACCTGCCTCTCTATCTGGAGGAAGCAACGCAGGCCGTGCCGGTGTTTGCTCTGGAGGAGCGCCCGCTTTTATATGCCAAGACGCTTGAGGAACTGGACTATCGCCTCATTGTTATGACAAATACAGAGGTGCCGGACACCTATGTGGATATAGACGGCCATTACGGACAGAATCGTATTGAAAGGCTGCTTGAGCATGATATTTTTCTGCGCGCAGAGGAAAACCGCCTGTTCCCCGATACGCCCATCACACAGCAGGATTATTTCCTGTTGTTAAACCAAGTCATCTGGCAGAGAAGCTACGACACCGATATTGACTACATGTACCGCAATTTAATCCGCAGTGGTGTTTTGGCGCAGGAGGAGATAAATCCCCACGGAACCGTTAGCCGCATGCAGGCTGTGACCTATCTGTTAAGAGCGCTGGACTACGGTGAATTTATTAAAATTTCCGGCATTTTTAAAAATCCCTTTGCAGACGTACCGGAAGAGGCCATAGGGCCGGCAGCAGTCGCCTACGGACTCAAGCTGGTCAGCGGTGACGGTCAAAACTTCTATCCCAATACAGAGCTTAGCCGCGCCGATGCCATGATTATTGTGCATAACTATCTGCAGTATTAAGCCAAAGGGGCTGTAGCAAAATGCTACAGCCCCTTTTTTTACCGGCCTGAATTATTCATAATCCTTACACAAAAGCGCCCGTATGTATCCCTTGCAGTGGGTGGTGGAATGTACATAAAAGCCTCGTCCGTAATAAAACCGCATCAGCGGAAAGGCCTTGGCCGCCGTGTGCAGAACCACCTTTTTAATGCCCATTTTTTTCATTTCCTTATCAAACACACCCATGATGGACTTACCGATGCCTAGATTTTGATAGGCATCACTCACGCCGAATCGAGACAGATAAGCCGTTGCCTCGTTAACTTGCTCCGCACGCACGCTGCCTACAACCTCGTCATCAATATAAGCCACATAGACATATTTATGCATAATATCATACTCCACCTGCTCCTTGGTTTCGTGCAGGGCGGCGGTATCGGGAATGTTTGCCAGCTCAATATACTTTAAAAAAGCCTGTCTGGTAATCCGCAGAATGCTGTCTGCATCTGCGAGTGTTGCCTTACGTACCGAAAACATACCATCAACTCCTTTGTTAACCCATCAGCATTGCCATAACAGCCTTTTGTGCATGCAGACGGTTTTCTGCCTCGTCAAAAACAACCGACTGCGGGCCGTCAATAATCTCCTCTGTAACCTCCATGCCGCGGTAGGCAGGCAAGCAGTGGAGGAATATCGCCTCCGGCTTAGCCAGAGAAAACAGTTCCTTGTTCACCTGATACGGCGAAAAGGACTTCACCTTTTCAGCCTTCTGATCCTCCTGCCCCATACTGATCCAGGTATCTGTATAAATGGCATCGGCACCCTTGGCCGCCTCTGCCGGATCATTTGTAATCACAACCTTGCCGCCGTTTGCCTCGGCATCTGCCATAGCCTGACGGACAACCGTTTCATCACAGGGATATTCCGGCGGGGTTGCCACTGCTATCTCCATACCCATCTTAGCGCAGCCGTATAGGAGTGAATGTGCCACGTTATTGCCATCTCCCACGTAGGCAACCTTCTTTCCGGCTAAATCTCCCCTATGTTCCTGAATCGTCAGTAAATCTGCAAGTATCTGACAGGGATGCAGCAGGTCCGTCAATCCGTTAATAATTGGAATAGAGCCGTATTTTGCCAAATCATTCACATCCTCCTGTCGAAAGGTGCGAATCATAATGCCGTCTAAAAAGCGGGACAGCACCTTCGCTGTATCATAAATGCTCTCCCCACGTCCCAGCTGGATGTCATTAGAGCTTAAAAACAGCGCATTACCGCCCAGCTGATACATACCCACCTCAAAGGAGACGCGGGTTCTGGTAGAGGATTTTGAAAAAATCATGCCCAAGGTTTTGCCCTTTAAAATCGGATGGGCAACGCCCTCCTTTAATTCTTTTTTGAGCCGAGCCGCCAGCGTGAGACATTCCGTCATCTCCGCCTTAGACCAATCGTGCAATGATAATAAATGCTTCATATCTACTCTCCTTTTTACAGATTCTTTAACACGGAAGCGAGCACTTCGCAGAATGCATCTACATCCTTTTTCTGCAGGATGAGCGGCGGCAACAGGCGCAGAACGCTGTCACCCACGGCGCCAACTAAATATTTTGCTTCAAACAAGGCCTGCTGCAGCTTTTTGGCAATGGGTTCTGAAAAGACGATGCCCAGCATCAGGCCCATGCCCCGCACGCCGAAGCGCACCGGCGAGGTCTCCCCTAAAGCCTCAAGCCTTTCCTTTAGATATTCGCCCACAAGCTTACTGTTTTCCGGCAGCCTTTCTGCCTCAAAGGCATTGCAGACCGCAAGACCGGCACAGCTTGCCAAGGGGCCTCCGCCAAAGGTACCACCATGGTCACCGGGCGAAAAAGCAGCTGCCACCTCTGCCCGGGCGCAGACTGCACCGATGGGAACGCCACCGCCTAAGCCCTTTGCCAGTGTAAAAATATCCGGTACAAGGCCGTAATGCTCATAGCAGAACCAGGCGCCCGTCCGGCCCATGCCCGTTTGCACCTCATCCACAATCAGGAGAATGTCCTTTTCCCTGCAAAGAGCCGCAAGGCGATCCACGTAGTCCTGTGTCAGCGGATTCACGCCCGATTCGCCTTGAATCAGCTCTAGCATCACCGCGGCTGTTTTGGTCTCGTCCGCCGCCTGCGCAAGAGCCTCAAAATCGTTAATCGGCACGTGAGAAAAGCCGGGCGTTAGCGGTGCATAAGGCTTTTGATATTTTTCCTGCCCTGTAGCCGCCACGCAGGCAAGTGTTCTGCCATGGAACGAATTCTGCAGGGTAATAATTTCATTTTTCTCCGGTCTGTTCTTTTTATAAAAATACATTTTAGCCAGCTTTATAGCACTCTCATTCGCCTCAGCACCGCAGTTGGCAAAGAAAATTTTATCTGCCACCGAATGCTGTACCAGCTTTTCGGCTAAAAGAGTCTGGTTTTCGTTATAATATAAATTGGAAACATGCAAGAGCTTTTGCACCTGCTCCGTGAGAGCCTTCGTCAGGCCCTTGTGTCCATAGCCCAGAGAATTAACGGCAATACCGCCGAAAAAATCTGTATAGGCAACGCCCTCCGTGTCATATAGCGTAATACCGCTGCCGTGGTCAAAGCAGACGGGTGTGCGCTTGCCGAAGGTGTTAATATAATACTGTTCATCAAGCTTAATAATCGTTTGTAAATCCATGTACATTCCTTCCTTCCGGGGAATTTCGTTTAAAAACGCGAAGATTTCCCTTGCGATTTATAATTATACATTAAAATGCATAATTATGCAAGTCTTTTTTTAAAAATTTCCTCTTTTATAAAATATCCCCTCTATTTTACAATATTTTTCTGAAAAATGCAACAAATATCCAGTATATTCGCTTTTTTTCAGAACAAACTAGAATCGAGGCCAAGGCCTTAAAAAATTTTTACAAGGAGAGTAAAATACGATGAATAGCAACAAAAAAGTTGTTCCTGAAGCAAAAGCAGCTCTGGATAAGTTCAAGATGGAGGTAGCCAACGAGGTTGGCGTTAACTTAAAGGAAGGCTACAACGGCGACATCACCGCAAAGCAGGCCGGTTCCATCGGTGGTATGATGGTTAATCTGATGACACCGCAACAACAATGGAAGTTCCAAAGAACCAACAGAAATGTCAACGGACATATGATGGATATTAACTTCACGATGGTTGTTGGACTGTAACCAAACTACTTC
>SVKE01000049.1 GCA_015068615.1 Oscillospiraceae bacterium | reverse complement strand
AACTCGGAGGGGTTGTAAATTAAATGGAACAACAATCCCTCAGTCAGCTACGCTGACAGCTCCCTTTACACAAGGGAGCCTTTGAAAGGGTTGCATCTAAACCTTATGTATCGCAATTACTGAAAAAGTTTGGCATCTAAATTATACAGTCTTTATAGTAAGGCTGTCGAATGTTGTCGAAATCGAAAAAGCCTCCCCTGTGTAAGGGGAGGAGGGTTTGCGAAGCAAACTCGGAGGGGTTGTAAATTAAATGGAACAACAATCCCTCAGTCAGCTACGCTGACAGCTCCCTTTACACAAGGGAGCCTTTGAAAGGGTTGCATCTAAACCTTATGTATCGCAATTACTGAAAAAGTTTGGCATCTAGATTGTACAGTCTTTATATTGAAATTTTCTGTGAGAGATAAAAAGCCTTCCCGTTGAGGAGAAGTCTTGAATAAGCTTGATGTAAAATAACGGAGGTACGGATGTGAAAAAAATTGATATTCTGGGGGTCTTGGTTGACCATGTCAATATGGAGGAAGCCGTTACAAAGGCTCTTTCCTGCCTGAAGGAGGAAAAGCCCGGCGTGGTGTACACGCCGAATTCGGAAATTATTATGCTTGCGTATAAAAATCCGGATTTCTGTAAAGTGTTAAACAGCGCAGACCTTGTGGTGGCAGACGGCATCGGTGTTGTGCATGCCTCTAAGATTTTAAAGGCGCCGTTGCCGGAGCGGGTAGCCGGCTACGATTTATCCTGTCGGCTTTTGGAAAAAGCTGCAGATGGCACTTACAGCGTGTATTTCTTTGGCGGTAAGCCCGGCGTTGCAGAGCTTGCGGCTAAGAACCTGACAGAAAAATATCCTGCACTTTCTGTTTGTGGCATGAGTGATGGGTATTTTGATGCAGAAAAGGAAAAATTGATTATAGAAGATATCAGAAAAAAGCAGCCGGATATCCTATTTGTATGCCTGGGCGCGCCCAAGCAGGAGGAATGGATTTACAATCACAAGGACGAGCTTTCCGCCGGCCTGATTTTAGGTGTGGGTGGTAGTCTGGATGTTTGGGCAGGCACTGCTCAGCGGGCACCTTTAAAGTATCAAAAGGCTGGTCTTGAGTGGTTGTACCGCTTGATGAAACAACCCTCTCGCTTTTTCAGAATGCTGGCGCTGCCGAAGTTTGGTCTGACGGTGCTTTTTAAGGGAAAGCGAGTGAAGAAGGAGTCGTCTATATGAGTGAATTCAAATCAGGCTTTGTCAGCATTGTGGGACGACCCAATGTGGGAAAATCCACTCTGCTGAATCAGATTATAGGACAAAAAATTGCCATTATTTCGGATAAGCCGCAAACCACACGCAATAACATTCTGGGCGTGCTGACACGAGACAATATGCAGTTCATCTTTGTGGATACGCCGGGCATTCACCGCCCCTTTACCAAGCTGGGCGAAACCATGATGAAATCGGCAGACAGCGCCATGCGTGATGCTGACGTGGTGCTGTTTTTAGTGGAGCCGACAGACCATCCCGGAAAAATGGAGCTTAAAATTCTGGAGGATTTAAAGCAGACGGAAATCCCTGTTATCCTGGTCGTAAATAAAATAGACCGGGTTAAAAAGGAAACACTCCTGCCGGTTATTGCGGCATATCAGACGCTTTTTGACTTTGCCTCGGTATTTTTAATTTCAGCCCGGCAGAATGATGGTGTTTCGGCGCTTTTAGAGACGATCTCCGGCTATCTGCAGGAGGGACCTATGTACTACCCGGAGGATTCCGTTACCGATCAGCCGGAGCGGCAGATTGTAGCGGAACTGGTGCGGGAAAAGCTTTTATACCTCTTGCAGCAGGAGGTGCCGCACGGCATTGCCATTGAGGTGTTCTCCATGAAGGAGAAGGAACATCTTGTGGACATAGAGGTGAACATTTATTGCGAAAAGCAAAGCCATAAGGGTATGGTCATCGGAAAAAACGGCTCTGTTTTAAAAGAAGCGGGTACTCTTGCCCGTGCTGATATTGAGGAGATGCTCGGCAAAAAGGTGCTTTTAAAGCTTTGGGTCAAGGTGAAGGACGATTGGCGCAACCGAGAGGGAGCCCTGCGAAATTTCGGGTATACCGGAGAGTAAAAATATATTCATTTTCTTGCATTTTTTTCATGGTATATTCCGCCTGTTCCAAGTCAAAATAGTAGTAGAATAACTTGCGCGGAGGCGGGAAAAGTGCTGGAGAATTTGGGTTGGGAGCATTTTTGCAAAACAGGCGATATAGAAGGATATTTATTATATAAGGAAATCATGAATTTTAAAGAAAACTGTGGTGGTTATGGAGCTAATCAAAACGACGGGCGTGGTCATCAGACGGACTCAAGTGAAGGACAATGATTTGATTTTGACGCTTTTTACAAAGGATATCGGCGTGATTAAGGCCTCGGCCAGAGGAGCCAGAGGCTTTAAAAACCGCTTGGCGGCCGGTACGGCACTGTTTGCCTATAGCGAATTTGTGCTGTATCCGGGCCGGGAAATGTATAAAGTAAACGGCTGCGAGCTTATAGAGAGCTTTTACAGCCTGACAACGAATATTGAAAGGCTGGCCTTTGCTACATATATTGCTGATCTGACGGGCTACACAGTGCAGGAGGAGGCAGATACCGAGCGGCTTTTGTCTCTTTTTTTAAATACCTTTTATCTGTTTGCGCGTTGGGGCGGCGAGCTTCGCATCGTGAAGTGCGTATTTGAGCTGAAGCTGCTCGAATATTTGGGACTTGCTCCCTGTCTTTTTGAATGTATGGCCTGCGGTGAAGAAAACGCCTTGCACCACCTGTCTCCCGGGGCAGGCGGTCTTTTATGCATGGAATGCTGTCGGCACGAGACGGATAGCCGCCCACTTTCGGAGGCTTGTCTTGAGGCTCTGCGCCATGTGTATACAAGCGATGATAAAAAGGCCTTTGCCTTCCGGTTGCCTCAGGCTGCCCTGGAGGAGCTGGAGGGGCATGTGGCGGCGTTTTTATCTGAATATATTGATCATGATTTTTATTCCTTGGATTATTTGAATACCATTTTGGGAAAATAGAAGTATAGGTTATTTGTCTTTATGTGGAAGAAGGGAGCTTTATGAATTTAGATAAGATTTTAAAGGAAGTGCAGAAGCCGGCACGATATATCGGCACAGAATATAACAGCGTACATAAGGATTTGGCAGAGGTGTATATTCGCTTTGCCTTTTGCTTTCCCGATGTTTATGAGGTGGGGATGTCACATCTGGGAATTAAAATTTTGTACCATCTGTTAAACCGACAGACGGATATCTATTGTGAGCGTGTTTTTGCTCCGTGGATTGACATGGAGGAAAAAATGCGCGAGGCAGGCATTCCGCTTTTTTCCATGGAAACCAAGAGCCCGCTGACGGATTTTGATTTTGTGGGCTTTACGCTTCAATACGAAATGTGCTATTCCAATCTTGTCAATATGCTGGATCTTTCGGGGATTCCGGCCCTGCGTCAGGAGCGGGGTGAGGATATGCCCTTTATCTGTGCAGGCGGCCCCTGCGCCTTTAATCCGGAGCCCCTGGCAGACCTCGTGGACTTTTTCATGATTGGCGAAGGGGAGGAGGTCATGCTGGAGGTCATGGAGGTGTATCGCAGTTGGAAACGCTCCGGCGCACCGAAGCTTGCATTTTTAGAGGAGATTGTAAAGCTGGAGGGCGTTTATGTGCCTCAGTTTTATACGGTGACTTACAATGAAGATGGCACCATTAAAAGCATGAAGCCCAACCATCCCAATGCACCGGCACGAGTGAAGAAGAGAATAATTTACGATATGGATGCGGTTTTCTATCCGGATCGCATGATTGTGCCCTTTATGGAAACCATTCATGATCGCATTACGCTGGAGCTGTTTCGCGGTTGTATTCGCGGCTGTCGTTTTTGTCAGGCGGGGATGATTTACCGACCTGTGCGTGAGCGGAGTCCTGAGAGACTGCTGGAGCTGGCACAAAAGCTGATTGACAACACGGGCTATGAGGAGATTTCTATGTCCAGCCTTTCCACCAGTGACTATACGGGTCTGCAGGAGTTGACGGAGGGACTCTTGGACTTAACCGTCAGCAAAAAGATTAATTTAAGCTTGCCCTCCCTGCGCATAGACAGCTTTTCTATGGAACTGATGCAGAAGGTGCAGAAGGTGCGAAAAAGCGGTCTTACCTTTGCACCGGAGGCCGGCTCGCAGCGGCTTAGAGATGTGATTAACAAGGGGGTTACGGAGGAGGACCTGATGCGCTCTGTAGCTCTGGCATTTGCCGGCGGTTACGGTGGTGTGAAGCTTTATTTTATGATTGGTCTTCCCACGGAAACCAAGGACGACGTACAACAGATTGCGCACCTGGCTCATAAGGTTGTGCAGGCTTATCGCGATACACCTAAGCATTTGCGGAATAAGGGGCTGCGTGTGACCGTTTCGGCCTCGTCCTTTGTCCCCAAGCCCTTCACACCCTTCCAGTGGGCGCCGCAGGATGACATTGAAACCCTGCGCGACAAGCAGCATTGGATTAAGGATGAAATCCGCGATAAGGCCATTTCCTATAACTGGCATGAGGCCACGCTAAGTGTGCTGGAGGGTGTCTTTGCCCGGGGAGACAGGCGCCTGGGTCGGGTGCTGATTCGCGCCCAAAGGCTGGGTGCCCGGTTTGATGCATGGAATGAATGCTTTGATTATGAACTGTGGCAGGAGGCCTTTCGACAGGAGGGCATTGATCCTGATTTTTATAACAAGCGCGAGAGAAGCTATGAGGAAATATTGCCCTGGGAGGTTATTGATCCGGGGGTTTCCAGAGCGTTTTTAGAGCGTGAGAATGAAAAGGCGAAGCGCGGTGAGCTGACGAAAAGCTGTCGCGATGCCTGCGCCGGATGTGGCGTTATGCAGGCTTGGGGAGGTGGCATTTGTGATTAAATACAGATTTTGCTATGCAAAATACGGGGATGCGAAATACGTTTCTCATCTGGACTTGATTCGCCTGTTTTCGCGGGTCTTTAAGCGCGCAGGCGTACCCCTGACCTATTCTGAGGGGTTTAATCCTCACCCGAAGCTTGCCATCGGCTTGCCTCTTTCTGTGGGCGTAACCAGCGAATGTGAATACATGGATGCGGAAACCGAAAGACAACTTACGAAAGAGGATTTTGAGGCCCTAAACCGCAATATGCCCATTGGTCTGCACTTTAACGGCATGGGAGAGCGAGTTATCGGCATGAAAAAACTGGCAGACATTCGCTATGCGACATACCGCGTGACGGCGTCCTGCACAAAGCTTTCTGATGCGGACCTGGAGACGTTTTTGGGGCAGGAGACCCTGATGATTGAAAAGAAAACAAAGAGAAAAACGGAGGAAACAGACATTTTGCCGGATATAACCGGTCTTTCCATAGAGGGGGAGTCAGATGACGGCGTCATTCTTTCCATGGTGCTTTCTGCCGGAGCCTCGGCCAATTTAAAGCCAGACTTGGTGCTCAGTGCTATGGAAAAATATATAGAAGGATTTTCTGTTTCAGATTATGACATTCACCGAGTGAGCATTCTGGGAAGCGATGGACGGAGAATGCTGTAAAACGCCGGCTATGAGCGTGTAGATATCTTCTGTTGCTGCCCGGTTATAGAAGCCCTAGGAGAAACTTGACAATCGTGCTGCCGAAAATCATAATGATACCGGCGGCAACGACTCCTAAGAAAATAGTGGGAAAGGCGTTTTTTAAGCGCAAATCCAGCAGGGCAGCAATAAGGGACCCTGTCCAGGCACCGGTGCCGGGTAGGGGGATGGCCACAAACAGAAACAATCCCCAAATCTCATATTTCACAACTTTTTCCCGATTTTTCTTGACCTTTTGCTCCAGCCAGTTACCCAGCGGCCGGAGCAATTTTGTGCGCAAAAAGAAGTTTACAACAGGGCGAGCCAGCAGGATGATAAAGGGTACGGGCAGCATGTTGCCCAAAACAGCGAGTCCGAACAGCGTCCAGGGATCAAGTCCCAGAAAAACCCCAAGCGGAACGGCACCACGCAGCTCCACAATCGGGAGCAGGGAAACCAAAAAGACAATTAATTCATTCGATATTCCGTAGCCTTGAAAAAAATCTGCAATTGCGTTTGCCATATCGTTCTCCTTTATACAGTGATTACTTCAATGCCTGCTACGGCATCTGTGACCAGCTTTTCCACATCCAGTCGCTGCTCTGAGGCTTCAATTTTGTCGAGCTTCGGCTTGGTGTTTGGATGCTTGGGTGTGAAGATTGTGCAGCAATCCTCGTAGGGTAGGATGGAGGTTTCAAATGTGCCGATGTTACGGGCAATGGTGACGATTTCCTCCTTATCCATCCCGATGACGGGACGGAACACAGGCATGGTGGCCACGCGGTCGGTCACGGCCATGGCCTCAACGGTCTGGCTGGCCACCTGACCGATGCTTTCGCCGGTTACAAGTGCCTTGGCGCCTGTTTTTCTTGCTACGCGCTCTGCCATGCGCATCATCAGCCGTCGCATGATGATGGTCAGCTGTTCCTCGGGACAATGCTGTTTAATGGCCAGCTGTGCCTCGGTAAATGGTACAATGTGTACGTCGAGGCGGGGCGTGTACTCGGCTAAAATTTTTGCCAGCGTGAGCACCTTGTCCCGAGCGCGTTCACCGGTATAAGGATACGAAAAGAAGTGAACCGCGTTCAGCTTCACGCCACGTTTGGCGGTCATATAACCGGCCACCGGGCTGTCGATGCCGCCGGAGAGCAACAGGGTTGCCTTGGAATTAGAGCCGACAGGCATACCGCCGGCACCTTTCACGCGGCCGCAATACACATACGCGTTCTGCTCCCGCACCTCCACCATGACAGTTTCCTCGGGGGAAAGTACGTCCACGGTGAGATTGGAAAAGGAATCGTGCAGGTGGCCGCCAATTTCCCGTGCAATCTGCGGAGACGTGAGCGGGAATTTTTTATCCGCACGCTTGGCCTCCACCTTGAAGCTGCGAATGCTCTGCAAAATCGGCGCTAAAGCTTCGGCAGCACCTTTTTTCATTTCCTCTATGTCCTTTGGCAGTACATAGGCGCGGGTGAGAGAGGTAATGCCAAATACCTTTGTGAGCCGGTAAATGGTTTCGTCAATGATGTCCGGGTCGTCCGGCTCTACATACACAGTGGCCTGTGACCGGCGCACGGTGCCGGAAAAACCCTCGGGCAGGGCGGCCTTAATATTTTTCACAAGCGCCTCTTCAAAGAAGGGGCGGTTTAATCCTTTTAAAATGATTTCGCCGTATTTAATCAAAATCAGCTGCTTCAATGGATTCCCTCCGTTATTGATTTTTTTTTGCCACATATACAATGCGTTCGGTTGCCTCGCCGGGAGCCTTCCGCGTGTAATCATCATAGCGGCCTGTCAGCATAAAGCCGGCGTCAGACAGTGCTTTTTTAAGCTCGTCATCTGTATAGGCACGCTGGGTGTGAAGCTCATCGACCCGATGATAAAGCCCCTCTTCCTTCTCTGCAAAAAATGTCAGATACATGTTACAGAGGCGGGTTTGGGGGTCGAAATCGTTCTCCCAGACATAAAATATGTCATCGGTTTCATGGGTGTAAATTTCTTGTCCTAAAATTTGGCTGAACTTATATTCAGAATTTACATCAAAGATGAAAAGTCCATCCGGATTTAGGTAGTTGGCGCACAGCCGGAAGGTTTTTTCCAAAGCATCCGGCTCAGTCAGGTAGTTGATGCTGTCCAGTGCGCAGGTGATAGCATCCACTGTTCCGTACAGCTCGAAGTCCTCCATGGGTTGGTTTAAAAACAGAATTTTCTCGGCACCCTTCTTCTGCCCGGCAACAGAAAGCATATCTGCTGATGCATCAGCTCCCAGCATATCGTAGCCGCGACCGGATAAGGCCAGCGTTAGTGAGCCGGTACCGCAGGCAAGGTCTAAAACCAGCTCCGGTGTCAGTGCGTTTTTTTGAAAGAGCCATTCAATACAGTCGGCCATCTTTTCATAATCGACGTCATAGGTCAGGGCGTCATATAACGAGGCGAAGCCTCCGTAACTGCTTTTCATGTCGTTTTCCTTTTCTTAATCCGCTCCCAATATTGGGCACCGGCTTGTTCGTTCTTATTTTCGCCGCTTACATAATACACCTTATCCCTGATTTTATCCGGCAGGTATTGTTGCTTCACATAATGGTCAGGAAAATCGTGGGGATATTGGTAGGTGAGTCCACGGCCCATTTTTTTAGCACCACCGTAGTGGGTGTCCTTTAAATGCAGGGGTACATCGCCGGTGTCAGAGCCGGCTACATCCTGCATGGCAGCATCAATGGCGCAAATGACAGAATTGGATTTAGGCGCCGTGGCCAAAACCAGAACGGCCTCTGCAAGTGGCAAGCGCGCCTCGGGCAGACCCAGCTGCAGCGCACAATCTACACAGGACTTGACAATGGAAATCGCCTGTGGATAAGCCAGGCCGATATCCTCAGCGGCAATCACCATTAAGCGTCGGCAGGCGGTGATTAAATCGCCGCCAGAGAGCAGGCGTGCCAGATAATGAATGGCAGCATCCGGGTCGCTGCCGCGGATAGATTTTTGAAAGGCGCTGATGACATCATAGTGACTATCTCCGTCCTTATCGTGTCGGAAAGCCTTTTTTTGCGTACATTGCTCAGCCAAAGGCAGCGTGATATGCTGAGTGCCTTCCTTGCTGAGCGGCGCAGCCTGTGCACAAAGCTCTAAAGAATTCAGGGCCTTGCGGACATCGCCGGAGGAGGTTTGTGCAATGTGAGAAAGAGCCTCATCATCGGCCGTGAGCGGCACGCCGGTTTCCTCCGATAAAACAGAAAGTGCCCGCAGGAGTGCCCGCTCTATATCCTCGCCGTTTACCGGCAAAAATTCAAAAACCGTACAGCGGGATAAGATGGCATTATAAATATAAAAATACGGATTTTCTGTGGTGCTGGCAATCAGTGTGATAGAACCGTTTTC
>SVKE01000048.1 GCA_015068615.1 Oscillospiraceae bacterium | reverse complement strand
TGAGTCGAGAGAGATTAAGGGACGCTGCCTTGTGACCGGCCTTCCCAAGGTTGTGAATGTCGATTCCGAGGAAATGCTGGAGGCCCTAGAGGAATGCGCTACGCAGATTGTGGATGCCGTGCACAGCGTATTGGAAAAAACACCTCCGGAGCTGGTGGGTGACATCAGTACCGGCGGCATTCTGCTCACCGGCGGCGGCAGCCTGGTATACGGGCTGGATAAGCTGATTGCCCGAGAAACCGGCCTTGAGGTTTTTGTGGCTGAGGACGCAGTTTTATGTGTGGCCCGTGGCACCGGAATGTCCCTTGATTATATAGATAGCATGAAGGGCGGTACGCGGTATCAGTACGGTGAGGAGAAACAATAAATAAAACATAGGAATTTTTAAAGGGGCTGTAGCATTTTGCTACAGCCCCTCTATGTGCTTATACCAGAGAAAACAAGCGCGCAAATGAGGTCAGTAAAAAGCAAAGGCCTACACCGGCAAGAGTCGGCAGTAAAAAGGCAAGCAGTGTCCATTTAATGCTGCCGGTCTCCTTTTGTATGCTGATTAAGGTGGTGGAGCAGGGCCAATGCAGCAGGGAAAAAATCATGGTACAGGCTGCTGTCAGCCAGGTCCAGTCGTTTTGCAGAAGAAGCAGCTTGAGGCTTTCCAAATTTTCAAATTCGGTGAGTGTGCCACTTGCCATATAGGCCATGATGGCAATGGGCATCACGATTTCATTTGCAGGTAGTCCCAATATAAAGGCCATGAGCAGCACACCATCCAGCCCGATGAAGCGGGCTGCCGGATCTAAAAAGTCTGCACAATGTGCCAAAAGAGAGCCGCCGGAGACGGTTATATTAGCCATCAGGTAAATGGCAAGACCGGCAGGCGCCGCTACAGAAACAGCCCGCCCCAGTACAAAGAGTGTTCGGTCCAGCACGGAACGCACCAGCACCTTGCCGATTTGCGGACGGCGATAGGGGGGTAGCTCCAGAGTGAAGGAGGAGGGGACGCCCCGCAGAACCGTCTCGGACAATAGACGCGAGAACACCAGCGTCAGGAAAATTCCCAGAAGAATGACCATTCCAAGCAGCAGGGCAGAAAGTGCGGAGGATAAAAAACCACCGGTGCTCACAAAAAACATTGTGATAATGGCAATGAGTGTAGGAAAGCGCCCGTTACAGGGCACAAAGCTGTTGGTTAAAATGGCAATCATGCGCTCTCGGGGAGAGTCGATAATGCGGCAGCCGATAACACCGGCGGCATTACAGCCAAAGCCCATGCACATAGTGAGAGCCTGCTTGCCGCAGGCGTTGCACCTTTTAAAGGCGTGGTCCAGGTTAAAGGCGATGCGGGGCAGATAGCCCAAATCCTCCAGCAGGGTAAACAGCGGAAAGAAAATTGCCATGGGAGGCAGCATGACCGCAACCACCCAGGCAAGCACCCGATAGACGCCAAACACCAAGGCGTCGTGCAGAAAAGCCGGAGTGCCGATGGCAGAGAGGGCGCTGCTGATTTTATCTTCAAAGCCGAAAAGCAGGTCAGAAAGCAACGAGGAAGGGTAATTTGCGCCCTGTATGGTTATCCATAGCACAGCTATGAGCAGGAGGAGCATGCAGGGCAGACCGGTCAGTCGATTGGTCAAAAGCCGGTCTATGCGCAGCTGCTTTTTATTGTAGTCGCCTTGCTTTGCATGGACCGCGTTATTGCAGATATCCTCTGCAGCTACATAGATGTCCGATACCAAGGCATCGTGCAGCGTAAGCCCATCTGCTTCAAGTAAAGCCAGCTGCTCGCGGGCGGCAGCAAGAGGCTCATAGAGAGAAGGATGCTCTGCAGGAGAAAAGCCCAGATAATTTGTCATGGCAGTCTCCAGCCCCGCCTCTTTTTCTAAGAGACGGAGAGCCACCCAGCGGGGATTCAGCCTGTTCTGCAACAGCGGCGCAAGATGCGGCACCAGCAGCTCTATGGCCGATTCGATTTCCGGACGATAGGAAACCCTGCGGGGACTGGTTTTTGCTTTGCCCTCGGTTAAAGCCTGCATAGCAGCAGACAGAGCTTTCATTCCCTCTCCCTTGCCGGCGGCTGTTGCAACGACTGGAACGCCCAAAGAGCGGGAAAGGGCCTCACAGTCAATGGATAGCTGCCGGCGCTTTGCCTCATCCATTAAATTGACACAGACAACGACCTTATCTGTAATTTCAAGAGTTTGCAGCACCAGATTTATGTTGCGCGTAAGACAAGTAGCATCGCAAACAACAACGGTTGCATCGGTCTCGCCGAAGCAGATAAAATCCCGGGCAATTTCCTCTTCGACAGAATGCGCCATGAGTGAATACACGCCGGGAATGTCTACAAGCACATAACGTTTTCCTTTATAGGTATGTACTCCCTGCGCGCTGCCGACGGTTTTTCCCGGCCAGTTTCCTGTATGCTGGTGCATGCCCGTCAGCGCGTTATACACAGTGCTTTTGCCTACGTTCGGGTTTCCGGCCAGAGCAATGATTTTATCCCCTGCGAGTTTTTTTAAATCCGGTCCCTTGGCGACGCTTTGGCCGGTTGATGCGGCGGTTAAGCCCATCTGAATCCCTCCCGTCTTTTTTGTACTCCACCAGTATTTTTTCGGCCTCCTCTGCCCGCAATGCGATGACGGCACCGCGGATTAAATACGCTCGCGGATCCCTTGCCGGGCTTTGATACAGACAGGTGACTAAAGAGCCCTGCGTCAAACCGATATCCAACAATCTGCGGCGCATTGAGGTATCTGCGTGTTGCAGGGTACAAACCGATGCAACGACGCCCACAGGAAGATATTGCAAGCTATTATGCAGCATTTTTTATATACCTACCTCTTACATACATTTTCTTACTCCCAATATATGTCACGGGGCTTGACTGTGTGAAGGCGGTTTTTTGAAAATGAGCATAAAAAAACGGCTCCGGCAGCTTGCCGGAACCGTCTTATCTGCTTTTTATGGTGCATATAACAAACTCCCCGAGACCGGAGAAAATGCTTTGACTACGCCCAAGGAGGGATTCTTATTTTTTTAATTCATCCATACAGGCCGGGCAAATATTTCTGCCCTTAAAAACAAAAACATCCTTTGAGTTGCCGCAGAAAATGCAGGCAGGCTCATATTTTTGCAACACAATGGTATTATTATCAACAAAAATCTCTAAAGCGTCTTTTTCAGCAATATCCAGAGTTCTTCGCAATTCTATGGGTAATACGATTCTTCCCAGTTCGTCCACTTTTCTTACAATACCGGTCGATTTCATATCCTCCGCTCCAATCGTACATTTATTTCTCCATAATCATAACACAAAATGCGGAAAAGGTCAAGTCGAAACTTGTGAAAAAAGAGAATATTATTGGGGATCAAGAAGAGCGTTTTTTTATATTTTTACAATTCATTCATAAAATAGACACAGATATATGTTACAATGGGTGTAATAAAATTAGAACTATATGCTTACCTGTTGCAAGCTGTTTGAATAGCTAAAATGACAAGGCCGGTGAGCGATTTGCACCTTATTTGCCTGTGATAAGTGTGTACATACGGATTATTTTGCAGGCAGAAGGGCTATGAAGGTATTATGCAGCTGAATTCAGTGAAGGAAAAGATGCTTTTGGGCGGCGAAAAGCTTAAAAACCTGCCGAAAGCCATCAAGGCTATGTCGAAGAAAAAGAAAATTCTTTTTTCGGTCGTGGCTGTTGTGTTAATTGCGTTTTTGGTTTTGCGGATTGTTCTTCCCTCTGGTGAGCAGGCCAAGACCATGAGCACCGCTTTTGCCGATCGGGGCAACATTTCGGTTGTCATCAGTGGGACGGGCACCATTGAGCCCATTGATGAATATGAGGTAACCTCCCTCGTAAAGGGCGAAATTTTGAGTGACACCTTTGAGGAGGGGGATTTGGTAGAAAAGGGAGACCTTTTGTATCAGATTGATTCGAGCGACCTGGAAAACACGCTGGAAAAGGCACAGCTGAATCTGCAAAAGAGCCGGCTTTCCTATGATCAAACAATGGATGAGCTGGCTAAACTCAATGTAACGACCGACTACAGCGGCACCATTACGGAAACCTATGTGAAGCCGGGAGATTCCGTCAATAACGGCACCAAAATTGCCGATCTTGCAGACATGAACACCATGGTGCTCGCCATTCCTTTTAACGAGAGTGATGCGGCAAACATTCGGGCGGGTAGCACGGCGGAGGTTATGCTGACCAATTCCTTTTATACGCTGACGGGTACGGTACGCCGCGTCTCAAGCGGCAATTTGATTTCTGCTGAGGGTGTGGCCGTCCGCACGGTGGAAATTGAAGTGACAAATCCCGGTGCGATTAAGCAGGGGGACAGCGCCACGGCTATTATCGGCGGTGCCGCCTGCAACGGCCCGGGCACCTTTGATTATAACGTGGAAACCAGCATCACGGCAGAGGCCTCCGGCAAGGTGGTAGCCATGAACTATGGCAAGGGCGATGTCGTTTCGGCCGGTGCTGTGATTGTGGCTCTTGAGTCTACGAATGCGGACAGAACAAGGCTAAACAGCCAGATTTCCCTTCGCGATTCTCAGCTTTCCATCGACAACTATCATAAGCAGCTGGAGGATTATCAGATAACGGCACCTATCTCGGGTACAGTCCTAAAGAAAACCTCAAAGGCCGGTGACACGCTGGACAATACAAACGCATCTGTGGTGATGGCGGTGATTGCCGATATGTCGACCATCGTCTTTGAAATGAACGTTGACGAGCTGGACATCAGTAAAATTGAAGTGGGTCAGCGCGTCAGTGTTACGGCAGACGCTTTAGAAGACAGGGTGTATGGCGGGTATGTGGATTATGTCAGCGTTGTAGGCACCACCCAGAACGGTGTCACTACGTACCCCATCACGGTGGTGGTGGAAAACCCGGAGGATTTGATTCCGGGCATGAATGTCAGCGCAGAAATTGTGGTGGAATCCCGCGAGGATGTGCTGCGTGTGCCGGTTACAGCAGTCAATCGCGGCAATATCGTATATGTAAAGGATGACGGCAAGAAAACGGATGCGCCTGCACCTTCCGGCCGGCCGGAAGGTATATCTAAAGGTATAGCGAAGGGTGCGGCGCCGACAGATAGGCAGGAGCAGGGTGGCAGGAGCATCCCCGGCGGCATCATGGGCAACGCACCCGACGGCTTCCGAGCCGTTCGGGTAGAAACAGGCCTTAATGATTCGGATTACATAGAAATTCTTTCCGGCCTATCCGAGGGAGACGAGGTATACGTGACTATTTCAACCAGCTCCGGTGATAGCTTGATGGAGGCTATGATGGGTATGAGCGGCGGAATGCCCGGTGGCGGAATGTCCGGTGGCGGAATGCCCGGCGGCATGAGCGGTGGTGGAATGCCAGGCGGTGGAATGTCCGGAGGTAGATGAGTATGATAGAGCTACGCGATATATATAAAATCTATTCCGATGGCGATAGCGAAATCCGGGCTTTAGACGGCGTGAATCTGCATATTGATCAGGGTGAATTTGTGGCAATTGTGGGGCAGTCCGGCTCCGGCAAATCCACCTGTATGAACATTATCGGTTGTCTGGACATTCCCACCAGCGGCAGCTATTACCTAAATGGTACAGATGTCAGCACGATGAATGAAATTGAGCTGTCTCATATCCGAAATGTCACCTTAGGCTTCATTTTTCAGCAATACAATCTGCTGCCGAAGCTGAACCTTTTAGAAAATGTTGAGCTGCCTCTCATTTATCGGGGCATGCCGCAAAAGCAGCGGCAGGAAAGGGCAAGGCTTGCCCTGGAGAGGGTCGGTCTTTTAGACAGGGAGAAAAAAATGCCCTCTCAGCTTTCCGGCGGTCAGCAGCAGCGCGTATCCATTGCCCGTGCCCTGGCCGGCGATCCGCCTGTGATTCTGGCGGATGAGCCTACCGGTGCGTTAGATACTAAAACCGGTCGGGATGTGCTGCATTTTATTAAAAAGCTGAACGATGAAGGCACAACCATTGTGCTGATTACGCATGATATGTCCATTGCCGAGGAGGCAAAGCGCATTGTACGCCTTCAGGACGGCAAAATTATTTCCGACCAGCCGGGAGGGGGGCAGAGCGCATGAACATGAAGCAATCCTTTTCTCTGGCCTTAAAGAGTTTGAAAACCAGCAAAATGCGCTCCTTCTTAACAATGCTGGGCATCATCATCGGCGTGGCCTCCGTCATCATTTTAACCAGTATGGTAGACAGCATGAAGCAGCTGATGGTGAATGAGTTTGAAAGCATGGGAACCAACCTGATTACCGTGATTATTACAGGCCGCGGCGGCAACCGCATGGTAGAGCCGGAGGATATGATAGAGCTGGTGGAGAAAAAGGATACACTGGCGGCGGTATCACCCAATATCACCATTGGTGCATATGTAAAAAACGGCAATGAAAACCAGTCGGCCACTTGTATCGGCACCAGCGAGAACTACCATGAAATTAATAATCTGGAAATAGATAAAGGACGCTATCTGTCTTACATAGATGTGGAGCGCAGGCAGAAGAACTGCGTTATTGGCTCCTATGTGGCAGAAAGTGTGTTTGAAGGGCAAAATCCTGTGGGTCGTGTTATTAAAATTAACGGCTACAGCTTCACGGTTGTGGGTGTGGCGGCAGAAAAATCCGGTAGCGTCAAGGGCGGTCAGGATGATCGAATTTATCTGCCCTATACAGTGGCCAGAACCCTCACCTTTATGTCCCGCATTTCCAATTATACCTTTAGTGCATCAGATAAAGACAAGCTTGAAGAGGCCATTGCCGACATTGAAGAGGCGCTTTTTAAAGTGTACCAGAATGATGATTTTTATAGCGTGACAAGCGTTTCTGCCATTGTGGATACGCTTGATGAGCTAACAGGCACACTGACACTGATTTTAGTAGGCATTGCCGGCATCTCCCTGCTGGTAGGCGGTATCGGCATCATGAACATCATGCTCGTGTCCGTGACGGAGCGCACAAGGGAGATTGGTGTTCGTAAATCCTTGGGGGCAACTCCGTGGAACATTTTGAGCCAGTTCCTTGTAGAGGCGGCCACCACGAGCGGCTGTGGGGGTATTTTGGGCATTATTCTGGGGATTGGCGGTGCATACCTTTTGTGCTCGCTGATGGATTTACCTACGGTTATTACGCTGGGTTCTATTCTCATAGCGTTTTCTGTTTCGGCGGTCATCGGTATGGCCTTTGGATATTTTCCGGCGAAGAAGGCCGCGCGCCTAAACCCCATTGATGCCTTGCGATACGATTAAGTTCATTCTGTTTTGATGAAAGGAATGTGTATACATGAAAACATACGGAGTTAAAATTCTGACGCTTGCTCTTTGCTTTTTGATGCTGTCCGGCATCTCGGGCTTTGCGGCAACGTCAAATGAAACGGAAATTGCGGAGCTTTTAGCAAAGCTTTCCATTATGAACGGGTATCCCGACGGGGAGCTGAGGCTGGAGCAGGCCGTTACGCGCGCTGAATTCTCCAAGGTGACTATTGTGGCCTCGCCTTACAAAAATCAGGTGGCATCCAGCATGGCGGTTTCCCCTTTTTCGGATGTGAATTACAGCCATTGGGCTGCTCCTTACGTGAAGCTGGCTGTGTCAAAAGGCCTCGTCACAGGCTATCCGGATTCGACCTTCCGGCCTGACCGAACGGTGCTTTTAGAGGAGGCAGTGACGATTTATTTAAAGCTTTTGGGCTACACGAATGATGACTTTGGCTATTCCTGGCCATATGGGCAGGTGGGACTGGGCCGGAACATCGGTCTTTTAGACAACATTTCTGCTGAGACCGGCAGTGAGCTTTCTCGGCGGGATGTGATGCGGCTGACCTATAATCTGCTGACCTGCTCACCGAAGGGCAGTACAGCGGATTATTTGGAAAGCATTCAGTACAAGCTGGCAGAGGATGTTGTTTTAATTGCCACCAATGCAGAGGACAGCGCTGTGAATCCCGGCAGGGTTGCCACTTCAGTCGGGACCTATAAGATTGACGAAGGCTTTAACCATGATCACATTGGCATGCGTGGTGATGTGGTGCTTAAAAACGGAGATACGCTTGTGTGCTTTATTCCTTATGAGCAATCCGTGGAAGAATATGTGGTATATTCCAGGCTGGATGCTGCCATTGTAACCTATCAAAACGGCAGTATGAGCCGGCTGGATTTGGAGGATGGCACCACAGCTTACGTCGGCACACAGGCAACCACATATGCTTCGGCCAAGCAAAATCTTGAGATGGGTGATGTTGTTTCTGTCGTGCGCGATGAAGGGGGCAGTGTGGAATATATCACCATTCGGAGCGGCAAGGTGACAGGCCCTGTTGTTGTGCGGGATAAAAACTGGCATCAGGCGCTTTCGGTCAGTGAGGACATCACGGTTATGCGAGACGGGGTGAAATGCACCGCTGATGCAATTCAAATCTATGATGTGGTGTATTATTCTCCGGATTTGAACATGGTGCTTTCCTACAGTAAACGTGTCACCGGGATTTATGAATCGGCCTCGCCCAATAAGGATCAGCTGACGCAGGTGACGATTTCCGGCGTGACCTATGGCATCGAGTCTGCAGAAGCATTTCAGGCGCTTTCCTCGTCGGGTAGCATTCAGTACGGAGATACCGTAACGGTACTCTTAGGGAAGGATGGCGACATTGCCGGCGTTGTGACAGCGGGAGAGAAAAGCTCTGTTGTGGGTTTTTTTAGCACGGCCGGCGTCAAGAACTATGAGACGGCGACCGGCGAGAGCTATTCAAACTACTATGTAGAGATTATCGGGACGGACGGCAGCTCCTTTCAGTATGCGGCGAAAAGGGATTACAGCGACAGCACGGCGCTCAATCAGGTGGTGCGCGTCACCTTCTCAAATGGGTTAGCCTCCGTCAGCTCCTATAACAAAACAGGTATTTCCGGGCGGGTGGATGCTTCTGCCCGGCTTTTAGGCAACGTTCCTTTTGCAGATGTTGTTCATATTTTAGATGTGGTGGAGACCTCCAGCACAGAAATTGGAAGCTATGCGCCTGCATTTTTACAGCAGCTTGACCGGATGCATATTGGCGAAAGTAATATTTTATATTATGAAACAAACGCCAAAGGGGAAATTACAGATTTAATTTTAAACGACATGACAGGCGAATGCTATGCCTACGGCATTGTGACAAAGGCCGTCACAAGCAATGTTGGTATGCATGTCAGCGGTAGCTATACCTATGATATTGCCGGTGTCAGCGGCATCTTCAGTGCCGGTAGCACCTCTTATCCTGTTTCTGGCGGTCAGCCGGTGATGCTGCGTATGGCCGGCGGAAGAGTGCAAAGCCTGAAGGCCCTTTCTAAGCTTTCGGCCAATATCATCGGTGTGACAGACAGCACTCTAAAGAGCAGCACCGGGCAGAGCTACCGCCTGTCTGATGATGTGGCCATTTATCACAAGCGCTCTTATGACTATACCATCATTCCACTTTCGGAGCTCCAAAGCGGTTCTTATAAAATAACTGCGTATCATGATAAGGATATAAATAGCGGCGGGCGAATCCGGGTGGTTGTGGCCGAATTAAAATAAAAAAGGGGCTGTAGCAAAATGCCCAGACCGTGCAAAGCATAAAAAGCCTATAATAACAGCATATTGTAATTGGAAAGAGATTACAAGAATACAATTATAAG
>SVKE01000047.1 GCA_015068615.1 Oscillospiraceae bacterium | reverse complement strand
GACGGTTCAAATATTCCTGCACGTCCTTTACATTGTAGATTCTCTCAATTTTTCCGTTACGTACAAGCTTGGTCACACCGCCGACCCCGAATCCGAACACAGGCATGGTTTCCTCCATCATGCCAATGTTGTAAATACAGGGCGTGCCGGGCAGACAAAAGCCGGTGTTTTCCAAATTCCCCAGTGTGTTCTTTTGTCTGTAAAGGTAATATGCTTTATAGTTCTTTTCTGCTAAAAACTGATAGGCAAAATCCAACATGGCTGACGTTTGCCTGTGCTCCTCTAAGGAAGGTGAAAATACCTCGGGCCGTAGCTTGGAGGCCCGTTTTAAATGCATGGTATGCACGGTTAGGTTTTCCGGCACAAGCGCCGCCACAGCTTGGAGCGTTTCTGTAAATTCGGCAAGGCTTTCGCCCGGCAGACCGGCAATGACATCCATATTCAAAACAGGAAAGTCAAATGCTCGCACCATTTGAACAGCCGAAAGAATTGCCTCATAGCTATGACGTCTGCCGATGCGCCGCAGGGTTTTTTCGTGTATGGTCTGCGGATTCACGCTCACACGGTTAACGCCATGTTTTTTCATAGCAGAAAGCTTGGACTCGGTAATGGTGTCCGGGCGCCCGGCCTCCACGGAAAATTCCCGCAGATTTGTTAAATCAAAGGTTTTATGCAGCTTATATAGCAAATTATCAAGCTCAATCGCCAGCAAGGTGGTGGGTGTACCGCCGCCGATATATACCGAACGAATTGTAAAGCCCAAATCCTTTACAATAGGACCCACATACTCCAGCTCCCGAAAAAGCGCCGCAAGATATGGCTCAGCAAACTGCTTCAGCTTATCTGCCGGCAACGAGGCAAAGGAGCAATAGGTACATTTAGAGGGGCAAAAAGGAATGTCTAAATAAATGGCAGCATCCCGTGGCGCCATGTCATTTAAAACAGCAAGTTCTTCTTTAGCAATGGCTAAGGACAAATCTATTTTTTCATCTGAAACGTCAAATTCCTGTTTTAATGAAGCGCGGATATCCTCGGGGCTCATCCCGCTTTCCAGCATGCCCACAATCCGTTTGACAGGACGGACGTTATAGAGTGTCCCCCACGGATTCAAAAGCTCTTCGTTCCCATTCATAAACTTCATTATGCTCCTTTTCATAACCGATTGTGCTCGCTTCCCCATGACCCGGATAAACCAAGGTGGCCTCCGGCAGGGCAAAGAGCTTATCACGAATACTCAGCACCAGCGCACGCAAATCGCCGGTGGGAAAATCGGCACGTCCGATGCTTTCTTTAAACAGTGTATCACCGGAAAAAAGATGACCCTCACACAAAAGACAAATGGAGCCACTTGTATGCCCCGGCGTTTCAATCACATGGAAAGAACAGGCACCGCTTTTAATGCTCTCCCCTTCGCCAAGCAGAGCGTTCGGCTCTATGAGCTGTGGCATCGGTGCAAAATAGCCGCAAAGTGTAACTTTTCGGTTTTTGTAATTTTCCGCCTCGTGCCTGCCGATTAAAAGCTGTGCTCCGGTGGCATGCACCAGCTCTGCCACAGCGCCGATATGGTCGTAATGGCAATGGGTCAGCACAACGTACCGAACTGTATATGCTTTTTCCTTAACATAAGCCAAAATACGCACGGCTTCATCGCCGGGGTCAATGACCAAAAGTGCTTCCGGGTCACCAACGAGATAGCAGTTTTCCTGCATTTTTCCAACTGTTAAACATTCTACAATCATAGTTTTATTCCTCATGCATTATTTCTTGTAACCTCAAACACGCCACCCAGCCGCGACAGCTTTTTCACAATCATATCAAGCTGCTCCTTGCTGGAAATCTCAAGAGTGATATTGATAATGGCAATCTGCTCCTTGGTGGTTTTTGTGTGCACGGCGTTTATCAGAATTTTCATATCATATAAAACGCTGGTAATTTCCGCAAGAAGCCCCTGCCTGTCATAGGCAGAAATCTGGAGCTCGGTCAAATATGAGGAGCCTCCGGTATATTCATCCTCCCAGTAAACCTTAATGAAGCGTCCGCCGGCTTCCGGCAGTTGTTTCTCTGCCTTTAAATTCGGACAATCCTCGCGATGGACGGATACGCCGCGCCCGCGCGTGATATATCCCACAATGAAATCACCAGGAACAGGATTGCAACAGCGGGATAGGCGAACAAGGCAATTATCAATGCCCTCCACTATAATACCGCTAGCAGAGCCTTTTTTCTTTTTCTGCTGCAAGCCAAGTGGTTGCCCGGACACCTCTGCCTTATTGGCCAGGCGATATTCCTCCTTTAATCTTGAGAGGATTTTATTCACCGTCAGGCCACCGTAGCCAATGGCTGCATACATATCATCTGCGCTTTTTAAACCATATCTCTTTAAAAGCTGCTCTACCCATTCCGGCTTAAAGAGCTGACTCATTGTATAACCGATACGTTTGAGCTCCTTCTCGATTAGTTCCTTGCCACGCAGGATATTGTCCTCTCGACGTTCCTTTTTAAACCACTGGTTAATCTTGCTGCGTGCCTGAGAGGTTTTACAAAATTTCAGCCAATCTCGGCTGGGACCGTGAACAGCCGAGGAGGTCATAACCTCTACAATATCGCCGTTTTGCAGAATGTAGTCGAGGGTCGCAATTTTTCCGTTGACCCGCACGCCTGCCATGCGGCAACCGATAGCACTGTGTATAGAAAACGCAAAATCAATCGGTGTTGAGCCAGCCGGCAAATTGATGACATCGCCCTTAGGCGTAAAGACGAATACCTCATCGGCAAAAAGGTCTATTTTCAGGGTGCGCATGAAGTCATCTGAATCTACCGCGTCATTCTGAATTTCAAGAATTTTACCAATCCAGGCCAGCTTCTCATCCATATCGCTGGCACCACTCACACCCTCCTTATACTTCCAATGGGCCGCAATACCAAATTCAGCCACCTTGTGCATCTCCTGTGTGCGAATCTGTATTTCAACGGGAATGCCGTTGGGCCCCATCACCGTAGTATGCAGGGACTGATACATATTAGGCTTGGGCATGGCAATATAATCCTTAAAGCGACCGGGAATGGGATAATACAGCTCATGAACCATACCCAAAACCGCGTAACAATCCTTCACACTATCCACGATGGCGCGCACGGCAAACAGGTCATAAATCTCGTCAATACTCTTGTTTTGTGTATACATTTTGCGAAAAATGCTGTAAAAATGCTTGGCGCGTCCCATCAAGCGGGCGCGAATCCCCAACTCGTCCAGCTTCTGGCGAATGGTGGTCATAATATCCTCAATGTATTCTTCCCGCTCCTTGCGTTTCTGGCTGATCGATTCGGTAATTTCTCGGTAGGCGACGGGGTCAAGATAGCGGAGGGATAAATCCTCCAATTCAAATTTAATTTTTGACATACCGAGACGGTGTGCCAGCGCTGCATATACCTCCAGCGTTTCGCGGGCCTTTTCACGCTGTTTTTCCTCACTCATAGCCTTAATGGTACGCATATTGTGAAGACGATCGGCAAGCTTAATCAAAATCACACGGATATCCTTTGCCATGGCAAGAAACATTTTACGCAAATTTTCAATTTGCTGTTCTTCCTTGGTTGTGTATTGAATCTTGCTCAGCTTGGTGACACCATCCACAATAATACCGACACCATCACCAAATTCCCGGGAAATCTCTGCAATAGTGCAGTCTGTATCCTCTACCACATCATGCAAGAGCGCGCCAACCAAGCTGTCGCAATCAAGCTCCAGCTCCGCTAAAATCTGCGCCACCGAAAGCGGATGAATAATATATGGCTCGCCGGTGTTGCGTAGCTGTCCCTCATGAGCCGTCTTTGCCTTTTCATAAGCTCTGGTCAGCTTATCAATATCCATTTTTGGATTATAGCTCCGTACTTTTTCCAGCAGCTCCAAAAACAACTTATCCATGGCTACCTCCAGCCTGTGACGAAAGACGTAAATCCTTTAAGAGCACCTGTGCACGTCTTTCGCCGCGATATACATTTCCATCTAAGTGGAACACAATATCCACATTATCCCCTATCGAAAGTGTATGTAACAATTCACCCATAGAAAAGCCCACGGCATCCATCTGATAGGTGCCGTCTGTAAGAGCAAGACGCAAATGCTTTCCCTCGCTCATGGGACGCAGCGCTACGATTTTTAAATTTCTGCACAAAAATACCGGTGCAGGGTTTCCCATGCCGTAAGGCGCCATGACAGACAGCTTATCAACCGTGTGCAGGTTCATATATGCAATCGGGAGTTCGGCATCAATGGTCAACTCCGGAATAAAATCGTCTGCCGACAGCCGCTCCGCCGCATATTCATTGATATGCCTTCTAAAATTTTCCAGCTTCTGTGCAGGCACGGTAAGTCCTGCAGCCAGCTCATGACCGCCAAATCTGGTCAAATCCTCTTCACATGCTGCCAGGGCGGCAAAAAGATTAAAACCTTTAATGCTACGTCCGGAGCCTTTTCCTTCTCCCTGAGATAGGCTGATTAATATGGTGGGTTTATTCAGCTTTTCCGTAAGCCGTGAGGCCACAATGCCGATAATTCCATGATGCCACTCCGGATGTGCAAGAACAATCACGGCATCCTGACTATATGAATCATTTTCTGCGAGAATGGAAAGGGCTTCTTCATAAATTTTCTGCTCTGTTGTCTGTCTTTCCCTATTCACATCATCTAAAAGCTGTGCATACTGCAGGGCTGTCTGTTCGTCCTCTGCAAGCAAAAGCTCTACGGCGCACCTTGGATCGCCAACACGCCCCACAGCATTAATGCGCGGTGCCAGGGTAAATCCGACAGTACCGGTTGTGATGTGCGTCGGGTCAATGCCGACCTGCTTTATCAAGGCACGCAGGCCTCGGTTTGCCGTATAACGCATCTGCTCTAGACCATGCCGTACAATAATTCTGTTTTCACCCATAAGCGGCATCACATCTGCCACGGTACCCAGCGCAATGATATCAATGCAGCTGTCTAAAAGCTCCTTTTGATGGAATTTCATTTCCGTTGTCAGGGCTTGCAGAAGCTTAAACACAACACCGACACCTGCCAGCCGTTTAAATGGATATGCACAGTGCGTCTGCTTGGGATTTAAAACTGCAACAGCTGCGGGAATCTCATCTCTGCATTCATGGTGATCGGTTATAATCATATCTACGCCCAGCGTTTTTGCATATGCCGTCTCCTCCACGGCTGTTATACCACAGTCAACCGTGATAATCAGCGAAGTGCCGGCTTCTGCGATGCGATGAATCGCATTCGCATTCACGCCATAGCCCTCTTCCATCCTGTCCGGAATATAATAGTCGGCATCGCCGCCGTGGGCGCGCAAAAAGCGGACTAAGGAAGCTGTGGAGGTGATACCGTCTACATCGTAATCGCCGTAAACCGTGATTTTCTCGCCCGATGAAAGAGCTGTTATAATCCGGTCTACCGCCTGCTTCATGCCTCGCATGGCATAGGGATCGTGTAGTTTTTCGATGGCGGGAAAAACATAATCCTCAAAAGAGGCAAGGCCGCGCTTTAATAAAATTGTTGTCACTACGGGCGGCAGCCCGTACCGGCGGCTCAGCTCCAGAATCCGTTCGGAATCACTGTGCATGCTGAGCAGCTTCCATCTCTTTTTTTGCATTGCCTGCTCCCATCTGCTTAAAGGCCGTGTTGTGTAAACAATAAGGACTGTTTATATTCGTTCCGATTCATTCAATAATAATATACTTATATATTTTATCATATTCCGCCTCATTTGGCAAGGAAAAAAACTGATAAACCGCAAAATACCGATACGCTCCCGCATATCTGCACTAAATATAGGGTTTTCATAGAGAACTATGAACCGTTAAACCTGTTTTTTCATATAATATCATAAACACAGTGTTTGTAAGAACGGAGGCTTCATTATACAATGAAAACCTTTACTGTTTTAGGCGGAGACTACAGAAGCACCGCCACTGCCAAACAGCTGAGCGACATGGGCTTTATCGTAAAGGTCTATGCCCTGGGCTCTGCATCGGAGACTGCGGAAAATATGCAGTATCCAAAAAGCCTGCAGGAGGCTATACATGACGCGGATTATATTCTGCTGCCTCTGCCGTGCTCATCCGGTAACGGACTTTTAAATACACCCCTGTCAGATGAGGCAATCAGTCTTTTATACTTAGCCGAACAGATAAAAAAGAATCAGCATGTGTTTGGAGGAAAAATGGACAAAAGCTTTTGTGCCGCTTTAGATACAAAGGGAATCCGATACGATGATTATGCCGAACGAGAGGAGTTCTCTGTTTTAAACGCCATTCCCACGGCAGAGGGCGCCATTGAAATTGCCTTACGAGAAATGCCCTGTACCTTAAATGGTTTACAGGTGCTTGTCACGGGCTTTGGCCGCATTGCAAAGGTCTTGGCACACATGCTGCAGGGAATGGGGGCCAAGGTGACTGTTGCCGCACGAAAGCCCGCTGACCTGGCATGGATGAAGGCCTATGGCTATCACGGCATTCACATACAGGATATAAAGAATGATATCAGCCACTACGGCGTTATTTTTAATACAATTCCTCACACACTCTTTGATCGCGAGACCCTGGCTCCGGTACAAAAAGACTGCCTGATTATTGACCTTGCCTCAAAGCCGGGCGGCGTTGATTTTACAAGCGCCCAAAATCTGGGAGTGGCCGTTATCTGGGCACTTTCTCTCCCCGGAAAATGCGCTCCGCTCACAGCCGGCAGAATCGTAGGAGATACTGTCTTAAACATCCTCAGAGAATCGGAGGTGAAAGCATGAAGGATAAGACCATCGGTTTTGCCATAACAGGCTCATTCTGCACCTTTAAAAAGGTTATCAGCGAATTAAAAAAGCTGAAGGAAGAAAGCGGCGCCGACATCATTCCCATTATGTCGGAAACGGCCTTTCGTACGGATACTCGCTTTGGCGCCGCCGCAGATTTTGTTGCCGATGTAGAAAAAATCACAGGGCACACAGTAATTCACAGCATTTCCGGCGCTGAACCCATAGGCCCTAAAAATCTTTTGGATGCACTGGTGATTGCGCCCTGCACCGGAAACACTTTGGGAAAACTCGCAGGTGGCATTACGGATACCTCTGTTACCATGGCAGCAAAAGCAACGCTCAGAAACCAAAATCCCGTCATTCTTGCAGTATCCACCAATGACGGGCTGGGTGCCAGTGCCAAAAACATTGGTAGTCTTTTAAACTGCAAGAATATATATTTTGTTCCCTTTACGCAGGATGACCCTGTGCTAAAAAACAATTCTCTGGTTGCTGATATGAGCCTGATTGGCGTTGCAGCCCGAGAGGCACTTAAGGGAGTGCAAATACAGCCAATTCTGCTTTAAGTAAAGGTGTGACAAAATGCGCACGCCACACAACCTCTTGGTATACCCATGTACGCCTACGAGACTCAGTTTGTCTAATCTGCGCTATTTTGCGTCCACCCTAAAGGGGCTGCAGCATTTTACTGCAGCCCCTTATTCTGCTATCTACACAAAATTTGACGGAAAACGAGGATTTTTGTCGTTGTTTCAGCAAGCGTCATCAAATGTTTCAAAAGGGGACATGAATTTAGCCTTTCGTACTTGCGGCGCCCGGACAGATTTGGTAGAATATTAAAACTTATTTATCCTTAGCCGTGGAGGTGTCACAATGTCCGGCGATTCCCAAGATAAAATAAAAGCAAAACATAAAAGAGCCATCGCCGTCACGACTCTTTTTTCTCAACTATCCGGAATACAAACACACTTTATACCGCTGAATCCTGAAAATTGCGAGGAGCCTGCCGGAATTTTTCCCTGTTCGTTTTGCACACTCACGAGCGAAAAGGCAGATTGCATCAGCCGATTGTCTGCCATCAGCACGCAAATGCTGACCGACCTAAAAAGCAGCCTTCATGTGTGCCCTCTGGGACTTTGCCGAATTATTGTGCCGGTATTTTTTAAGCTGCAGCTCATTGGCACCGTCATTACAGAGCCTCTTTTATGTACCGAAGAAAAGTCAGCTCTTTTAAAGGTTGCCGAGGCAGCAGAGACGAAAAAAACAGAAAGGCATTTCACCCGCACCGAGCCGGCAATTCTATATAAAACCGCAAAGCTTCTGCGGCTATCTTTGGGCTGTTCCGTTTGTCATACAGAGGAAGAGCCGGAAAGAACAAAGGTGCTGCTAGCTCGCTGTATACAGGAAGGTAATTTACTCGCAGCCCGTCCGCTTTTAGATACAATCCTGGAAAGCATGACGGATATGAGCGGTACGGATTTTGCACTTTGCAAAAATCGCTGCCTTGAATTTTTCTTATGCTTAGAGGAATTAATGAAGGATGGTGCTCTTCTGTCGTGTCAGCAGGATACGGAAAGCATTTTTTTCACCTGGCTCAAAGCAGACGGCCTGGGTAAGCTCAAGGCCTGTATCAACGCTGCAAACGAACGATTTATTGCCGCTGCCTTCTGCCCTCTTTCACAAAAGCATGCAGCACTCATTCAAAAAGCCGCCTCTTATATCCGCAAGCATTACAAAAAGAAAATTACGCAGGGAGAAATCGCTTCACTCGTTTATCTGAGTCCCTCTTATTTTTCCAGAGTATTTAAGGAAACATTAGGCTGTAGCTTTAATGAATATGTGAATCAGGTACGCATTGAAAAGGCCAAAAAGCTGCTTTTGCACCGGGACATTGATATTTCATTAATTGCAGAAATGGTCGGCTATGAAAATCGCAGCTATTTTGGCAAAATGTTTAAGGCACAAACCGGCACAACGCCAAAAAAATACAGAGAAAAACATGCATAAAAAAACCTGCCGCATTTTAAATGCAGCAGGTCTTTTATATATATGCTTTAAGCCGCTTTTTTTACCCGATAACGAATGACAAAGAGTACAGCCAGCATGATAAGGAAGCTGACGGAAAGGACAATATACACATTTTGTACCAAACCGGCAAGTAGATATCCTACAAAGCTGATTGCTGCAACCGTTAAGGCATACGGCAGCTGGGTGGATACGTGCGTAACATGATCACACTGCGCGCCAGCTGAGGACATAATGGTCGTATCGGAAATCGGTGAGCAATGGTCTCCGCAAACAGAGCCGGCAAGGCAAGCAGATATGCCGATGATGAGCAATTCACTTCCGGCCGGGAAAATGCTGCAGACAATGGGGATTAAGATGCCGAAGGTGCCCCATGAGGTGCCCGTTGAGAAGGACAGACCCACCGCCACCAGGAAGATGATGGCCGGCAGGAAGTTGGCAAGACCGGCAGCCGCACCATCCATTAAGGCTTTTACATAGGCCTGCGCACCCAAAAGGCCTGTCATGTTCTTTAAGGCGGTTGCCATTGTCAGAATCAGGATGGCAGGAACCATGGCCAAAAAGCCTTTGGGAATGCAGTCTGTGGCCTCTTTAAAGTTCACAATTCTTCTGCACAGAAGATAAATCATGGTAAAGAGCAAGGCAACAAAGCCGCCCAAGGGCAGACCCACCGTTGCATCGGTATTGCCGAAGGCGCCCACAAAGTCCATGTAGTAATCGCCGCCGACCTCAAAGAAGCCGCCCACATAAATCAAAGCCAGAACACAAACCGCTACCAGTACCAAAATCGGCAGAACCAGATCAAGGACGCGACCCTTCTCGTTGCCCTTCTCCTCCTCTGCATCACCGGTGGCTTCAATAGCGCCGATGTCGCCGTTTTCTGCCTTAATTTCATATTGCCGCATCGGGCCGAAGTCCAGCTTCATCACAGCCATAATGATAATGAAGGCCAACGTTAAGAGGGAATACAGATTGTAAGGAATCGCCTGTACAAAAAGCTTAATGCCCTCACCCTCTGCCGCATAGCTGGAAACAGCGGCAGCCCAGGAGGAAATCGGCGCAATCATGCAGATG
>SVKE01000046.1 GCA_015068615.1 Oscillospiraceae bacterium | reverse complement strand
AGAAAGCTGCAGAGCCATAGCAACAGACAAGGCGCCAAAGCCCACGTGGGAAAGACCGTCGCCAATCATAGAGTATCGCTTGAGCACCAGACAAACGCCCAGGAGTGCCGCACAAAGCGACACCAAGAGGCCCACGGCCAGCGCCCGCGTCATAAAACCATAGGAAAACATTTGCATAAACGTATCAGTCATGATAAGCACCTCCCAGAAGATGCAGATAGGCCGGGGTCTCCTTGTAGGCGGCCGCATCACCGAAGAAAACCACCTGTGTTGCCATGTGCAGAATTTTTGTGCCATATTCCACGGCATTTTTTATATCATGCGAGACCATAATCACCGTCACACCTCGCTGACGATTCAGGTCACGAATCATCTGATACAGCTCCGCCGTTGCAACCGGGTCAAGACCTGCAGCGGGCTCATCAAGCAACAGCAGCTTTTCTGTGGCGCACAGGGCACGGGCCAGCAAAACTCGTTGCTGCTGACCGCCGGAAAGCTCGCGGTAGGAGCGCTTTTTCAGCTCCGCTATGCCAAGGAGCGCCAGCGCTTCATCAGCACGCGCCCGATCTTTTTTGGTGTAAAAGGGATGAAGGCCTTTACCTCCCAGACAGCCGGAGAGCACGACCTCCTGCACCGAGGCGGGAAAATCCCGTTGCACCTGGGTTTGCTGAGGGAGATAGCCGATTTCATTTTGGGAAAGTCCGGAGAAAATAACCTTGCCGTGGCTGGGTGGCAATAGGCCCAAGAGGCCCTTCATGAGTGTGCTTTTACCGGAGCCGTTTTCCCCTACCACGCAGAGATAATCTCCCTCCTCCACGGAAAAATCCACATGGCAGACGGCATTTATACTGTCATAATGCATACACAAATCCTTACAGCTAATCAGACTCACAGTCAGTTCAATCCTTCCTCAATATGTGCAAAATTTGTTTGCATCAACGAAACATAGGTTTCGCCGCGTGCCAACTCGTCCTTTGAAATATTATGACAGGAATGCAGCAGCAGAAGCTTGGCGCCTGTTTCCTCGGCGATCAGACGGGCGGTCCTGGGGTCTGCCAGCTCTTCGTAATATACCACAGGAATCTGCTCAGCCCTGACGATTTCAATTATAGCCGCTATATCCGCCGCTGAGGGCTCGCTTTCAGATGAGCAGGAATCATAGGCAGCGGCATACGAAAGACCATATTCTTCCACCAGATACAAAAAAGCAAAGCGTCCGCCAAACACAAGCTTTTTACGCTTTGCGTTGTCGGCAATCTGTTGCAGGCGATCGTCCAGCTCCTTAAGCTGCGTGCGGTAGTTAAGGCCGCGGTCTAAATATGTACTTGCATTTTCCGGGTCAATCTGGCACAGTGCATCCTGAATGCGCTGCGCCAGCTGCAGGGCCCGGCGCGGACTGGTGAAGATGTGCGGATCTGCATCATGGTTGTGCTCTGCATGGGACACGAGTACATCCAGCCCCTCTGACAAATCCAGCACCATGGGGTCTCCCTCCAGGCTTTCTAAAAGCGGCGACACCCAAGCCTCCATCAGCTCACCTGTGTAGATAAAAAGATCCGCATTGTTGATGGCAATCACATCCTGCGGCGTAGGCTCATAGGAGTGGCTCTCAGCGCCGGGCGGCAATAGCAGATGCACATCTGCCAGGTCGCCCGCTATCTGTCTGGCAAAATCATATTGCGGGAATAGGGTGGTCACAATCTGCAACTTGTCCGACTGCGTGTTTTTTGGCGCAATGCTGCAGCCGGTCATAAGACATAGACAAAGAAAAAAGGGAAGCATTCGTTTCATAGGTATTTCTCCTGATCATTGTATTGTGGGGCAAAAGGACTCCGCGGCAGAGGCTGCGGAGCGCGGGGTTATTTTTTTGCATCCGGCACCGGCGTTAAGGTAAAGGTAAAGCGGGTAAATTCGCCCGGCTCACTCTCGGCCCAGATGGTTTCGCCGTGGCCCTGCAGAATGTTTTTCACAATGTAAAGCCCCAGTCCGGTGCCGTTTTTATCCAGGCCGCGGGAGTTATCAGTTTTATAAAAACGATCAAAAATGTGCTTTATATCCCGGCTGTCGATGCCAATGCCCGAATTTTGAATGGAGACAAAAATTTTGCCTCGGTTATCCGGCCCGGTCCGGATATCAATGAACCCGCCCTCGTCCGTGAACTTAATGGCGTTATCCATCAGATTCGTCAGCACACGCTGGATGCTGTCCTTATCTGCCAGCACACGGCTGTCTTCTGATTGAAAGCCGACGGAGAGGTGGATGTTTTTATCCGTGATGCGCTTTTCCAGCTTAATCACAGAGAGTCGTATCATTTCATTGATATCAAAATCTCTCAGCTCAGGCTTATAGTTGCCCTGCTCGATTTTGGAAATATCCAAAAGGTCTGTCACCAAGCGGGACAGACGCTTGCTTTCATCCAGAACAATGGAAAGATACTGCGGCTGCTTTTCCGGCGGAATGGTGCCGTCCAATATCCCTTGTACAAAGCCGATGATGGTGGTCATGGGCGTGCGCAGATCATGGGAAACATTAGCAACAAAGCTGCTGCGCATGTGCTCTAATTGCTCAATGGAATCTGCCATTTTATTAAAGGATTCCCCCAGCTCTCCGATTTCGGCGTTGATATCCGGTGTCACGCGGCGGTCAAAGTGACCATCGGCAATGTCCCGTGCGGCTCTGTTTAATGCCTTGATGGGACTGGTGATGCGGCGAGAGACCATATAAATAATCACCAGAGCCACCACCAGCACAAGACATACAGAAAACAGAAAAATTTTAATGATATCCGAACGAAGCCGGTGCATTTCCGGTGCGGGCAGGCTGACAAAAATACCGCCGGAGATGGTGTCATCATAGCGGAGGGGAATGCCTACCGTGAAGGTGGTTGTGCTGAACACGCCGCCTAAGGTGCCCACATAGCGCACGTGCTTTCCCTTCATCACATCACTGTAAAACTCCGGCCGCACGCGGATGGAGCTTGCTGTAGAGGTAGATGCAATCACATCCCCCGAGGGATTTAACACCATAATGAACGTGTCGGTGGAAAGGCTCAGCGCATCAATATTCATTTGGTAGCTTTCCTTGGGATAGTCCGGAGCCTGTTTGGCCACACGCACGGTAAAGTCGGCCAGCTGTTGGGCGATATAGGCAAGATCATCGTCCTGTTTCGCGGTTAAATAATTGCTTAACAGACCATACATCAGCGTGCCCATAATGAGAAAGCAGCACAGCACGACCAGCACCGTTGAGGAGAACAGGTGTGAAAAAATGCTCTTCTTAAACATGTGCACCTCGTTTTACTTCACTTCAAATTTATAGCCTACGCCCCACACGGTTTTTAGCTGCCAGCTCTGGCCCTCGCCAGCCAGCTCCAGCTTTTCCCGCAGGCGCTTCACATGCACATCCACCGTGCGGGAATCGCCGAAATAGTCGAAGCCCCAGACGGTTTCTAGGAGCTGTTCACGGGTAAATACCTTATTGGGATTGGTCGCCAAAAAGAACAAAAGCTCCAGCTCTTTGGGTGGAATGTCAATCTGGTTTCCGTTAATTTTCAGCTCGTAGTTGGATAGGTTAATCACCAGATTGGGATAGACGACCTCTTTTTCCGCGTCGCCCTTTGGATCATAGCGGCGCAGCACTGCCTTGATGCGGGCCACCAGCTCCTTGTTTTCAAAGGGCTTAACCATATAGTCATCCGCGCCCAGCTCCAGTCCTAATACCTTATCGAAGGTTTCACCCTTGGCGGTGAGCATAATAATGGGGATATTGCTGATTCTGCGGATTTCACGGCAAACCTGAAAGCCGTCCATCTTGGGGAGCATCACATCAAGCAGTACCACGGAGGGCGTGCTCTCCTTAAACAGCGTCAGCGCGGCTTGACCATCATGCGCTAGCGTAACGCCAAAGCCCTCCTTTTCCAGATACAGCCGAATCAGCTCGCAAATATTTCTATCGTCATCTACGACCAGAATGTGTTGGTTGTTCATTTGTCAGCCTCCTTTTAAAATGTCTGCCAGCGGCCGGAAGAACCGCAGGGTAAAATTAGACCCTTATGCGCCGTGGGTAGGCCGATTTCATCGGCACTCACTCGGCCGCCTCTTTTTTTCGTCACCGTTAAAAACAAAAGATTGGAAAGCACCGAGGGCGCAAGCCCCGTTGTATAGGAATTAATCAGGAAGAAAAGCGGTGCGTCCGAAAGCAGAGAGGCGCATTTTTCAATCAGGTGATACAGCTCCTTCTCCAGCTTAAATATCTCGCCGCCCGGGCCGCGTCCGTAAGAGGGCGGGTCCATAATAATACCCTCATAAAAATTGCCCCGGCGCTGTTCGCGCTCTACAAACTTAATGGCGTCATCCGCCAAAAAGCGTACGGGCTTGTCTGCCATGCCGGAAAGTGCCAAATTTTCCTTGGCCCAACCGACAACGCCCTTTGAAGAATCCACATGAGTTACCCGGGCGCCGGCACGGGCTGCCGCTAACGTTGCGCCGCCCGTATAAGCAAACAGGTTCAGTACGCGCACGGGGCGGTTTGCCTTTTTAATCAAATCCGCCATCCATTGCCAGTTGACTGCCTGCTCGGGAAAAAGCCCCATGTGCTTAAAACCGGTGGGCTTAATGTGAAAGGTCAGATCAAGAGGGGTAAAGGAAAGCGGCCAGCGCTCCGGCAGTGCGCGCATAAAATGCCACTGCCCGCCGCCCCTGTTGCTGCGGCTATACACGCCATCGGCCTTGTCCCAAAGCTTGGGAGACAGGCGCTTGTCCCAAATCACCTGCGGATCCGGTCGCACCACGCGAACGCCGTTCCAGTCCTCCAGTTTCTCACCGCCGGATACATCTAAAATTTGATATTCTTTCCATGCGTCACTCAACCACATAATAAAAGTCCTTTTCTGTGTATTAATGCTGTAAAAAGGTCTTTTTTTACAGCTTTTGCTTTTGGGAGATTGGAAAATCTTATACCTCCCCATTCTTTATTGTATCATTTTAGACAATCTAAGTCAATCGGATTTGTCATATCCACTTTATTTTTTTCATAGGATGGTAGCAGGAAGGAGTGGAAGCATATGGAGGAAAAGAAAATCCCTCATAATCTGATTTTGGAAAACAGACGCAGGCTGAGCATTACGCAGGTGGCGGATGTGGACACCTTTGACGAGGAAAAAGTTGTCCTCTTTACAGAGTCGGACACGGTGATTGTAGAAGGCTATGACCTGCATATTCAAAAGCTGGACGTAAGCGGTGGTGAGCTTGTGATTGATGGCGAAATTGTCAGCATCCGGTACATGGGTCGGGATGGCTATGGCAGCAAGGGCAAGGGATTTTTGAAAAAAATGTTAAAGTAGCAAAGGAAGGGAACCATCCAATGGGTATCTCTGTATCAAAGGAAGCATTTGTATTTTTATGCTCCGCCCTGACAGGGGCGGGCATATGTCTTTTATATGATATATTCCGTCTGTTGCACCGTGCAGGGCGGCCGGGGGGGTTTCTGCTGCAGGTGCAGGACGTGCTTTTCTGGGTGTTGGCTGCCAGTGTTATGTTCTTTGTCATTTTTTATGTAAACAACGGCAGCGTCCGGCTGTATGAATTAATCGGTGCAGCTTTGGGCGCTCTTTTGTACAGCTTGACACTTTCTAAATGGGTTTTTCTCATTTTTAATCAAATTATTGCGTTTTTTTCCGCTTTTTTCAAAAAAATTTTAAAAATTCTCTTGACACCGCTCCTATTTATGTATAATATAATGTATAGGTGTATAAAGCCTATACTTCGCCTGTTTAAAAGGCTTGCACGGCTTTTGGGCAGACGTTTTTGCCGGAGCGCCGTAAGATGCGGAGCACTTTTGAAAAAGAAATAGGGGAATACCGATGGAGAAAAAAAAGAAAAAAGTGAATATAAAGGTGTTTCTTAGGCGCTGTCTGATGTGCGGACTGATGCTCTATATCTGCTATCTGTTTATTGCGCAGCAGTTTGATTTGTCTCGTCTTGCAAAAGAGGATGAAAGTCTTAATCTCCAAATTGCGGAGGCGCAGCGTGAGCATCAGGAGCTTTCGGAGCAAAAGGAAGCCGCAGGCACAACGGAGCATATTGAACGTGTCGCCCGGGAAAAGCTGGGTTATATGCGTCCGGAGGAAAAGGTTTTTATAGACGCAAAAAAGAACCAGTAGATTTTTTTGCACTACATATAGAAAAGACGGGATATCCCGCGCAAAAACATGAAGGAGGAAGCGTTTTTTATGCTTTTGGAGCCAGGTAAAATCGTAACGGGGACCGTTACGGGGATTTCGCCCTTCGGCGCATTTGTTTCGTTGGGTGAGGGCAAAACCGGTTTGGTTCACATCTCAGAGGTTGCCTTGTCGTATGTTAAAAATATCAGCGACTTTTTAAAAGAAAAAGATGAAGTCCGCGTGAAGATTATTTCTATTGATGATAAGGGCAAGGTGAGCTTATCCATTAAGCAGGCTTTGCTCGAGGAAAAGAAAAAAAATTCGGCTTCTGCTGCTCCGGCGGCCCGTGTTCCCAAAACAGAACGCGTGGATTTCAGCAAAAAGTCAAATGGAGAGCCGCTTACCTTTGAGGACATGATGAGCAAGTTCAAGCAGGCAAGCGATGAAAAAATGCAGGATTTAAAGAGAGGTATGGAGTCTAAGCGCGGCACAAGCTATCGTCGCTCCAGCAGCTCCTTTTAAGAGATTATGATAAAGAAAAAACCGGGGTATGGGCTTACGATCTGCGCCTGCTGTGTGGGATATCTTCTGCAGGCGGTGGTGGTTAATGTGTCTCCCATACTCTTTATTCCGCTAAGAGAACAATATGGATTTACCTTCAGTCAGCTCGGGTTTCTCGTGCTGGCTAATTTTATTACCCAGCTTTTTTGCGACCTTGCCTTCAGCGGCTCTGTCGACAAGCGAGGCTTTCGTCCCTATGCACTCATTGCGCCGATGGTGGCAATTTTGGGTTTTATTCTGTTTGCGCTGGCGCCAATGCTCTTTCCCGGGCGGCCCTATATAGGTCTGCTATTGGGGACTGTCTTATTTTCCGGCTCCGGTGGCATTTTAGAAATGCTTTTAAGCCCGCTCATAGATGCGTTGCCCATGCCGGAGGAGAAAAAAAGCTCGCTCATGAGCTTTGTCCACGCGGCGTATAGCTGGGGACAGGTGGTGGTTGTGCTGGTGACAACCATGCTTGTCTATCTGCTCGGCCCGGCACGCTGGCAGTTGATTATTCTGCTCTGGTGCCTGCCTGCCGTGCTGACTTTTTTCCTGTTTTTATGGGCACCTATGGGCCGGGTTGTTTCTGCGCAAAAAAGGCAAAGGTTTACAGAGGTGCTCAAAAGCCCGGTCTTTATTCTCTGCATGCTGTCCTTGGTGGCGTCGGGTGCATCGGAGATTATCATCAGCCAGTGGGCCTCGTCCTTTATTGAAAAGGGTCTGGGTGTTTCCAAGGCCGTGGGTGATATTGTGGGTGTTTGTGCTTTTGCGGCAGCCATGGGTGCGGGCAGAGTGCTGTACGGCAAATTTGCCGGCGATATGGACAAAATCAAGCTAATACGCTTTTGTTTTTTGTGTCTTGTTGTTTGCTACCTTGTGGTGGGAGTTGCACCGGGCAATGTTGTACCGCTGATTGCCATTGTCATCAGCGGTCTGGCCGTTTCCATCACCTGGCCGACCATGCTGGTGGAAACGGCGGAGCGGTTTCCTCTGGCCGGCGCCAGGCTGTTTGCCGTTTTGGCATGCGGTGGCGATACGGGAGCCTCCATCGGCCCCTGGCTGGCGGGCAAAATGATGGATATAGCGTCGACCCGGCCTGCAGTGCAGACGCTGTCTGCGCAGCTGGGTTTGAGTGTGGAGCAGCTCAGCCTAAGAGGCGGCATGCTGGTGGGCGTGCTGTTTTCGTTGCTCGGCTTTACTGTGCTAAGTCTGCTGAGACGGAGGCAGAGAAACATCACGCAGAAGTAGTCTATAAAAAGTCTCGGATGACCTGCCAGGCCTCTACAAGCTGGGGAAGACGCCAGGCCGCGTTGGCCGGCGAGGTGGAGGGGAGACAGAGCGCCTTTCTCCCAAGGGTGCGCTCCGTGTAACGAATAAAATATTTTTCGGCGGTTTTTCCGTTCACAAAAATCTGCCGGATGTCAGCTGCCTTTATAATCGGCATCAGGTCATTGGCGGTTGCGTTTTTAATCGTGCTGTCTGCGCTGCCTTGTATGTCGCAGGCCGCCAGCACATCCCACAGGGCAATACGGCGGGCTTGCAAAAAGGCCCGTTTTTCCGGAATGCTTTGGGGGATTGCGGTCTCAAAAACCGAGGCAAGCACCTGCCAGAAGCGGTTTTGCGGGTGACCGTAGAAAAACTGCTGTTCCCGGGATTTAACGGAGGGAAAGCTACCCAGGATTAGAATGCGTGAATCTGCATCAAAAAGCGGCGGAAAGGGATGTATAATCATCTGTAAAAATCCCGCCGGACCTGCTGTCTGCGGCGTTCGCGCGCTATGCGCTGCCTTCTGGATTCACGCAGGGCACGAACGATCAGAATGAGAACAATGACGGCCAGAGGCGTCATCACCCAAACATTAAAAATCAAATCAAACAGGGTGAAAAAAATCATGCGCAGATAGCTTTTTTTAATGGGTTTTACGGCAGTCAAATCAATCGCACCTAAAGAAATACCATCATAAAAATATTCGGCGCGGCCTAGAACGTCTCCCTTGGCAACCGGCGCGGTAATGTTTTCTTCCACATACATTTCGGTGGTGAGCTTTTCCTTGCTGTAGCCCTTTGGCAAAAGCACCTCAAAGGGCTCTTTGGCAGAGAGAACCACCTGTTCGCCGCCCTTGGCATAGCGCACCTCGTGGGTGGCGACAATTTCATTGACATCGGAAATACTCTCCAGTTTGAATTTGTCAAAGCCATAATCCAAAAGCGCAATGGTATCTAAAAAAGAATGGTTTTCTCCATCCTCAATCGGCGCATTCAGCGTCACACAGAAAAATCTGCGTCCATCCTTCTCTGCATAGGAGGTCAGGCAGTAGCCGGCATCCTGCGTATGGCCGGTTTTAATACCGCGGGCAGCGCTGTATCGGTAGCGGTGGTCCCGCATGGGGTTAATCAAGGCGTTATTATTTGAAAGATAACGGGTTTCGGTGTATTTATTCGTGGGGGGGATTTCATACTGTGCCGTGGAGACAATTTTTGCAAAAAGCGGGTTCTCCATAGCGTGCATAGACAGCGTTAAAAGATCCCGCGCCGTGGTGTAATGCTCGCTGTCGTGATAGCCATGGGTATTGACAAAATGGGTGTTCGTCATGCCCAGCTCTGCGGCGCGGACATTCATCCGGTCGACAAATTGGGAAATATCGCCGGCAACCGCCTCGGCAAGGACGTTGGCAGCATCATTGGCAGAGTGTACCAAAAGTCCGTATAAAAGCTGTTCGACGGTCAAAACCTCATCTCGCAGAATGCCCATATTGCTACCGTCCCGGTCAATCTGCACAGCAGACTCGCTGGCGGTGAGCGTTGCGGTAGGGTCAAGCTGCTCTATGGCTAGTAGCGCGGTCATAATTTTTGTGGTGCTGGCAGGATAGGCTTTTTCATCTGCGGCCTTTTCGTAAAGAATACGCCCGGTGCCGGCCTGTGCCAGAATCGCGTGTTTTGAGGCGATATCCGGCGGCGTCGGAACAGACTCCGCTGCCGCGGCCGGACATGCAGGCCATAGGCATAATAGAAGAATCATCAGAAAAGTGACGTGTTTTCGCACAATTTTCCCTCCCGAAAATAAAAAACTTGTAGAAATATGTATTATTGTATCACACGGACAGAGATTCTGTCAACCGACAGAAGACACCCCCCATAACTCTTTTTTTCTGTGGGAAAATTTTTAATATTGAGAATTCAACAAAAAACGCTGTTTCTACCGCTTTAAGATGCTCATAATTTTATAAAGTTGGTTGTTAAGGTGTGGCTAAATTTTTTTGGATTTTTATAAAACTTTTCATAAGCTTTTATAAAACTTTCCGCCTTATTTATAAAAAGCAACGGATTTTTTATAAAATATTAAGACAAAAAAATATCGGGAGCATTATACCCCCAATACACGAATTCCGTATTCAAATATAATGCCAATTTCCAGCGCCGTAGAAAAATGGTCAAAAAAATAACAGCCGTGCGCTTCTGCCTACACGACTGCTACCTTAAATTTCACTTATACAGGCTTTAATCCTAATCTTACCCTACTTATTATGTCAGCCAACCTTATTGTTCTTCTGTACTCTTTTATATTGTAGTCAGGTTGTAAGGCTGATATAACCTGAACGCCTAATTCATCAAAATGCTCCAAGTGGTCTAACATATCATTTATTTCCGGTAACATAAGG
>SVKE01000045.1 GCA_015068615.1 Oscillospiraceae bacterium | reverse complement strand
CCAGATGGAAAAGCCGGATGTGGAGCTGATTGAGGGGCTCTCCCCCGCCATCAGCATTGACCAGAAAACCACCAGCAAAAATCCCCGCTCCACGGTTGGCACCGTAACGGAGATTTATGACTATCTGCGTCTTTTATATGCCCGCATTGGTGTGCCGCACTGTCCCAAATGCGGCAAGGAGATTGAAAAACAGAGCATAGACCAGATTGTAGACCGGATCGCCCTGCTCTCTGAAGGTACCCGCTTTCAGGTGCTGGCGCCCGTCATTCGCGGCAAGAAGGGTGAGCATCAAAAGCTTTTTGAGGACATGAAGCGCAGCGGCTATGTACGCGTGCGCGTAGACGGAATCATTTACGATTTGTCCGAGGTGATTCAGCCGGAGAAAAACAAAAAGCATAACATTGAGGTTGTCGTTGACCGTCTGGTGGTCAAGGGCGATTACAAAAAAAGACTGGCCGACTCCCTGGAAACCGCCCTTGAGCTTTCCGGCGGACTGGTGCTGATTGACGTGATTGACGGCGAAGAAATTCTTTTTAGTGAAAATTACGCCTGTGACGACTGTGGCATCAGCTTAGAGGAGCTGGCGCCCCGTACCTTTTCCTTTAACAGTCCCTTTGGTGCCTGTCCCCATTGTGCAGGGCTTGGCAACCAGATGAAGATTGACCCGGATTTGATTTTAGATTATGATAAATCCATTGCAGAGGGCGGCATTTTAGCCTCCGGCTGGGGCACCGTTAACAGCTCTGAAAGCGTTTCTAATATGTATATTACGGCCCTTGCACAGGAATATGACTTTTCTCTGGATACAAAAATCGGCGAGCTGCCGCCGGAGGTTTTAGACGTCCTTCTCTACGGCACCCGCGGCGAAAAGCTGCAGCTTTCCTACGAGCGTTCCTACGGCACTGCCTCTTATCGTGCGGCCTTTGAGGGCATTATCAACAATTTGGAGCGTCGCTATAACGAGACAAATAACGAGCTTTTAAAGGCTGAATATGAAAAGGTCATGAGCGTTAAGGCCTGCCCCATCTGCCACGGCAAGCGCCTAAAGCCGGAGCCGCTGGCTGTGACCGTGGGCGGTCTTAACATCTGGGAACTGACGCAGCTTTCCATACGGGATACACTGACGTTTTTTAATGAGCTCACTCTATCGGAGCGGGAAATGTCCATTGCCCGCCTTGTATTAAAGGAAATCAACTCTCGACTCGGCTTTTTGGTAGATGTGGGGCTTGACTATCTCACACTGGCCCGCTCCTCCGGCACCCTTTCCGGCGGCGAAGCACAGCGGATTCGCCTGGCAACTCAGATTGGTTCCAGTCTGATGGGCGTTCTATATATATTGGACGAACCCTCTATCGGTCTGCACCAGCGCGACAATGACCGTCTGCTTGCCACCTTAAAGCGCCTGCGAGATCTGGGCAACACGCTGATTGTTGTTGAGCACGACACCGACACCATGTATGCCGCCGACCACATCATTGATATCGGCCCCGGGGCCGGCGTTCATGGCGGCCACGTTATTGCAGAGGGTACGGCTGAGGAAATTAAGAAAAACAAAAATTCCATCACCGGCGATTATTTAAGCGGCCGAAAAAAAATTCCCGTGCCGGAAACAAGGCGCAAGGGAAACGGCCATTTTTTGAAAATTACCGGTGCTGCTCAGAACAACCTGAAGAATATAAATGTCAGCATTCCTCTGGGAACCTTCTGTGCTGTTACCGGGGTTTCCGGCTCGGGTAAGTCCTCCTTAGTCAACGAGGTGATTTACAAGCATCTGGCCCGTGAGCTGAACCGGGCACATCTCCTGGGCGGCAGCGTGAAGAAAATTGAGGGACTGGAGCATCTTGACAAGGTAATTGACATCGACCAGTCGCCCATCGGTCGCACACCGCGCTCGAATCCCGCTACCTATACCGGCGTGTTCAGCGATATTCGCGAGGTCTTTGCCGGCACCACGGAGGCAAAAATCCGCGGCTACAAGCCCGGACGTTTCAGCTTTAATGTAAAGGGCGGACGTTGCGAGGCCTGCAGTGGCGACGGCATTATTAAAATTGAAATGCACTTTCTTCCGGATATTTATGTGCCCTGTGAGGTTTGCAAGGGAAAGCGTTATAATCGGGAAACGCTGGACGTAAAATATAAAGGAAAGAGCATTAACGATGTGCTGGAAATGACGGCCGAAGAGGGCGTGGAATTTTTTAAGAATTTGCCGAAAATCAAACGTAAGCTGGAAACCCTTTGCGATGTGGGCCTTTCATATATCAAAATCGGTCAGCCCTCCACCCAGCTTTCCGGCGGCGAGGCACAGCGGATAAAGCTGGCCACGGAGCTCTCTAAACGTGGCACAGGCAAAACCATTTATATTTTAGACGAGCCCACCACAGGGCTGCACACAGCTGACGTACACAAGCTGCTTGAGGTGCTGCAACGCCTGGTGGATGCCGGCAACACCGTGCTTGTAATTGAGCATAATCTGGACGTGATTAAAACCGCCGATTATGTTATTGATTTAGGCCCCGAGGGCGGCAACGCCGGCGGTACGCTGGTCGCAGCCGGTACACCGGAGGAGATTTGTGCCTGCCCCGATTCTTATACCGGTCAGTATCTAAAGCGTGAGCTTTTTAAAGACGAAAACTGAAAACAGCGAAAGGACGAAGACATGAGACGGAAACAAAAACGGGATTATTTTGTCAGCTGCATTGTGGCTGCCGGCGGCTCCGGAAGCCGCATGCAGGCGGACATTAACAAAATTTTTTTGGACATAAACGAGGTGCCGGTGCTGGCTCATACCCTAATGATCCTGGATGATCAGGAGGAAATTGACGAGCTGATTCTGGTCACCGCCGAGCAGGATATTCCCGGCTGCCGGGACATACAGGAGGAGTTTAACATCAGAAAGCTGAAGGTCATTGTCCGCGGTGGCAGCACACGGCAGGAATCGGTGCGCAACGGTCTTTTGGAGGTAGATGAAAAGGCTGATATCGTACTGATTCATGATGCAGCCCGTCCTTTGGTTACAGGCGAGGTTGTGCAGCGCGTCATTGACGGTACATTGCAGCATGATGCAGCAGCTGCCGGCGTCCCCTGCAAAAACACGTTAAAGTTGACCGATGCGGAAGGCTTTATCGCAGATACGCCGGATCGTAGCCGTCTTTATGAAATCCAGACACCACAGGGCTTTCGTCGTGACTTAATTATAAAGGCGCACGATTACGCCGCCAAAACCGGCCTGATCGGCACGGATGATTGCTATCTGGCAGAACAGATGGGGTCGTCTGTAAAAATCGTGGAAGGTGATTATCAAAATATTAAAATCACTACGCCGGAGGATTTGCTTTTGGCAGAGCTGTTTCAAAACTTCGGACAAACAGAATAAGAGAGGGATAGAAAATGAAGAATCTACGAATCGGACACGGCTACGACGCCCACCGCTTTACCGAGGGTCGCCCCCTCATGTTGGGCGGCATCGCTGTGCCTTATGAAAAAGGTCTGGACGGGCACTCCGACGCGGATGTGCTGCTCCACGCCATTACAGACGCAATGCTGGGAGCGGCAGCTATGGGAGATATAGGCAAGCATTTTCCGGATACAGACGAGGCCTATCGCGGTGCAAACAGCTTAGAGCTCTTGCAAAAAACTGCGGCGCTTTTACGTAAAAACGGCTATGTGCTGCAAAATTTAGATGCCACTGTCATTGCACAGGCGCCTAAACTCGCACCATACATAGAGGATATGAGGGCCTCTATCGCCGGCGCACTCCTGGTTCCTGTTTCGGCAGTTTCCGTCAAGGCGACCACTACAGAGCGGATGGGCTTTGAGGGACGTTGTGAGGGTATCAGCTGTCATGCTGTGTGTCTCTTGAAAAATTTTAATACCCCTTAAGATAGATATTGCTATTTGTGCAAAAATTTGGTATACTATATTGAGTGTGGATTTATTTTGTAAAAAAAATCATTATTATCATGCAATGAGGTGAGCTTTTGTTTAGTCGTATGAGAGCGGACATCCGCGCCATTCGCGAGCGCGACCCTGCTGCACGCAACGGCCTTGAGGTGTTTTTTATGTACTCCGGCTTTCATGCCGTGTGCTGGCATCGCTTTGCCCATTTTTTATACAAAAGACATTGCTTCGGGCTGGCTCGCTTCATCTCCCAGACCTGCCGCTTTTTTACCGGCATTGAAATCCATCCCGGTGCCACCATCGGCCGCGGTCTGTTCATCGACCACGGCATGGGCGTTGTGATTGGAGAAACCACCGAGATTGGTGATAACTGTACGCTTTATCAGGGCGTAACGCTGGGCGGTACAGGAAAAGAAACCGGCAAGCGCCACCCCACCTTGGGCAATAACGTAATGGTGGGCAGCGGCGCAAAGGTGCTGGGCCCCTTTAAAGTGGGAGACAATTCCAAAATCGCTGCAGGCGCTGTGGTGCTCAGCGAGGTGCCACCGAACTCCACCTGCGTGGGTGTACCGGCCAGAATTGTGAAAATCGGCGATAAAAAAATCAGCGATCTGGATCAGATTCACATTCCCGACCCGGTTTCACAGGAATTGTGCCGCCTGCAGGCCCGACTCGACAAGCTGGAAAAGCAGCTGGCGCAGAAAACGGAGGAAAACCAAGAATAATATACATACAAATTTATCAAAGGAAGGTTTTGTATGAAGCTGTATAATACGATGACACGAAAAAAAGAAGAATTTGTACCTCTGGTGCCCGGTGAGGTGAAGATGTATTCCTGCGGCCCTACGGTGTATAATTATTTTCATATAGGAAACGCACGGCCCTTCATTATTTTTGACACCCTACGCCGCTATTTTGAATACCGGGGCTATAAGGTGAAGTTTGTGCAGAACTTTACCGACATTGACGATAAAATGATTAAAAACGCCAACGAGCAGGGGGTGACTGTCCGCGAGCTGGCTGACCGTTTCATAGAAGAATATTTTAAAGATGCCAAGGGTCTTTCCATTGGCGAGGCCACTGTTCATCCTCGGGCCACCGATAACATTGACGCCATCATCGACATTGTCAGCCGGCTGATTGAAAAGGGCTATGCCTACGAAGCTGACGGCGATGTATATTTTGACATTCACCGCTTTGGTGAATATGGTAAGCTCTCCGGTCAGCCCTTAGAGGAGCTGGAGGCCGGCGCCCGCATTGATGTAGACGAGCGCAAGAAAAATCCCATGGACTTTGCGCTGTGGAAAAATAAAAAGGAAGGTGAGCCCGCCTGGAAAAGTCCCTGGGGCGAGGGCCGTCCCGGCTGGCACATTGAATGCTCCGCCATGGCAAACCGCTATTTGGGCGAGACCATCGACATTCATTCCGGCGGTCAGGATTTGATTTTTCCGCATCACGAAAACGAAATTGCTCAAAGCGAATGCGCCAACGGCAAGCCCTTTGCACGCTACTGGCTGCACAATGGATATATCAATGTCAACAACGAAAAAATGGCCAAGTCCAAGGGCAATTTCTTTACGGTTCGTGACGTTTCTAATAAATATGACTACGAAGTGATTCGTTTCTTTATGCTCTCTGCGCATTATCGCAGTGCCATCAACTTCTCTGATGAGCTCTTAAAGCAGTCTGAGGCCGGCCTTGACAGATTATACACTTGCCTGTATAATCTGGAGTTCTTGCAGGCAAAAGCGCAAAAGCGCAGTCTAACCGCTGCGGATGAGGCTCTGCTTTCGCAGCTTGAAGAATTCGGCACACGCTTTACCGATGCTATGGACGACGACGTAAACACGGCAGACGCCATTTCGGTGCTATTTGATCTGGCAAGGTTCTTAAATTCAAATATAGAGGCAGAATCCGCTCCGGCGGTCATTGACGCAGCCATCACCAAGCTGAAGGAATTGGGCGGCGTTCTGGGAATTCTGTATAAAAAGCAGGAGGATTCCGTCAGCGACGAGGTGAAGGCATTGCTCAGCCAGCGTGCCGAAGCGCGTCGCAATAAGGACTGGGCACTGTCTGACAAGCTACGCGACGAATTAAAGGGCATGGGCGTTGAGGTATTGGATACCCGCCAGGGCATGAAGCTTAACATTAAGAGGCAATCGGATGAGCAGTAATTTTTCACCCGCCCTTTCTGCGGCCCAAGCCCGGGCCTACTCCCCATTGGCACTGGCATTTATCGGCGACGGCGTGTATGAGACCTTTATCCGCACAAAAATTCTTTTAAAGGGCAACATGTCGGCCAACAAGCTGCATAAGGAGGCCGTTTGCTATGTCCGTGCCAAGGCGCAGAGCGAGGCCATAAGGCTGCTGCTCCCCTACCTTACCGATGAGGAAGAGGCGGTGTTTAAACGTGGCCGTAATGCCCATTCTGCCACCGTGCCCAAGCATGCAGATGTAACGGACTACCGCTATGCCACCGGCTTTGAAAGCTTGCTTGGCTACCTATATTTAACAGCACAATCGGACAGGCTTACACACCTCATGGAGGAAGCCTACAAAGCAATAGACGCCATGCGATTCCACGATTAGTAGCAGGAAAATCACTCTTTTTTTACATATTTTTAAATTTGGGGTGATTTTTTTTGCAAAAACTATTGGGAATTTTGAAAATTTATGGTATAATTACTTTTGGAGCGCTTTTAGCCGCCTTAGGCATTAGCCTGTTTCTCGCGCCGGTGGATATGGTTGCCGGCGGTTTATCGGGTATTGGTATTTTGGTACACAGCTTTACCGGCTTTCCGGTGGGCGCACTGATGCTGATTCTAAATGTTCCGCTGTTTTTTTTGGGCTTTAGGTTTTTAGGAAGCGGCTTTTTAATCCGCTCCTTGTATGGCGCCTTTATGTTTTCCGTGCTGACGGATGTAACCGCACTCATCCCGCCTGTTACAGAGAATCTGATTCTCTGTGCCCTATTCGGCGGGGCCTTCATGGGAATTGGACTCGGTATTATTTTCTTGCTTGGCGCCACCACCGGAGGCACCGATATTGCGGCTCAACTGATTCATAGGCTAGTGCGGTCTATTGATGTTGGTAAATGGCTGCTCATTATAGATGGCGCCGTGATTCTGGCAGCAGGTCTTGCAACCGGCAGCTGGGAGCGCTGTCTGTACGGAATCATTGCCGCTGTTACAAACGGTCTCTTGGTGGATATGATGATTCAGGGCGCAAATTTTGCCAAGGTGGTATACATCATTTCTCCTAAGGCAGAGGAAATTGCAGAGGATACTATGGAAACATTAGACCGTGGCGCCACAGCCCTCTACTGCAAGAGAATGTATACCAAAAATGATGGTTTAATGCTAATGTGTGTCGTTAAAAAGCATGAGCTTACACGACTGGAAGAAATTGTGCTATCACACGACCCTACTGCGTTTATTATCTTTTCCGGTGCCCGCTCGGTATCCGGCGAGGGTTTTAAAATTTATCCCATAAACTAATTTTGAAAGGGGCGAAAAACGTGGATAAGAAGAGAGTCAGAGAGCTGAAAATCATTGCTAATAAGATTAGAAAAAATGCTCTCACGGCTGTTTACAGCGCCTCCTCCGGTCATCCGGGAGGTTCTTTATCCATCGCGGACGCATTGTCCGTACTGTACTTTGAGGTCATGAACGTAGACCCAAAAAATCCGAAGAAAGAGGACAGAGACAGATTTGTTCTTTCTAAGGGACACTGCTCACCTGCACTGTATGCAACGCTGGCAGAACGTGGCTTTTTCCCCGTTGCTGACTGTGCTACCTTCCGCAAAGCTGACAGTTACCTGCAGGGTCATCCCGACATGAAGGGTGTTCCCGGCGTGGATATGTCTACCGGTTCCTTGGGGCAGGGCATCTGTGCTGCAAACGGTATGGCTTTAGCTGCCAAAATTGATGAAAAGGATTACCGCGTGTATTCCATTTTAGGTGATGGCGAGCTGGAGGAAGGCCAGGTTTGGGAGGCAGCTATGTTTGCTGCACATTATAACCTGGATAATCTAACGGCCTTTGTAGACTACAATGGTCTGCAAATTGACGGCGACATTGAGAAGGTTATGTCTCCGCTGCCCATTGATGAAAAATTTGCAGCCTTTGGCTGGCATGTCATCGTTACCGATGCACACGATCCCGAAAAGCTCTATGACGCTATCTGTGAAGCAAAGGCTACCAAGGGCAAGCCGACCGTTATTATCATGAAGAGCATCAAGGGTAAGGGCGTATCCTTTATGGAAAACCAGGCCGGCTGGCATGGTAATGCACCCAATGAGGAGCAGTATAATCAAGCGATCAGCGAGCTTGACGCACAAATCAAAGAACTGGAGGTAGAAGCCTAATGGGTAAGATTGCAACACGTGAAGCTTACGGATTGGCTTTAGCAGAATTCGGCGAAACCTATAAGGATTTGATCGTCTTAGACGCTGACCTTTCCAAGTCCACAAAAACCGATACATTCAAAAAGAAATTCCCCGAGCGTTTCTTTAACGCCGGTATTGCAGAAGCCAGCATGGTGACAACCGCTGCCGGTCTTGCCACCTGCGGAAAGACAGTTTTTGCCAGCTCCTTTGCCATGTTTGCTGCAGGCAGAGCCTTTGAGCAAATCAGAAACTCCATCGGCTACCCCAACTTAAACGTTAAAATTGGTGCTACCCATGCCGGCATTTCCGTTGGTGAGGATGGCGCCACTCACCAGTGTCTGGAGGATATTGGCATTATGCGTACCATCCCCAACATGGTCATCTTAAATCCGGCCGATGCAACCGAGGCTATTTTAGCCGTTGAGGCTGCCATTAAGCATCACGGTCCGGTATATCTCCGTTTTGGTCGTTTGGCTGTACCGGAGCTGTTTGATCGTGCTACTTATAAGTTTGAGCTGGGCAAGGGCATCGAGCTTGAAGCCGGCACCGATGCTACCATCGTTGCCACCGGCCTGATGGTTCCCGAAGCTCTGGAGGCTAAGAAGATTTTGGCTGAGCAGGGCATTCATGCACGCGTAATCAACATCCACACCATTAAGCCTATTGATAAAGACATCCTGATTAAAGCAGCGGCAGAAACAGGAGCTATCGTGACGGCCGAGGAGCACAATGTCATCGGCGGTCTGGGCAGTGCCGTAGCTGAAGTACTCTGTGAAAACTGTCCCGTGCCCATGCGCCGCGTCGGCACGCAGGACAAGTTCGGCAAATCCGGCAAGCCCGCTGTTCTGCTTGAAGAATACGGTCTGACGGCAAAGAACATCGCCGAGCAGGTGAAGGAAGTTATTAAGCTGAAAAAGTAATTTTCCAAAAAAAATAATAAAAGGGGCTGTGATACCATTTTTTCCTCACAGCTCCTTTTTCTTTTCTATTTTTCTTTTTCCTGCAACTGCTCCAAAACGCTCAAAAGTCTTTCCGGCAGCGATACACCCATCTTTCCGGCATTCTCCAGAATGGAAATGCCTTCATTTGCAATGTAAAAACCTATTACAAATGAGCGAATTTCCTGCATCTCCACTACCTGGCCTACCAGATGACCCACCGCTACAACAATAAAAATGACCATCTTTTTCAGCAGACCTTTAAAGCCGATTGTGCTGGATAGAGTCTTATTCGCAACGGCTACAACGATGCCGGTCACATAATCAAGAGCAATGAAAGCAATAAGTGTCCAAAGCACCGCATCAAGCCCACCAAACAAAAGTGTCAGAGCCGTGCACAATACACCGCCTGCCATTTTAATCCAGATGGTTACATTCTCAAAAATCATCACTTCCACACTCCCACGTTATGGATTCTTCTGTTTTCGCTTGTTCCTATAAGCTCCTTTACATCGTGCAAAATAAACGAGCCGCCGCCATCAAGTTTAATGGCATCATAAATGCCAAGCGCCACCATCGCCCAGCACATTTCATCAAACCCACATTTCATAGCCACATAACAGAGCTTGCCATGCCGGATGCCTAAAAAGCCGTGCCAGGTATCGTAGAGCTCGTTACCGAAATACCCTTCCGAGGTAATCTCATCATAGGAAACATATTTCCCGCCGACGATAATCGGGATGCCGCTGACGGCTGCTTTTAGGTTCTGAATGGCATCGAGGCTGTCTGTTTTTACAAGACCGCACGCGCCGTCTGTTGTGGTGTAAATCGTGGTCAGCGCCCGACCCGATACGTTAATCCAGCTCGGATTATCCTTTGCCTGCGCGATGATCACGCCACCTCCGGCCAGATTTCCCACCGGCACCGTGCTGCCGTCTGCCTGTGCGGCAAAGTAACCGGCATTGAAATACCGCGGCCTGCCAACACTCCGCTTTCTTGTATCGCATACCACAATATCAAAATCTGCAGGTGCAATCTCCTGCACATATACCTCACTCGGCAGCTTCATCACCGTTTGCGCCATGTCCGTTTCCTCCTTTTCTCCGTTTGCCGTTTCCCCTGTCACGCCCTCAAAAATTGCCTCCGCAAAATCGGCCGACCGGTTTTTCAAAAGTGCAACGTCTGAGGCATTGTCAATAAAGGCCGTTTCTATGAGCACCGCCGGCATAGAGGTGAGCCGCAACACGCCCAGCTCAGGTCGCGCCTTAACGCCTCTGTCTATCGTCTCAAGCCTTGCTACGATGGCCGACTGTATCTGCCTGGCATAGGTCTCGGCTCTGCCTCCCAAGCTATACACGAGCGTCTCTGTTCCCCGTGCGCTGCCGTCATATGCATTACAGTG